>CAMPGU010000058.1 GCA_946885645.1 uncultured Haloferula sp.
ACCAGGATCGACAAGGACAAGCTGCAGATCCAGGTGCTCGATGATTCGACCGACGAGACCACCGCGATCTGTCAGGCGGGCGTGGAGCGGCTGCAGGCCCGCGGCTTCGACGCCGAGATGATCCACCGCACCGACCGCACCGGTTACAAGGCGGGCGCTCTGGAAAACGGAACCCGCTTTGCCAAGGGCGAATTGCTTTTCATCCTGGATGCCGACTTCGTTCCGAATCCGGACGTCCTTCAAAAGACGATCCATTATTTCTCGGATGATCGCATCGGTATGATCCAGACCCGCTGGGGTCACTTGAACCGCACTTTCAACGTGCTGACCCGCATCCAGGCGATGTTCCTGGACGGTCATCTGGAGCTCGAGCAGACCGCCCGCAACCGCAGCGGCCGTTTCTTCACCTTCAACGGCACCGCCGGGATCTGGCGCAAGTCCTGCATCGCCGATGCGGGCGGCTGGGAACACGACACGCTCACGGAGGACATGGACCTCAGCTACCGCGCGCAACTCAAGGGCTGGCGTTTCATCTTCCTCAACGATGTCGAGACGCCGGCGGAGCTGCCGGTGGACATGGACGGCTTCAAGAGCCAGCAGCACCGCTGGACGAAGGGGTCCATCCAAGTCTGCAAGAAGGTGCTGCCCGCGATCTGGAAGGCAAAGGTGCCGCTTTACATCAAGATGGAGGCCACGGCCCACCTGACTTCCAATTTCGCCTACCTGATGCTGATCTGCCTCTGCTTCCTGATCTACCCGAACCAACATTCCGCTCCGGATTTCGGGCCGATGACGAAGTACATCGTCAATATCCCGATCTTCTTCTTCGCCTCGGTCTCGGTGATCGTTTTCTACGTCACGGCGCAAAAGGCTCTCCGCCCGACTTCCTGGTGGAAGGAGCTGCCCTATCTGCCGCTTCTCCTTGCGCTTGGGATCGGGATGTCCGTGAACAACGCCAAGGCCGTTATCGAGGCGATTTTCAACCATCAGACGGGCTTCGTCCGCACGCCGAAATACGGGATCGACCAGAAGCCGAAGGGAGACTGGAAGCGCAGCAGCTACAAGGCGATGAAGACGCTCACGCCCGTGGTGGAACTGCTCTTCGGATTCTTTTTCCTCTTCGTGGTGGTGGAGGCTGCCATGCAAGACCGCTGGTCTTCGGCAATTCTTCTCCTTCCCTTTCCGGTCGGTTTCTTCTATACATCGCTTTCGTCGATGGCCCGCTTGCTGCCCTCCGGTCGCGTTCCTTCGGACTCCACTGCTGACAACACCACGGAATCTAGAAGCACCCCATGATCCGGCGAATCCTGCATTACGCCTTCGCATCCGCATTGCTACTCCCCGCAACCTTGTCCTTGAACAGTTGCGGCACGGCCAAAGACACTCGTAACCAAATGGTGGTGAGTGTCCGGGACCAGCGCATGCTGCTGGTCCGCGACGGCAAGCCCGTCAAAGCCTACGTCGTCTCCACCTCGAAATTCGGGATCGGTTCGAAACCCGGCAGCAATTACACGCCGCTCGGACGCATGGAAGTCGCCCGGAAAATCGGGGATGGACAGCCGGCCGGTATGGTTTTCAAAAGCCGCCGCCCGACCGGCGAGGTGATTCGTCCCAACGCTCCCGGCCGCGACCCCATCGTCGGCAGGATCATGTGGCTTCACGGCACCGAAGATCAGAACCGCAACACCTTCGGTCGCTGCGTTTATATCCACGGCACCCCCGAGGAATGGAGGCTCGGCTCCCCCGCGTCCTACGGGTGCATCCGTATGGCCATGCGCGATGTGGTCGATCTCTACGATCGCATCGGAGAGGGGGCGGAGGTCCGCGTGATGCGCGGCTCCCTGCTGGAGACGTGGGAAGGGCAGGAGTACGCCCGCCAGCATTCTCCGGAAGTGCTGACGGGGGTCGCGAAAATGTAATTTCGTTCCTACACACAAGCTTGACAGGGGCGGCGGTGTCCCTACATTGCCGCCCCCGCGCGACCCCGGTAGCGCCAACCGTCCGAACTTTTTCACCATGGCCAATCACAAGTCCGCCCTGAAGCGCGTCCGTCAGACCAAGACCCGCACCGAGCGCAACCGCGCCCGCAAGACCGTCATCAAGACGCTCCGCAAGAAGACCCTTGCTGCCGTCGCCGCGGCCGACAAGCCGGTCGCCGGCCAGTCGCTCTCGGAGTTCTCCTCCGCGGTGGACAAGGCCGCCAAGAAGGGCCTGATCCACAAGAACAAGGCCGCCAATCTCAAGAGCAAGGCAGCCAAGGCAATCGCCTCGATTGCCTGAGCCGCTTCCCGGACGGTTTTTTATTTCCGAAGCGGCTCCGGTTTCCGGTGCCGCTTCTTTATTGGAAACCCATGGCCCAGTCATCCCAAGAACCTGAATCGCGCCACGCAAAGGCCGCGAAGATCGCCGCAAACCCCTCGGGATATAAGGTTTGCGAAGGGTGCGACTCGATCGTCGGTGCAGGTGCCGTGCTCTGCCCGAACTGCCATAGCTACCGCTTTGATGACTCCGCGGAACGGGTGATCCTGCAGGCCCGCGCGCTCGGATCGCGCGACCAGACCTCCGTGACCGCCGGGGATCTGAGCTGACCGCTCAGATAGCCAAGCGGAGATCGAGCTGGAATTTTGATTCCCCGATCACGCGGATTTGGTCGAATCCGGGAGCTAGCGGGTTGAGCAAGACGTTCTCCTCCTGTGGGATCACGACCGACGGTACCCGCAGGGCGACATGCAGGGCACGTTTGAGCCATTGCAGCCCGTGCCGTTGGGCCTCGTTTCCCGCCGGATGACTGTTCCATCCCCGGGGTGGAATCGCAGCCGGAGCTACAAGACTGTCCGGCACTTCCACCTCCAGCAGCCGGAGGGGCATGCCGCGGGTTTGAGGACTGAGGTGAACCAGAAGTTCCAATACCGCCAGGGCACGGCTGCCGGCCGCGTAAACGCATCGGTGGCCGGGCGGGTTCCACCTCCCCCCGTAGAGACGCGCGCCCTCTCCCGAGAGAGCCGTGGCTGCATATTCCGGCTTCACGATCCGATAGCAACGCATGGTTCGTCAGGAAAACACTCCGTGCTCCAGACGGCCGAGGAGGTACTCCACTTCGCGTGCACCTACCTCCGTATCCGCAAAGGAGAGGGGGCTCTCGCCGGAAAAAGCCACCGCGGGCGACTTTAGCCAATCCCTTGCGGCAGTTTCCTTTTCAAAGACTTCCGTGGCCCGTCTGAGCAAGCGGGCGAAGCGGACGAGTCTCTCGCTCTCCGGCATTTCCAGGTGCCCGGTCTTTTTCCGCCGGTGGAGCGTTGCGCGGGAGATTCCCAGCAGGGGAGCCAGATCTTCCTCCGTGGTATCCAGCCAATCCGCAAGCGCGTGAAATTCCGCCATGGGCAGGCCTTTGCGGATCAAGGCCACCACATCGGCCGGGCTGTCCTTTACCTGCGGCTCGTCCCTCAGGATGCTACTGTATCTTTTGGGGAGGAACTCTTCCCGGAGATGGGAGACATAGCCTTCCTGATTCATATGGATCAGAAATACCATCCATTTGAATCAAATCAACAAAAACCCGCCGGATCACCGTTGGCTCACGGGTAGCGCGGCGGTAAGGACGGACACCACGTTCTTATGGGCGGCGTCGATTTCCTCCGTTTTGAGGGTGCGGTCGGCGGCTCGGTAATGCAGGCGGTAAGCGATCGACTTGCGGTCCGCGGAAAGCTTTTCGCCCGTGGGATCGCGGAAGATATCGAAACACTCGAAGCCGGCCAAGAGCGGTTCCTTTACCTTCGAGGCGAACACGCGTTCGATTTCGGCATTCGCCAGCGATGCAGGCGCTTCCATCGCAAGATCCCGCGATGACCCGGGGAAAAGGGGGAGGTCCTCCAAGGAGCTGCTCACCACAGCGAGCTTGCGCAGTTTCGGCAGGTCGAGTTCCGCTGCGAATATCGGCCCGGCGGTGTCCAACTCTCGCTGGCGGGAGGGCAGCAGCATGGCGAAGGTGCCCAGATTTTGCCCTCCGGCCTGAATATCGCATCCTAGGGCGAAGCCCTCGCGCGCGCGCGGGACCAACTGTAGCGGAACGGTGGGAATCATCGCCGCGATCACGGCCTTCAGATCGTAGAGGTCCGCCGCCTTCTCCGGCCGGGCCCAGCCCGGAGGTAGTGCCGGCCCGGAAAGAACAATCCCCAGAACATCGGCTTCGAGATCCTTGGCCTTGCCGCCGCCCGCATTGCGGAAGACCCGGCCGATCTCGAAGAAGCGGAGCGCTTTGGCTCCTTGGCGGATATTGCGGGCTGCGGAGGCAACCAGACCCGGGATCAGGCTCGGGCGCATCACGGCATGGTCCTCGCTCAGCGGCAGGCTCACCCGGATCGTATCCCCGGGCAGGAGGGGTTTCAGCGGGAGGGCGTCGGCGAGCTGGCCGTCGGAAATCAGCTTGATCGTCTGGCACTCGTGGAAGCCAAGCCCGGCCAGGCGCTCGCGCAGGCGCATGTCGGCATCGTAGGCCGCGTCCACGCTGCTGGAGGGAGCGAAGGTGCCGCTGAAGCGTGACGGCACCGCTTCGAGGCCCTTCACGCGGACAATCTCTTCCACCAGATCGATGTGGCGTTGGAGGTCCGCGCGGAAAGCGGGGACGCTCCAAGTGCCGTCTTCCAGCTTGGATAGCCCAAGACGGTTCAGGATCGTAGCGGCCTCCTCATGCGGGATACTTGCTCCCGTCAATTGATCCAGCTTCGCCAGATCCAGCACGACCGGCTTCGTCAGGACGGGTGCCTCGCCGGCTACCATCGTGACCGTTTCCGCGGTCCCGCCGGCGAGTTCGAGAATCATTTTCACCGCCAAGGCGGAACCGGCCAGAACGCCTGCGGGATTCACGCCGCGCTCGAAACGGTAGGAGGAATCCGAGGAAAGAGCCGTGCGGCGCGAGGTCCGGCGGATCCGGGAGGGAGCGAAGTAGGCCGACTCAAGCAAGATGTCGGTGGTGCCTTCCGTCACTCCGCTCTCCGCTCCGCCCATTACTCCGCCGAGAGCCAGGGCGCTCCCCGCTTCGTCCGAGATCACACAATCCTCCGGCTGTAGCACATGGGTCCCGCCGTCCAATGCGGAGAAGCTTTCGCCTTCCTTCGCGGTTCGGATCACTAGCGAGCCCGAGACTCTCGCGGCGTCGAAGGCGTGCAGCGGTTGCCCGATCTCGTGCAGGACGAAATTCGTGATATCGACGATGTTGTTGATCGGCCGCAGTCCGATGGATTCCAGCCGCTCTTTCAGCCATCCCGGGCTCTCCGCGACCTTTACGGCGGAAATGCGGACCGCGGTGTAGAATGGGCAGGCGTCCGGCGCCTCGATCTTCACGCCATCCCGGGAGACTGTACCGCGTGGCGGAATTGCCAGAGGGGAAAGCGGCACCTCCAGCAAGGTCGCCATCTCGCGCGCCATCCCGTAGTGACTCAGCAGGTCCGGGCGGTTCGGCGTGACTTCCACCTCCAGCAGGACATCGCTCTCGAAGAGCTCCTTCACCGGCTTGCCGACGGGGGAATCCGGAGGAAGGATCATCAGTCCGTCCTCCGCATCCGTGAGACCGATTTCGCCCGCGGCGCAAAGCATGCCTTTCGATTCCACGCCGCGCATCTTCGCTTCGCCGATGGTGAATCCCCCGGGCAGCGCGGCACCTGGCAAGGCGCAGGGGACTTTGTCGCCGACTTTGTAGTTCTGGGCACCGCAGACGATCTGCCGCAGCGATCCTTCGCCTGCATCCACCTGCGTGACCTTCAGTTTGTCCGCATTCGGGTGCTGCACGGCCTCCATGATCTGCGCGACCACGACTTTGTGGGAGGCCACGCCTTTCACCTCGATCCCCTCGACCTCCACCCCGGCAAAGGTCAGCAGACGGTCCAATTCCTCGGGTGTCTTGCCCTTGAGATCCACGTGGGTCGCGAGCCAGTTCAGCGAAACGTTCATAGCCAAAAAATCTTCGTGTCTTCCTTTTCCCGGTTCTTCCTCAGGCGAACTGCTTCAGGAAACGCGCGTCGTTCTCGATCAGGAGGCGGATATCCTTGATCCCCCAGCGGATCATCGCGAGGCGGTCCAAACCCATGCCGAACGCGAAACCCGTGACCTTTTCCGGGTCATAGGCACCGTCCTTGCGCGAGGCACCGATCTGCTCGAATACCGCCGGATCCACCATGCCGCAGCCGGCGACCTCGATCCAACGGGGTGCCTGGCCCTTTGCGTGGAGCTTCACGTCGATTTCGAAGCTCGGCTCCGTGAAGGGGAAGAAATGCGGACGGAACCGGACCTCCGTCTCCGCGCCGAAGAGTTCGTGAAAGAAATACTCCAGCGTGCCCTTCAGATCGCCCAAGGAAACGTCCTTGTCCACGTAGAGGCCCTCGAGCTGGTTGAAGACCGAGAGGTGGGTCGCGTCGATCTCGTCCCGGCGGTAGGCCGAGCCGGGCGCGATGATCCGCACCGGCGGCACCTGCGCTTCCATCGTCCGCACCTGCACGGAGGACGTGTGCGTCCTCAGCAGCTTCCCGGAGTCGAAATAGAAGGTGTCCTTTTCGTTACGGGCAGGGTGATCGGCCGGGGTGTTCAGCGCATCGAAACAGTGGAATTCGTCCTCGATTTCCGGGCCCTCGGCGAGCGCGAAGCCCATCCGGCGCAGGATCGAGATCGCCTGATGCCGCAGGATCGTCAGGGGATGAAGCGAGCCGTGGTGCAGTGCCCGGGCAGGCAGGGTGACGTCGATGCCGTCCAGAGCCTTGCGGTCGGCAGCATCCTGCAGCACCTGCTGCTTTTCCTCCAAGGCCGCGGTGATGGCTCCCCGGGCGGTGTTCAAGAGCGCTCCAACCGCCGCTTTTTCCTCCTTCGGCACATCCCGCATGCCCGCGGAGACCTCGGTGAGGGTGCCTTTCTTGCCGAGGACCGCCACGCGGGCATCCTCCAGCGCGCGGGCATCCGTGGCGGCTCCGATCCGGGCCAATGCCTCGGACTGAATGGCTTCGATCTGGTCCTTCATGGGAAAGCGGGGCGCAGGGATTAGCCTTTGGACGCGGGCGAGTCAAAGGCTTGTCCCGGGAAAGGGCGAAATCCCTTCCGCATCGGGTACTTTGTCCAAGGACGGCCCCGGAGCTATGATTCCGAATCCCGTTGACCCGCCGCGACCCGGCAGAAAGGGTGATTCATGGGCGGAAAGCGGCCAACCGATCTTCTCTTGGCGGGAGGGGCACTCTTGTTTGGCCTCATCGTTTACCGATGGACCTTATCGACAAGCTTGGAGGCCGGGCCCGTGCCCGCCAACGGGACATCTCCATATGGGCCGGAAGTCGCGGCGGGGCCGGAGCCGGATCGGGACAGCTTGCGCACGGCCCGGGAGAAAGCCGGAGCAGGAGAAATTCTGGGCGGACCGATGTTTCAGCCCTACAGAGGCGATGGACGGCTCAATCCGTATCTCTTGGAACTCGCGGGGATTCCCGCTTCCCGCCTGGAGGAAATGGAGGCGCTGCTGGACGGGATCCGCGAACACCTTTCCGCGGAGCTGGATGCCCGGCGCAAGCTTCTGCCCCAGGAACCCGGCCAAGAGGGGGTAGTGGCATTCACGGTTCCTGCCGATCCGGAAGCGGCGCGAACCATACGCGAGGACTTCGAGGCACAGGTCCGCTCAAAATTCGGGAAAGCCGCCGCGAGGATTTATGTGCCCCAGGTGGCGGATAGAGAGGATTTTGCCGGTTGGGGGAAGTTTGATCTCGAGATCCGCTTCTACGTGCAGGAGGGCTACGGAGGGATGAGTAGAGTGGCCGAGTATAAGGCGACCGATCCGGCCACCGGCAAGCGGATGCTCCAAGGAGGAACCAGTGAGGATGATTCTTTCCGGGTCATGTTCGGTTCCGCATTCAGCGACGTAAAACCGGGGGAACCATGAACTGGAAAACGATTCTGATTTGCTATCCGCTGGCGGGAATTTGCGGCTTCCTGCTGGCAAGATTGGAGTCCCGCCGGCCTCGCGAAACCGTCGCAAAGCCAGTGGCGGCCAAATCCGACCGGCGCGAGCCGACCGGGGCTGGCAGGGCTGCCCCCAATCGTCCCGGAGGCGATGAATGGAGCCGTCTTCTTTGGGAGAGCGGAATGCACAAGTCCGGGGACGAGCCGGTCCCGACGTATTATCTCTTGGGAAACGACGGGGAGATATCCGAAGAAAAGCTGGGGCCGGCCTCGCTCTCTCCCGAGCAAGAAAGCCACATCCTCGCCGCCTTGCGCGAATCCCGGGAAGCGATGCTGAAGATTTTTGCCGAAAACGTGAAACGCGACCCGAGGCAGCCCAAGGGAACGGAGGGTGAGATCTGGTATGTGATTCCCCACGATCTGCAGCGGGGTCAAGCGGTGTTCGGCCGCCTAGAGCGGGATTTCGTCGAGGCTTGCGGAAAGGAAAAGGCGGTCGAACTCGCGAGGGCGCTCAATCCCGTAATGCATTACGGCTATTTCGGCCGTCAGGACATTTACGTGAAGTGGCGCCAACAACCGGTTAACGGGCAGTTGCAGTGGGTGGGCCACTGGAATTGTTACGACGGGCCTACCGGCCAGGAAGTCGTTGGAGGCGTGATCACGTCGGAACAGAGCCTGAGGCACCGCTTCGGAGATGTCATTCCGTGGCCGGAGGAAGAAACGAAGTGAGCAGCGAGTGCCGCGGCGCTGTCTTGCCATTTGGGCATAGGGCGGTCTGAATCCGGGCCGCATGGCCCGTCCCGGATTGATCCTCAAGCTGAGCTGCCCCGACCAAGCGGGGATCGTCGCGAAGATCGCCAGCTACGTGGCCGGTCACCGGGGGAACCTGATCGAATTCGCCCAATTCACGGACAAGCTCGCGCTGCGCTTTTTCGCGCGACTGGAGATTGAAACCGGGGAACTGGATGTGGACCCGGAGGACTTCATCGAAGGCTTCGGAACCCTCGGGCGCTCCATGAGAGCACAGTGGCACTTCCGCCGCCTGCCCTACAAGATGCGCACTGCGGTACTGGTGACGAAGACGGACCACTGCCTGAATGAGATCCTGTGGCGGGCCGAGATCGGCGAGATGCCGGTGGAAATCACCTCGATCATCGGAAACCGCGACACCTGCCGGTCGATCGCGGAACGGGCGGGGATTCCCTTTCATCTCGTCGAAATGGATGGCGATGTGAAGGCCGGGGGCTTCGCCCGCATCCGCCGGATCCTGGCGGAAGAGAACGTGGAGTTGGCGGTGCTCGCCCGCTTCATGCAGATCATCCCGGATGATTTTTGCCGGGATTTCGCCGGTCGCCTCATCAATATCCACCACAGCTTCCTGCCCGCTTTCATCGGGGCGAATCCTTACAAGCAGGCCTACGCGCGCGGGGTGAAGCTGATCGGTGCCACCTGCCACTACGTCACGGCCGATCTGGATGCCGGGCCGATCATCGAGCAGGAAGTCGAGCGCGTGCAGCACTTCCACGCGCCCCAGGACCTCGTGAGGCTCGGGCGGAATTGCGAGCGGATCGCCCTAGCGAAAGGCATCCGCTATCATGTCCACGACCGCACGATCATCGACGGCCACCGCGCGATCGTGTTTCCCGATTAGGTTCCGGCCTCAGGGCTCCTCCAGGCTCACCGAGATCCGGAAGAACTCCTTCGCTTCATCCGGGAGCAGAGAGCGGTAGGTGGAAGTTTGCGTGCCGTCGCCGTGATCGATCGACCCGACAAACACAAGGCGATCCCCGCCCGACTCCCAGGCTCCCAGTCCGGTTGAGCCTTCAACCACGACTTCCAGGTCCGCCGTGGCCACGATGTGGCGGAACGAGACCTCGCCGAAAGTGTCCGCCCGCTTCGCCTCGTAGAGCATCGGCCGGTCCGGGGATACCGGGTTCATGCCGAAGAAGTGCTCCAGCAGCGTGTTGAAGCCATCGTGGTCGAAATCGGCGGAGGGTCCGCTCAGAAGTTCGTCCTCAAGCTGGGCCGGGGTGAAATGTTCCTCCCGGTAGGCGTCGAAGGCTGTCAGCACGGTGACGGGGATGGAGGGGCTCGTGGCGGTCTCACCCACGGCATCGATCACTGTCGCCGTGAGCGAATGGCTCCCCGCAGGAGCGTCCGCCCATTCAAACGTGTAGGGAGGTGTGGTGACGGTCCCCAACAGCGACGAACCGTTCCGGAATTCCACTCCGACCAAGGCCTCGCCGGTTGCTTGCACTTCGAGACTCAGGGTCGCGCCGCGTTGGACGCGTGCTCCGGGAGCGGGGGAGGTAAATGTCACCGCGGGCGGCGAGTTCACCGCCCAGGTCACGGCTTTCTCCAGCAGATGCCAGGCGTGGTCCGCGGCGAGTTCGCCGCCGATGTCCTCGAAGAAAAAGCCGAGCCGGCGCGCCGGGGCTGCGAGCCCGATCATTACATCGCCCTGCTCGTAGGCGAAGATCGTCGCCTTCGCGGCGTCGCCCGGCACCGTGGCCACCTTCACGGCACCCGCGGAAGGAAGCCCCCAGCACATGTTTCCCCCCGGAGCGTACACCGCCAGAGTCCCGCTGTGCCCCGCCGCGAGCGGGTGCTCCGGCGCGGTGATCTGGATGGAGGTCTGCCCGGTGATCGCATTGTGATCCGTCGCAAGGTTGGCCGTCATGCCCAGGTCGTCGAAGATCGCATGTTCCCAGCAGATCAGGGGGATGGCGACGTTGCGGAATTTCGCCGCCACCTGCCCCGATGTCACCGTGGAGGAGACGATGATCAGCGCCTTACCGTCGGCACTGGCGGTCGTGCTCGCGGAGTCCGTGATGAAATCGACCGCAAACCCCAGCCCCGCCAACCGATCGGCAACAGCGAGCTCGGAGGCGTTCGGATTCGTCGATTCGGCGACCACGAAAAGCACCCGCTCGGGCAGCACCGGCAGGGCGATATCCGGAGTCGCGGTGAGACGGTCGAGGGTGACAGGGTAGTCGGCCACGATATCCAAAAGGGTCCACGCCGTGCCATTGGCGCTACCTTCGAGCATCCAGCTCACCGGATCGCGCTCGATGTGATCGTTGGCGGTGGTGAGGCCGTAGCCGTCCACCGTCACGGGCGCGGGGTAGGTGAGCACGAGTGCTCCTTTGTTGTGATCATTCCACTTGGTCGCCGTATCGTTATCCAGGGCCATCGGAGCTTCCTCTCCGGCCACGCCGTCCCGTCCGGGATTGGTCGCCGCGGCACCCTCCACCGGAGCACCGTTCCGGAAGAGATCGAACTCCGCAAGCTGCACGCTGTTCGAGGTTGCATCGTCCCGCAAGCCGGTCGGCGTGAAACGGAAGTAGCGGTAGGTGGCTGGCGTCCGCTCCCGGACCTCCACCCGGCGCGTGGCGCTGGTGCTTCCTACGCCGTTGCCCGCCGTGAGCGTGTAGATTTGGGTGGCGGAAGGGGAAATCTCCAAGGTTCCCGTTGCGGAGACCACGCCGGGAGCGGGCGTGAGCACCGCGTTCTGCGCTCCGTCCGTCTGCCAGCGAAGCGTTGTCGATTGGCCCGGCTCGAGAAGCGGATTGTCCGCGGTGAAGGCGAGAATCCTGGGCGCTTGTTCGTTCACCGCCGAAAAGGGCCCCGCGGCCGTTTTGCGAGCGGTCGGCGTCGCGTGATCGGTCTGGGAATCGAGCAAGTGCCAGACCAGCCCGTCGTCGCTGCCCTCCAGAGTCCAGCTCACCGGATCGCGATCGGCAACATCGTTGGCGGTGGTGAAGCCGTAGGCGTCGATCTGCATTGCGTCGCCGAAATCGAAGACCACGGCACCCTTGTTGTAGTCGAGCCACTTGGTGTCCACGCTGCGATCTACCAGGTTCGCGGGAGGCTCGTTGGCCGGATTATTGCCGCCAGGGTTGCTAACAAAAGGGACGGCGTCCGGAATGACTGAAAGGCCCTCCCGCAAGAACTCGAACTCCGCGAGCTGCACGCTGTTCACCACGGCACCGTTGCGCAGCTTCGTCGGAGTGAAGCGGTAGTAGCGGTGGTTCACCGCCGGGGGTTCCACGCCCGCCGCGATGTAGCTGCTGCGGCGGGTCAGCACCACGCCATTGGCACCGGTGACCGAGAGCGAGACGCTGTAGAGCCCGGCGCTCGTGTAGGTGTGGACCGGATTTTGGGAGGAGGACACATTGCCATCGCCGAAGTCCCATGACCAGGCGGTCGCGCCCGGGACCTCAGACGTATCGGCGAAGCTCACCTCCAAAGGCAATTCGCCGGAAGTGACATCCGCCTGGAAGCGGGCGAAGCCGGTGAATCGGACGCGCAGGACGTTCGCCCCGCCATCGGTTGGCCCGCTGCTGTCGGTGTCCCGGTAGAGATCGGTGAAATAGAGGCCATCCGGGCCGGCTGCGATCCCGCAGGCGGTGGCCCGGCCGCTGCCATTGTATTCGACCAGCGTTTGCGGTGTGCCGACCAGTGTGCCGGTCCCGTCGAGCTGGAATTCCTCGATCCGTTTCCCGAGCCCCTGAGGGCCGGAAGCATAGGTCGGTCCGCTGAGGGTGACGTAGGCGCGTCCCATTTTCCCGGCGGGAAACGCCGAGCCGGAGAAAGTTTCCGGCTGGATGAAGCAGAGGTTCACCGGTCCCGTCGAGGGCTCCCAGTTATAGAGCGCATTGATGGACATGTCTGCATTCGCGCCAGCCCAGCCGTAGCTGGTTCCGCCGGTCACCTTTGCGAAGCGGTCACGGCTGGGGCCGTTTTCCACCTCGTAGTGCTGGCCGTCCGCCGCCCGCCACGCACCGCCGAAGGGATTCCGGAAGCCGTACGCCCACACGTAGTCGCGGGCATTGATGCCGTTGCCGGCGTTGTAAAACGGGTTGTCGGAGGGGGCGCTGCCGTCCAGGTTGACCCGCAGGATCTTGCCGCGGTACTGATCGAGATTGAGCGCGGTGCCCGCGTCGAAGCCGTCACCGTTGTGGAGGTAAAGCTTGTCGTCGGGACCGATCGTGAGGTTCGAGCAGAAATGCGACTGCCCCTGGGCCTCGGGCGCCATGTCCAGCAGCACGGTCTGGGTGGCTGCGGTCAGGCCGCCGTCGGTGCTGGTGAATTTCACCAGGCGAGGATTGTTACCGGTGCCGGCGTTGCTCCGCAGCATCGTCACGTAAACGTCGCCGGTCGCCGGGTGCACGGCCAAGCCCCCCAGACCCTGCTCTCCCGATCCGGGAAAGGCCCCGCTGGGAGTGTAGTTCAGGAGGTTGTCCGCATAGGTGGAGACCGTGCCGTCGCGGCGGACGACCTTGATCGTGCCGTAGAGTTCGGTCACGTAATAGAGCGGGTCTTCCGGGTCGGGGCCGGGATTCGGGATGAAGACGACATTCACCGGCATGCGGAAGCCGCTTGCCACGACTTCGACCACGTAGCCGGGTTGACGGGCCGCCCAAGGCACCGCCGAGCCGCGGGCGAGATTCGAGAAAGAGGGGGAGGTGTCCGCGAGCGAGCCGTGGTAGGTGCTACCGTTTAAAGATACCCAGAGCACCATCGTCTGACCGGCACCCAGGCTGAAGGAGGGCAGATAGACGGTATGCGGGGTCGCGAGATTGTCGGAGAAAACCAGCGTGGTCGGCGGCAGGGCAAAGGAGCCCGAGCCGGAATTCAGAAGAATCTTGAACGCATGGTCATGATCGCCCGCCGCCGGGTTGATGATCGTGTTCGTCACCCCGTCGTTGCCGCGGATTTCCAGAAGATCGAAGTCCCCGTCCTCGCTCGTCAGCCGGAGGGAGGGGGGTGTCGCGCCCGCGGGGAGAATCACCGGCTGATTGGTGGCGCTCCGCCAGAGCGGTACGGGAGTATCGAGGACATCCAGCAGGAGGATCGGGAAAATGGCGCTCGGCGAGCCGGTGCGGAAGGGCCGCTGGCTCCAAGGACTGTATTCCGTCGCGGGATCGCTACTGTTGTCCCGGTGCCGGACCCGGAAAAGATAATCGGTGTCGAAAAGGAGATCCACCCGCCCGGCGTGGGAATTTTCGAACACCCCGTCCCCGAGGTGAGTGTGAAAGCTCTCCACCCCTGTCATACCCAGCGAGTGCCAGACCCGTTGGGAGGGCGAGACGGACCAGATTTCGAAATCCGTACCGCGGAACTCCCCGTCGGCCCCGGCGTCGGCGTCGTCGAAAGGATGGGTTTCCAAGTGGACGTCGGCCGGATTGACAATCTGCCCATCCACGCCCGGCTCATTGATGAAAGGCGCGGCGGGCGGGGAATTCGCAAGAAGGGGCGAAGTCGCGAAGAGCAATATGGCGAGGGTTTTCTTCAAGAACATGAGAAATCTCCGGTACAGGGGGAAGGGCACGGTAACTACTGCCGTTCAGACACTCATGGTTTAGTCCGGCGGGAAATTGACGCCTTGTTTGGAACGCCCCGGACAAGTCTAGTGGAGCAATGCACGAGCTGTGGTCGCAGTACCTCGATCGTCTCAGGGAGGCGCCGGATGCCGCTTTGGAGTGGGGCCGATCCGGCGTGGCTTTCCTGAAGTCTTCGGTCGGATCGCTTCCGTTTTTCGCGGCCACTTCGGCCGACACCGCGCCGGGAAATCCGGAGCGGGATGAGACCCACTATTTCCTCGTGCCGGATCCCTGCGAGGCGGGAGGATTCACACTCGCGGAGCGCCGGCGCTTGCCGGAGGGGACGGGAGCCGTGAATTCCTTGCCAAAGGTGAGGATTTTCCACGTCCACGATCCGGCCGCTGTCGCTCTTTTGGAAGATCGTCTTGCGGGGAAGCTATCGGCAAAGAGGCAGCGTCCGTCCGGCCTGGAGGACGATCTCGCGGCGCGTCTGGAACAATTGGGAGAGGAGATCGACCGGCAAAGCCACTGGGTGACCGGCGGACTCATCTTGGTCGGCGGGGTGGTCGCGGTCGCCAATCCTGTGATGGGAATCGGGATCGCTGCGCATGCGCTGCTTCCCGGGCTGGGGGCGAAACTGGCGAAATTCGGCTTCGGAGCCACCGCCGACACCTTGAAGCGGGCCGGCGGTTCGTGGAGGGCGAACTCGGCCCGAAAAGAGGCCGCTTCGGAGGTGAAGCAGATGAAGGCGGAACTCCTTGTTGATCCCGTCCTGACATTTCTCGACCGTATGGTGGCGAGCGGTCTCGCGGACACTCCTGACCTCGCCGAAATGGACCATCTTCCGGAATGGTGGCTCAACCGGGATCAACGGATGACGATGGAGGTGGCCGCGGGAATCTGGCGGCCGAAGGGACCGTGGGGCGAGTGGTCCCGAGATGTGCGCCAGAGACTTGAGATCTTTGACGAGAGCAAGCCCCGCCCGGCAGACTGAAAAACAAAAAACGCCGCCCGGCACTGGACCGGGCGGCGTTTTGAATCGGTTCGCGGATCTTCAGGCAGCGGCGGTCGCCTTCTTCTCGAGGGCGGCCTTGGCCTGGGCGACGATCGCGGAGAACGCGGCTGCGTCCTTCACGGCGAGGTCCGCCAGGATCTTGCGGTCGGCTTCGATGCCGGCAGCATTGAGACCCTCGATGAAGCGGGAGTAGGTCAGGTCCTCGTTGCGGACGGCAGCGCTGATGCGCTGGATCCACAGGCGGCGGAACTGGCCCTTCCGCTTCTTGCGGTCGCGGTATTCGTAGGTCATCGCCTTCCGGACGGCGTCCTTCGCGTAGCGGAAGAGCTTCGAGCGGAATCCGCGGAAGCCCTTGGCACGGTGAAGAACACGCTTGCGACGGGCGCGGGAAGCCGGGCTATTGGTGGCGCGTGGCATGGTATCGTTTCGGGTCGGACAGGCCGTTGGTTATTCTTTCCTCCCGCAGTCTCGCTTGTCCGGTAGTACCCTTGCGGGTCAGGCTGCGATGGAGGCCGTCCGAGGCGCGGACGGGGGCGCGGTTTGTTGCTTTTGCTTAATGGAACGGAAGGTTTTCCTTCACGTTCTTGATGTCGGCATCGGAGACAAGGGCGGAATGGGTAAGATTCCGTTTGCGTTTACGGCTCTTGCATTGGAGCAAGTGCCGGGCGCCTTGTTTCCGGCGCAGAACCTTACCGGTTCCTGTCACCTTGAAGCGCTTGGCAACAGCCTTTCGAGTCTTTGCTTTTCCTGAGACGCGTGGCATGGGGCGGCGAAACTAGGGGTCCGACCCGTCTTGGCAAGGGAAAAGTGGTCCGCATGAAGAGCGGCTCCGGCAGCCCGCGGTCGGATGAACACCTCCCCCGGGCTTGACCCGGCGGCGGGCTCCCCCTTTCTTCCGCCCGTGGATTCCATCACACAGGCGGCGCTGGGAGCGGTGGTCGGGGAGCTGGTGCTGGGGCGGCAGCTCGGCCGCCGGGCGATCGGCTGGGGGGCGCTTTTCGGCACCATCCCGGATCTGGACGTCATTTTCACCCCGCTGCTGGATACCGCGCGGAATCTCTCCGTCCACCGGGGCCTGTCGCATTCGCTCCTGCTGATGATCGCGGCCTCCGTCTGGCTGGCCAAACCGCTCTCCCGGCGCTGGAAAAAGGAGAAGGTCACCCCGCTCCGGGCGGGAATCTTCGTTTTCCTCGCTTGGAGCACCCACGTCCTGATCGACATCTTCACGGTTTACGGGACGAAGGTGCTCTCTCCCTTTTCCAGCTATCCCGTCTCTTTCGACAATCTCTTCATCGTCGATCTCTTTTTCACCATCCCCCTGCTGGTCGCCGTGGTGATCGGGCTTTTTGTGAAGCCGAAGGAGTGGAAGAAGGGGCAGGGGATTCGCGCGGCATGGTGGTGCCTCGGGGTCAGCATCTTCTACGTCGGCCTGAGTTTCTGGGCGAAATACTCCGTGAGCCGGGCCGTGGAGGCGGATTTGGCGCGGCGGGGGGTGTCGTGGGAACGCCGGATGGAAGCACCCTCGCCCTTCAATATCGTTTTCTGGCGGGCCCTGGTGGAGCGGCCGGGAGAAATCTGGATCGGCTACCGCTCGGTTTTCGACCCCGCCGATCTGCCGGTCCGCTGGATCGTGGTGCCAAAGGGAGAGGAAGCCCTGGCGAAATATAGCGGCGAGCGCGAGGTGAAGACGGTCCTGAATTTCTCGAAGGGCTGGTGGATCGCGCGTGAAGCGCCCGGGGGGCTCTGGCTGGCGGACCTGCGCTTCGGGGAAGGCCGCTCTTGGGACGAGCGCGGAGTCGCGTTGAGGCCGGTTTTTGCATGGACCTTCCAAGCGGAGGATCCGAAGGATCGGCTCCGGATGCGCCGCCCGGAGAGCCGGGGCGGGATGGAAATGGTCCGCCGGATGGTCCGCAGGGCGCTGGGCGAGAGCCCGGCGTGGGATGCTGCGGGCGGAAATTCGACGCCGCGCCTGATCGGGAATCCGGGTGCTCTTCAGGAGTATCTCGTCGAACGACCCTAGCCCATGGGAGGGGGCGGGCGGCGGCGTGGGAAAGTCGCGGCC
>CAMPGU010000059.1 GCA_946885645.1 uncultured Haloferula sp.
GGCCGGCACCAGGAACTCCGCCGCGCGCGTCGGCGTGGTGAGCGCCGACGGCGGCGCCCCCGTGTGGCTCGACCTCCCCGGCGACCCGCGCAACAACTACATCGCCCGGATGGAGTGGGCGGCGAGCCCGGACGAGGTCGTGCTCGAGCGGCTCAACCGCGCGCAGAACAGGCTCGAGGTGATCCTGGGCGACGCGTATCTGATGACGAGCCTCTTCACGGAGGTGGAGCAGGCGCTGTCGCGCTTGGGCATGGCGGCGGCGGAGCGGGCCTTCCCCGCGGAAGCTGCCGCGGGGCACCTGGACGTGGTGGTCGGCGGGCTGGGGCTGGGCTACACGGCCCGGGCGGCCTTGGAGCAGGCCGGCACCGGGTCCCTGATCGTGGTGGATTTCCTCCAGCCGGTGATCGAGTGGCACCAGCGCGGCCTCGTCCCCCTCGGTCCGGGGCTCACGGCGGACCCGCGTTGCCGCTTCGTGCACGGGGATTTCTTCAAGCTCGCCGTCGCGGCGGAGTCCGAACCGGCCTTCGATCCGGAGGCGCCGGGGCGGCGCTTCCACGCGGTGCTGCTGGATATCGATCATTCGCCCTCGAACCTGCTGCACGAGCGGCACGCGGGTTTTTACCGGCCCGAGGGCCTGAGGCGCCTGGCGGAAAAGCTGCACCCCGGCGGGATCTTCGCGCTCTGGTCGGACGATCCGCCGGACGAGGGCTTCATGAGCTCCCTGCGCGAGGTCTTCGATTCCTGCGAGGCCGAGGTGGTGACCTTCTACAATCCCCTGCGGGAAGAGGAGTCGGCCAGCACCGTCTATGTCGCGGGAAAGGCCCGGTAAGAAGGCCTCGCCGCGCCGCCCAAAGGTAGGGACCTTTCTCCGAAAGGTCCGGCTGGGGACGGCCGGTAACCGCGTTCCCAAGCAGCCCCACAGGAAAGCCGCCAGAAGCCGGACCGCTCGGAGAGCGTTCCCTACCTTTTCAAAGCCCCAAAAGGGCCCCGCCTCGCCGCGGCGCGGCTTTTTTGAAGTTGTCTTGAACCGGGGAAGGGAATGCCTTCGCCGGAGAAATCGCGATGCCGGACCCTAGCCTCCCCACCCAAGCCGCCCTTCAGACCGCCCGTGCCCACGGCATCGCCCCGGACCGTTGCGAGGTGCTCCAGAATGGCAGCACCCTCGTCCTGCGGCTCACGGAGACGCTGGTGGCGCGGGTGGTGCAGGATTTGGAAGGGCCGCGGCAGGGCACCGGCTGGTTCGCCCGGGAGAATGCCGTGGCACAGCACCTCGCGCGGGCCGGGGCCCCGGTGATTCCGATGCACCCCGAGATCCCGCCGGGGCCGCACGAGCACTCGGGCTACCCGATCAATTTCTGGCAATACGTTCAGCGCAGCGACCGCGACCCCGAGCCGGAGGCCATCGGGCGGACGCTCTACCAATGCCACCAGGCTCTGCGCGGCTTCACCGAGCCCCTGCCCGACCTCGCGATCCTGACGGAGAGCCTGGACCTGCTCGCCACACTGGCGCAGCGCCGGCTTTTCCCGGCGGAAACGCTGCGGCTCTTGGACAAGCGCCTGCGGGAATCGATCGCCGCGCTGCAGGAATTCCCGCGCCAGCCGCTGCACGGGGACGCCCACATGGGCAATCTGATGGACACCACCGTCGGGCTGCTGTGGACGGATTGGGAGGACACTTTCAGCGGCCCGGTCGAGTGGGATCTCGCCTCGGTGATCTGGAACGCTCGGGTCCTCGAGGAAGACCACGCCACCGCGGACGCGATTCTGGCCGCGTATCGCGCCGCCGGGGGCGGCATCGACGAGCGGGCGCTGCATCATTCCATGATCGGCCGCGCGGCCGTCATGACGGCCTGGTATCCCGTCCTCTACCCGGAGATGGGCCCGGAGCGGCAGGAGAAGCTGCGCCGGCGGCTGGAGTGGCTGGAGAAGCCAATGATCAATTTCTAAGCACTAATTTCTAAACGGAGCTGCGGCTGCGCCGGGCCAGAGGGGAGAGGCGAGGCCTTGAAGGGCGGCCGGGGAGGTATAGAACCGCCGGCGATGCCGCATCGTTTTCGGAGCAAGGAAGGGATCGTTTACGGGCCGGGGAGCAAGACGCCCTTCGCGGGGGGCTTTCCGGATGGCCGGGAGGTGGAGGTCATCTGGGGCGGCTGCGCGCAGAACGAGAAGCTGGCGTGGTGGTTGCGGAAGCCCGGCCACGGGATCGCACAGACCGGCGAAGTGGCGGCCGTTGCGATCCAGGCGGAGGACACCGGTGAGTTCGTGTGGGGCGATGCACCGCCGGGCGCGCGGCTCATCTTCGTCGTGGAGCCGCCAACGGTCTCGAAGTCCGGCGGCACCTACCGCCTGGCGAAGATGGTCACGGTGGAGGCCACGCCGGCGCAGCTCGCGTATTTCCGGGACACGCGCTTCGCGCTTTTCGGCACGCTCGATCCCGCGGGAAAGGTGGCGGAGATCCCCTCGCTGGAGCCGCTTCCCCCGGCACCTCCCGCGCAGGGCGAGTTGTTCTAAAGGGCGTCGCGGGCGGGTGCTTTGACGCCGGGGCGGAAGGGTGTCACGTTGGAAGAGCCATGAACCCCGTCACCGACAACACCGCCCGCCAGCGCTTCGAACTCGTGGAGGAAGGCAAGCTGGCCTTCGCCGAATATCGGCGGGAGGACAGCGTCCTGATGATCCCGCACGTCGAGGCGGACCCCGCCCTGCGGGGGCGCGGCGCGGCCGGGCGCCTGATGGCCGGGATGCTGGAACTCGTGCGGGAGCGCGGCCAGAAGGTCAGGCCCGTGTGCAGCTACGCGGTCGCCTACATCGAGCGGCATCGGGAGTATCACGACCTGGTGGCCCGCCCCGGGGATCATTGACCGGGGCGGGAGGATGCACGGCCGGTAGTGCAGATCGCGATCCGGGAAAGCGCGCAGGTTTCCCGGCCGCCGGACCGCGGCACCTTGCGGGGGCTTGGCTTTCCAGCCGCGGAGCCGCGGTGGCATGGCGCGTGCGGGAAAGGCCCCCTTATGAACACGAAGACCATCAGCGAAAAAGTGCGGGAGCAGGCGGTCGATTTGAGGAAAGGGTTCCCGCGGAGCCCGCGCGCGAAGCTGGCCGGCTATGTCCTGGCGGCCCGCGCGCTGGACAAGTGCCGCGCCGAACTGGCGGGCACGCAGGGCGAGTACCATTACGCGTGCCCGATGGATAGCATGTTCCTGGAGTTCGCGGGCATCACGCCGGAGGATTTCAAAAAAGCCGTGGCCGAGGGCCGCAGCGATGATGAGATGGATCGCTGGATCCGGGAACACGCGCAGAACGAGTCCAAGGAAGAGGTGATCCGCTGGAACAACGAATTGCGCGACAAGCGCATCAGTGAAATGAAGCCGGAGCTGCAGGTCTTCCTCGAGGAATACATCGAGGAGTGTTTGCCGGGGAAGGTGGTCTATCACTGGTTCGACGTTTACGACATCGAAGAAGGGCGCATGGAGGGAGCCGCCTTCGCGTGAGACGGATTGTTTCCCCTCAGCGGTAGAAGACCTTCCACAGGACCAAGCCATGCGCCGGAGCATTCATGCCGGCCACTCGCCTGTCCCGGCGGGCGAGTATGGCTTTCACCTCCTGCGCGGGGAAACGGCCCTCTCCGATCTGCACGAGCGTACCAACAATCCCGCGGCACATTTTGTAGAGGAAGCCCTCGCCTTCGAGGATGACGATGATTTCGCGGCCGTTGCGGCGGACCTCGCAGCGGGAGAGGGTCCGGATCGGGTCCTTCAGCTCGCCGCCGCGGTTCGCGGTGAAGGAACGGAAGTCGTGCCGACCCACGAAGAGCAAGGCGGCCTCCCGCATCGCGGCGAGATCCAGCGGGCGGGAGACATGCCATGCCTGCGTGCGCAGCAGGGGATTCATGGCGGGGTGGTTCCAGATCCGGTAGCGGTACTGCTTTCCCTTGGCATCGAAGCGGGCGTGGAAACCCTCACGGGCGCGTGCCGCCGAAAGCACCCGGATATCCCCGGGCAGGCAGGCATTGATCGCCAGCGGGAGGTGGCGGGATGGCATTTTGAGTTCCGCGAGAGGGATCTCGAAGTGGACCACCATCCCGAGCGCGTGGACCCCGGCGTCGGTGCGGCTGGAGCCGGTTACTCCCGGGCGGCTCGGGAAAAGCCGGGCGAGTGCTGCCTCCACCTGGTCCTGTACCCCTTTTCCGGATCGCTGGGACTGCCAGCCCTGGTAGGCGGTGCCGTCGTAGGCGAGGGTGAGCTTGAACTTCATCGGGCGGCCGATCTTCCGGCCTGACCTCCGGCCCGGCAATCCCGGATGGCTGCGCGCCATTCTCCAGCGGACGTCAGGCCCCTTGCAGAAGGCTCCCTGGATCTGGATAGCCACACTTAACGTCCAAGATAGGGTATCCGCGGGGTATATGATATCCCCGGAATGTCCGATTTTGAGGCTTATCTGCTGGCATCGCTTGCCAGCAGCCCGCGCTTTCGCTAGTGTCCGTCCTGTCTTGCCAAGCCTTTTCCCCTGCCCGCGAATCGCGTGATTCCGGGATAAAACCCCCCGCCCGCGGGCAAGATACCGCCCCTTGAAGGTACCGCGCCTCGCATGACAAACGAACTATTGGTCCTGATCATTGAGGCGATCTCGGTCTATTTCCTGGTGTTGTGGGCGCACTCGCTGCGCAACCGCTTGGGGCTGGCACATTTCTACGCGCTGATCGGCAGCCTCACGGCCGTGATGGTGTGGGTGACGGACGCAGGGGTGCGGGTGCAGGTGCCGGGGATCTCTTTCATGGTGGGCTCGACGGTGTTTTACACGGCGTTGCTGCTCGGAGTGTTTGTCGTGTACGTGTTCGATGGGCCGCGGGCCACGCGGATCGCGATTTCAACCATCATCGGCGTCTCGGTGATGGTGCCGATCGTGACACTGGTGCTGCATTGGCAGATCGGTTGGGCGAATCCGGACTCCACGGATTATTTCCCGCCGCAGAGCCTTCGGATTTACAGCGCGTCGATTGTCGCGGCCTTTGCCGACCTGATTTTTCTGGCGGTGGCCTGGGAGTTCCTGGGCAAGCCGCAGCTCAACGTGCGCTTGTGGCTCCGGGCCTTCCTGACACTGCTCGGCGTCTTGTGGCTGGACGTCGTCCTCTTCGCCACCGGGGCTTTCGCCGGAACTCCGGGATACCTGCAGATCATGACAGGCACCTTTGTCTCGCGGTTCGTGATCAGCGTCTTCGCCTTTCCCTTCCTGTATTGGTACATCGCGTGGCAGAACGGCAAAAACGGCATGGAAATCGAAAACCGCCCCGTGCTCGCCATCCTGCGGGAGGTGACGAAGGTGCGGCTGGAGCTGAGCCTCGCGCAGCGGGAGATCGAGCGGCGGAAGGAAGTGGAGCGGGAGAACGTCCAACTGATCGGCTCCTTGCAGCATGCCTTGCAAGAGGTGAGGACCCTGCGCGGCATCTTGCCGACCTGTTCCTATTGCAAGGACATCCGCGACGAGGACGGGGCTTGGCATCAGCTCGAATCCTACATCCAGCGGCACAGCCACGCGAAGTTCAGTCACGGGGTCTGTGAGGCATGCCTGCAGAAACATCATCCCGAGCTGATCTGTCGGGAAAAAGAGGCATAAACCGTGTTGTTGGTCATTTTTGATGGAAAAAAGCGCGCGCGATGCACGTTTTCAAGACATGTTGATGCTTGGAGTTTGCCCCCGCCTGCGCTCCCGCGTGGTTGCCGGATCGATTGCCGTAGTCATGGGTGCCTTCCCGGCCGTGGCGGAGGTCACGGTGAAAACGTGGGACGTGCCGATGGGTGGGAACGCCTATGTCACCCGGGAATCAGGCGACAGCGGCCGCCCCGGCGGCAGAGGTCCCGAAGGCTGGGGCGATGTGGACACGGTGCAATCCGTCTTTTTCCGTGTGGACCGGCCGGTGGAGCTGGAGGTGGCGCTACGGGCGAAGGTGCCGCAAGGTGAGTCGAGGATCCGGGCGACCGTGAACGGCGAGACCTTCGTGAAAGAGCTGAAGGGCACGGAGGCCGCGGATGTCGCGCTGGGCCGCGTGGCGGTCGAGGAAGCGGGCTACGTGCGGGTGGATCTCCAGGGAGTGGGGAAGAGCGGCGAGGTCTTCGCGGAGGTGGAGTCGCTCAAGGTGACGCCTGTCGGAAAGAACGCGGCGAAAGTGGAACTTCATTACGTGAAGGACAATGAAGAGGGCCGCTTCTACTGGGGGCGGCGCGGTCCTTCCGTCCATCTCGGCTATCCGCTTCCGCAGGGCGAGCCCATCGAGTGGTTCTACAACGAGATTACCGTGCCTGAGGGCAGCGATCCCGTCGGCTCGTACTTCATGTCGAACGGCTTCGGCGAGGGGTACTTCGGCATTCAGGTGAACGGGCAGGATGAACGCCGGGTGCTGTTTTCGGTTTGGAGTCCTTTTTCGACCAACAACCCGAAGGAGATTCCCGATGACCAGAAGATCCACCTGTTGAAGAAGGGCGAGGGCGTCCACGGCGGCGAGTTCGGTGGCGAGGGTTCGGGCGGCCAGAGCTACTGGCGCTATCCATGGAAAGCGGGCACCACCTACCGCTTCCTCAACCGCGTGAAGCCGGACGGAAACGGTGCCACCGATTACACGGCCTGGTTTTACCTGCCGGAGAAAAAGGAGTGGAAGTTGATCGCCAGCTTCAAGCGTCCGAAGACGGACAAGCACCTCACCGGGGCCCATTCCTTTCTCGAAAACTTCTCCGACCGCCATGGCTATCTGGGCAGGGGCGCATTCTACGGAAACCAGTGGGCCTGCGATGTGAAAGGCAAGTGGCACGAGCTCACCGTAGCCCGCTTCACGGGGGACGATATCGCGCAGCGGAAATACCGCCTCGACTATGCCGGGGGCACGAAGGGGAAGGTATTCTTCATGCGCAACGGCGGCTTCTTTCCGGAGCCCGTGGAGCTCGGGAGCAAGTTCGAGCGCGGCGCGACCCCGGAGAGGAAACCGGTGATCGATTTCGCCAAGCTCGACGGTTACTGAGCCCCGGCACCGAATCGGTTGCGGGTCCTCCGGATTTGCGATAGGAGGACGTCTCCCTCCCCCGATGATGCCTCTCTCCTCATGTCTCCGGCGTTGGTCTGGCAGCGCGTTTGCTTGGGCGGCCTGTGGCTGGGCAGGCGCTGTGCCGGTAGTGATGAATCCTGGTTTTGAGGACAATCTCAACGGTTGGACCGCCACCGGAGTCGCCATCACGACCGAAAGGGTTCACGAGGGCGTCCGAAGCCTATCCCTTCAGGGTGGCTCTGTCTCTCAGGCCGTCACGGGATTGGTGCCCGGCGAACGCTACACGTTGTCCCTCGCCTACCGGGACGACACCCCCGAAAGCTACATCCTGTCCCACGCCCGGCTCCTGATCGGCAGTGAAACGATCGGGGAAGTCCACAACGGCCAGGACCACGAGTATCTGGATGCGGGGGGATTCGAATTCACGGCTCCCGCCGCGAGCGTGATCCTGAGGATCGAGTCCTTGGCTGCCGGTCCGGGAGGGCTGCTCATCGACGATATCCGGATTGTCGGGGGAGGCTTGCCAGCTCCTCCGCAGCATCCGTGGGAAAGCCTGGAGGAACCCGGCGACGCGCGCGGGGGCCGGAGATTGGCGAATGGCGGCTTCGAGAGCGAAACGAGCGATCCCGAGGAGGACGATTACAACAGCGGCCCCGAGGGCAATCCGCATCTGTGCGGCAGCGCGCTGCCCGGCTGGCTCGTCACGCGTGAAAACGTGGACCTCATCCAAGGCGTGAACGCGCCGGAAGGTGCCTGGGTGCTGGATACCGGCGGCCACGGACCGGGAGGAATCGCCCAAACGATCACCGGATTGGTGCCCGGGGGAGTCTATACCTTTTCATTCCTGTATGCCCGTCACGCCTCTTGGGGAGAGGACGAAATGACGGGTGAGGTGCTCGCGAACGGGCGGCCGGCGGAATCGCTCGTGCGGACGATCGCACAGACCTGGGAAGACGGTTACGAGTTGAAGGAAATCCCCGTGCTTGCTTCGGAGCAGGGGAAGCTCACGCTCGAGATCCGCTCCACCACCACGGATCAGGGGGGAAACATCGTTTACGACGATCTCCGCCTGAAGGCCGGCGGAAACGGTTTTCAAGCGTGGGTGCGCCATTACGACGTGGAGGACGATCCGAATGACGATGCCGATTCGGACGGGCTGGAGCAAGGGCTCGAGTTCCTGTTGGGAAGCGATCCTTCCACGCGGAGCCAGATGCCCCTGCCCGCGCTGTATGGAAACGAGGTCCGGTTGCGGGTTCCTCTCTCCGGCCTCGCGCTTTCGCAGGGCTTTGTCCACGAGCTATGGTGCAGCCGGGATCTCGTCGCTTGGGTCCGGGCGGAGGATCCCGGTAGCGGGTGCCGCCTGATTTCGGATAGCACCGGAGGGAGCGTCAACGGCGAGCGGATCTACATGGCGGACGAGGGGGAAGCGGTATTGTTCTGGAGACACGCATCCACCTCGCCGTGAAAGCGGCACCACCGCTGCCGGGCGGATGTTCCTTCAGTAGTCGAACTTCCCGAAATCGTGGGCTTTCCCGCTCTCCGCGGCCTTCATGATACCGCGGATCACCTGGATATCGCGGCGGCCCATTTCCCCGGGCACGCGGCTCGGCTCGCCCGTCAGGATCGACTTCACCTGGCCCTCGATCTGGAGCTTCTGCTGGTGCACGTGCTCGAAAGGCATCGGCCCCTCCGGGGTACTGCCCTTTTGTCCGCTGTAGCCGTAGGCGGGCTCGATCTCGATCCGGCCCTTCTCCGTTTCGACACGCACGAAGTTGCCGTTCTTCCCATAGCTGGCGAAGCCCTTGGCTTTCCGACCTTCGGAGAACTCGAGCTCCCATTCCCAGTGCTCGGGCACTTCGCTGAATTCCTCCTTGCGGTCGGTCCAGTTCTTCGCGGTGACCCGGAGGGGGTGCTCCTGCGCGGAGTAGAGGGCGGCCTGCACCGCGTACACTCCGAGATCGTAGAGAGCTCCGGCGATGCCCAGCTCCTTGTCCACGCGCCAGGCATTGTGGCCGGTGAAATCCATCATGCGGCTGGCATCGGAGGTGTCGATGGACTTCCACGCGCCGAATTCCTTCGTCTTGACCGCCTCCATCAGTCTCAGGTGGAAAGGATCCCAGTGCAGGCGGTACCCGATCTGGAGGGTCTTCTTGTTTTTCTCCGCCGCCGCGATCATGCGCGCGCAGTCCTCCGCCGTGGGAGCCATCGGCTTTTCGCAGATCACGTGCTTTCCTGCGTCCAAGGCCCGGATGGTGAATTCCGGGTGCAGCGCGGTGGGCGTGACGACGTAGATGACGTCGATGTCCTTGTTGTCCGCGATCTTGTCGAGGTTCTGGTAGTCGTACACGTTGCCATCGGGGATCCCGTACTCCTTCTGCCACACCGGCGCCTTGTCGGGAGAACCGGTGACGATCCCGGTTAGCTTGGCATTGCCCGTCTTCTTGAGCGCGGGGCCCAGTTGCTTCGTCGCGTAGTCGCCCAAGCCGAGCAAGGCGATGCCCAAGCGCTTCTCGCCGGTGTCCTGAGCCCGCAGACGGAGGAAAGGGGCGGCGGAAGCGGCCGCGCCGAGACGGATGGCATTTCGACGGCTGAAGGTAGTCATGGTCGGCGAAGAAAAGAGCGGAAAGGGAATCGCGCAACCTGAAACGGGCGGCGAGGGGCGGGAGCGTGCAGACCTCTCCGGTGTCGAAATCGCCACGCGCGACGATTGCTCGAAGATTGCCGGGCTGCACCGCGTTCTGGGACCAATGCCCATGCCGCGTTCGATTCTTTCAGCCAAGCTGCTGCTGCTCCTGTCGCCCTTCATGTCGTTTTTCGCTCTGGCGGAGGAGTGGAACGTGCGGGACCACATCCCGCTGGAGAAATTCGTGATCCAGAGCCACCGCGGGGCGGGGAATCTGGCCCCGGAGAATTCGCGCGAGACCTTCGAGCTGGCTTGGAGCTTGGGAACGATTCCGGAGGCCGATCTGCGGACGACGAAGGACGGGGTGATCGTCGCGTTCCACGATCACAACTTCGCGCGCATCCTGCCGGATGCTCCGGTGGAAATGAAAAAGCAGGGCATCGAGCACCTGACGTGGGAGCAGGTTGCGGCCTTGGATATCGGGGCGTGGAAGGGGGAGAAATTCTCGGGCCAGCGGGTACCGCGGATGGATGCGGTTTACGAGCAGATGAAGGAGCAGCCCGGCCGGCGCTTGTACGTGGATATCAAGAACGTCGATCTCGTGCAGCTTGCGCGGGAGGCGAAGGCGGCCGGCGTCTCCGGGCGCCTGATTTTGGCGAGCACCGATTACAAGCTGATCCGGCGCTGGAAGGAACTCGCACCCGCCTCCTCCACGCTTCACTGGATGGGCGGCGAGGAAAGCGTCCTGGTAGAGCGCCTCGACGCGCTGAAGGCGGAGAAATTCGCGGCGATCGATCAGCTACAGATTCACGTGAAGCCGGACGGCGAAGGCTTCACCCCCTCGGCGGACTTTCTCAAGCGGACCGGCGCCGAGCTGCGCGGGCACGGCATCCTTTTCCAAACGCTGCCGTGGCAGAGCCGGGATGAGGCGCTCTTCCGAAAACTGATGGACCTGGGGGTCGCCAGCTTCGCCACCGATTTTCCGGACTTCGCGGCGGAAACGGTGAGGAAGTACTATGCGGAGCGCTGACCGAACCGGTCTAGCTAGCGGAATTGATTCTGCCCGGCGCGATAGCTGTAGTCCCCCTTGCCGAGGATCTCGACGAGCTTGGGGCGGTCGAGTCCGTGCTTCTTCACGAGATCGTCCAGGGAATCGCAGTGGTTCCGGAGTTCGGTATTGATGAGGCCCACGAGCAGGTGGGGGTCCATCCGGAGGTAGTTCGAGAGATCCACGGGCGGGAAAATGCCGACACCCGGCGGCGGAAGCAAGGGTCTCCCTATGATTTCCTCGTGCCGCCTGCAACCGCTTCCGTGATTGATCGGGGCGTCTCTAACCCCCGGTATTTCGCTCTCCCTCTTCCTTGGGAGCCGGTGAAGAGTATCCGTGGTCGCTGACCAGGTCTTCGTGCGTGTGATTCACGAAAACGGAGCTCCCGAAGGGATGGTGATCGCCCAGCACCCGCTTGATCCCGCGATGCCACAGGTCCACCATGCGATCGACCGCTTGGGCGGCGAGAATGACGGAGGAGGGGTTCGCCTGATGGAGGAAATCGGCCTCGTGATGGACCGAGGCTTCCTCCCGCTCGATGTGGTTCAGCAGGGTTTCGAGTTTCTCCAGGCGTACCGAATCCGGCTCGCCCCGGGTCATCGATTCCTCGAAATTCCGCTTCAGGGCCCGCTCTTCGATTCTCAAGGCCTCGAATCGTTTGCGGAGATCGTAGCCCGCGGGCAGACCGATATCGAGGATCTCCCGTTCCAAGGCATCAAGTTTCACCTCCACCTCCTGGATTTTCGTCTCGAGGAGGGAAGCAATTTCCTGTTGGGATTTCATAGAGGATACTTGAAGGGATTCCACCCTGCACCCTACCCGCAAATTCTCCCGCGCACCATGCCTTTTTCCCTGCGGAAGGAATCCGGGGCTTGGCGAGGTCCCGCAATGACGGGCGATGCCCTTCCGACCCGGGCATTGAATTATAATGGGATCGGCAGATGACCGTGGTAGAAAGGGGGTGATGAAACCCTCCCATTGCTTCGTTATCGTCGTGGTTGCGGTGCTTGCCACCGCCGCCATCGAGGAAAGCCGCATGGCGTCCCTGCGCGCCCGTCTGGAACAGATCGAAACCACGGCGGCGACCAAGGCTCCGGCGGCCGCTTCCGATCCGCTGGCAGGCAGCTCCCTGGCCGCTCCGGCTGCACCGCCGACCCGCGTGAGGGAACGGCCAACGGAACCGGCGGAGGCCGGAGACGCGGAAGAAAGCACTTCGGCAGATTTCGCCAAAACGGTGCGCAAGATGTGGGACAACCCCGCCGGCAAATCGATGATGAACCAAGGGGTGAAGATGGCCGTGGCCATGATGTACGGCGACTTCATCGACGACCTCGGCCTGAGCAAGGAGGAGGCGGACTACATCCGCGACTTGCTGGGCAAGGGCATGATCGACCAGCAGGAGGTGGGGATGAAGATGATGGGGGCCTCGCCGGAAGAGCGGACGAAGCTGGCGCAAGAAATTGACAAGCGGTCCAAGGAAAACGAGGAGGCAATCAAGGCCTTCCTCAACAACGAGGAAGACTACCGGAAATTCACCACCTATAAGGACCGGCTGCCGGAGCGCCAGCAGCTCGATGGCCTCCGCTCGCTCATGGCCTCCCAGCAGGTGCCTCTGGACGCCGCGTCCGAAGAAAAGCTGGTCGAGGCGATGCACCGTGCCCGCACGCAATCCGGCACCTCCGACTTCAATGGCCCGAAGGGCTTCGAGGAAATCGCGAAAGGCGATGTCGTGGAGCGTTTCGAGCAGGACTGGGGTCGCCAGCAGGAAGTCTTGAGAAAGGAGGCCGGGGGGATCCTGGACGAGAAGCAGATGAAGGCTTTCATCGAGTATCAGGAGCAGATGAAAGAATTTCAGCTCATGGGCTTGAAGATGATCTCCGGGAAGCAAGGCCAGCCGGACAAATGAAACCGCCGCGCGCGGGTGGTGCTATCGCGTCACCCAGTCCAGCGGCCTCTCTTTCGCGAGCTCCTTCCACCCTGCATCGCCGCGGACACCGGCCTGCGACGCGTCGAAAGGCTTGAACCCGATTTTCGCCGGGATCGCCGGATCCTTGAATCGGAAGTCGCCTTCCGCGGGATCGGTAAAGCCGGGATCGGCGATCAGCGAATGGCGGTCACGACCGGCCTTTTGCCAATCCGTGAACTTCATCCCGAAGCAGTCGATCGCCCCGCCGTCGCTGCGCCAGAAGAGGTTCCGGTCCGTTTCGATCCGGCCTTTCATCCCCGCCCCGCCACCCCAGAGAGGCCCTTTTTCCCAGAACACGATGTTCCCGGTGAAGCTGAACGAGAGATGATCCTCGGGCCGGGTGAACTGGAGCTGCTGGTCGCGGGCGAAGGCGAAGATATTGTTCCGGATGAGGTTCTCCCTTCCGTAGTGCTGGTGGTAGCCGCCGGTGGTGGTGCGATAGACCAGATTGTCCTCCATCACGATGCCGGTGCTCCCCTCGTCGTTGTAGAGGCCCCAGCCGCCGTAGTCGTAGGAAGTGATGTCGTGGATGTGATTGTTCTTCAGGGTCGTGCCCTCGGAAGGCCCCAGCGTGTAGATCCCGCCCATATCGCTCAGGAGCCCGTTGCCGATGTGGTGGATGTGATTGAAATCGATCCGGTTCCTTTTTGCCTCGCTGGGGGCGTAGCCCCAGCGCCATCCGACGGAGACTCCGGTATAGGGGAAATGGCTGATTTCGTTGTGGATGACCACGTTGTCCCCGCTGTGACCGATCCACATGCCGACCGCGCAGGGGAAGACTTTTCCGCCGTCGCGGATGATGCAGTCTTCCACCAGATTGCGGCCCGTCCCGCGCCCTTCGCTCATATGGCCGATGCGCGCGCCCCCTGCGCCCAGATCGTGGAGAAGGCAGCGGCTCAAGCGGTTGTTCCGGCAGCTATCGCGAAACCACACCCCGTAAAGGCCCGTGTGCGCGATCTCGCAATCCCGGATCGTGACGTTCTCCGCGCGGTCCACCTGGATCACTGCTTCGACGGGAGCCGCCGCTTGGCTCGGCTCGAAGCCCGCCTCCGGGCAGATCCAGCCGGCGTGCCGGAAAGAAATTCCCCGGATCTCCACATGCGATAGGCGGCCTTCCTCGCCGCCGTCGATGATCAGGAGCTTATCCGTGAGGGGCGCGATCGCTTTTATCTTCTGCGGGTCTTCGCCGGGACGGGGGAGGTAGGTCAGCACTCCGCCGGGGGAGAGGAACCACTCGCCGGGTTCGTCTAGACCCGCTTCCAGATTCTCCAGGACCAAGCCGCTCTTTTCGTCCCAGCGGTTCCACGGCTTCATCTCCTGCCCGCTAGTGATGAGGCTGGAGCCTTCCAAGCTTCCGATGAATCGCCGCGTATTATCCCATTTGTGGTAGGCGAGCATTTGCACCCGGCCGAGCGACGCGGGATCCTGTTCCTTCAGCCATTTCAGGGCCTCGTCCGTCAGCTCCACCGTATGGCGCGCCCGATCGCCGAGTTTCTCTTCCTTCACCGCTCTCATGCGGAAGAAACCGCTGTCGGGCTCGCGGGCCCGGACCGCGCGTCGTCCGCCGATCCACAATTGCTCGAAGGCGGGCCCCTCGACCTTTGCCTCCCATTTGCCGTCGCCGCGCACTTTGAAGCCGGAGATTTCCCGGCCCCCGGATATTACCGGTTTTGCCCCGTCCGCCGCGATCAGGCGCAGCGGGCCCTTCTCCGTGCCGCCGTCCGCGGGACCGAGCCGGATCGGGCGATCGATAGGATAGGTGCCGCCGGCGAAGACGAGTTCGATGGCCTCCTCCGGGTGGGCCTCCCGGGCTTCCCGGGCTTTCGCAAGCGCCGGCTCGATCTTGTCACCCGCCGCGACGTCGATGCGGATTGCCGCTCCGGCGACGCCGGCCGTCAGGCACAGGAGGGCAAGATGAACGTTCATTCCGGAAGGATACCTTGGCGGACGGCGCGCTTTGTCAGCCATGCGGAGGGGCTAGCGGGCACCCTTCCGTTCGCTGCTCGTTTCGCGCCTGTTTCCATGCAAAGCCCCACCCCGGACGGCAGGCGACACGTCCGATTCCAACCGTATTCTTTCATATCATATTGGTCCGCCGAGGTGTCGCCCTAGCCGATGTCCAGTCGGGGATAGACCGGGCCGCGTATCGGTATTATTTCCTACAGCAAGGCCGGTAAATTATTGTAAATCAAAGAGAAATTACTACCGATGCACACGTAAATGCCGTAGCCTAACGGGAGGAACTACCGCTTGAAAGAGTTCCGCATTGATGGTTCTTGGTCGAAATGTATCTTTTCCAATTCATGACCAAGGAGTTCGCCTCAAAGGCCTTGGCGGGAATGCTCGGGATCTGTGCTGCCCATGCAGCGGATCTGGCGAGTCCCTCGCAGACGGCGGTTAACGCCGCCATCTCGGCACAGCTCATCGACTTCGGGCGGAGCTTCTCGGGAGGTGCCCATACCAACGGTGCCTTTTTCGGCGGCGCATCCATCGCGCTGGCGGTGGCCAGCCATGCAGGGAACACCTCGGCGGACGCCCGGCTGCTGGAGCAGATCCGCTTCACCCTCACCCCCGGCAACGAGCCCACCGCGAACGGCGGCTATCCCGCGCAACACGAGCGGCATGCAACGGGGATGTTCGTGATCGTCAAACACACGCCGCGGATCTGGAGCATGCTCAGCGCCGCGGAGAAAGCGCGGATCGACCTGATCATGAAAGCGACGCTGGTGGCGAACGCCTTTACCACCAGCGACAACAATCCCTTCGTGAAGGCCGACACGCAGGAGTACGCGCTCGACGGCGATAGCAACCTGAACCGCGATTGGAACCCGAACTATCGCGAAGGCATGATCGGCGGCGTCCTCACCGGCATGGCCTACTTTGGAACCGCAGAGGCCAAGACGATCCTCGCGGAATACAATCACGCGGCCTTCGTCGCGGAGCTGGATTCGAACAATCTCCCGAACATCCGCGAGACCTTCAATTGGAAGGCCGCGAATCCCACTTCCAAGGCACCCTCCGGCAGCACCATCGAGGCGGCGGTGGATGTTTACAAATACTACGGCAACACCCTGGACAACTACCCGAAGATCTATGAGGCGCTGTTGAAGGACACTTACGGCCAAGCGGTGAACGCCGGCCTCAATAACGGCGCGGGGATCGATGGAGCGGGCAAGATCGTCTCCGGCGCCGACACCTTGCCGAACAAGGGCGTCATCGGGATGCTGAAGGAATTCGATTCCTCCGATGCCAACGGCAAGCGCAGTTCTTTCATCTACGCCTTCGACGGCTACCGCCCTCATATGACGAACCAGCTCGCCCTGATCGTCGCGGGCTATTGGCAGCCCGGTTCGACGCTCGCGACCCTCGCCGCCACGCGGATGAACGTCGGCAATACCGACCTGTGGTACAAGGCGGAGAAGGGCTACATCGGCTACGCGAAGGGAAAGGCGCAGGCGCTGGTGGACTATCCCTCCTACGGCGGCAGCCGGGGTTTCGCCTACAACCGGGCGCTATGGGATGACGTGCTGAGGCCCTATCATGGCTTGCCGGGAGGAGGCGATCCCCTGCCGGAACCTCCGGCCTTCGCGGGGGGAGCCCGCATCGAGATCACCGCCGCCACGAATGTCCGGGCCGCCGCTTCCGCGGGCTCGGCCTTGGTCGCCACGCAGGCGGACGGTGCCCTGGGCTCGGTAATTTCCGGGCCGACGGGAGCGGATGGCATCGAATGGTGGCAGATTTATTTCGACAACGGGGTGAGCGGCTGGATCGACGCCCGGGATTTCACCGCCGCTCCCCCTACGGAATATCTCGCCACGACCGGGGCCAGTTGGCTGAACAAGGCGATCCCCGCCCAGACCGGCACCTTCACGGTCTCTTTCAACATGCGCCCGAGCGCGACGAATATCGACGCCTTCACCGGTGTCTCCGCTTCCACCGCGTCCGCCTTCAGCGGCGTGGCGGCGGTGGTCCGCTTCGCGCCGACCGGCGTTTTCGACGCCCGGAACGGGAGCGCCTATCAAGCGGCAAACGTGCTGGCGTACGAAGCGGGAGCGGTCTATCGCGTGCGGATGACGGTCAATGTCGCTGCCCGGACCTACTCCGCGACCGTCACCCCGCCCGGAGCTTCACCGGTGACCATCGCGAACGACTACGCCTTCCGCTCTGAACAGGCATCGGTCGCCTCGCTGGCGAACATCGCGGCATTCGCCCAAGTGGGTTCACACGTCACCTCCGCGATCTCGGTGGAGGGCGCGAGCACCCCACCCTCGGCACCCACCGGGCTGCGGGTCATCGAGCGGCCGTGACTCCGGGCGCAGACCGTGCGGACACAACGGGGCGTATGATTTCTCCGGGATGTGCGTAGGCTTCCCTGCATGTTCCGGTTGATCTGCGCTCTTTTCCTCGCCTTTGGCGCTCCCCTGGTTGCCGCGCCCGATCCTGATCCGGCGCGGTTCGCGAAGGAGATCGCCGCTTTCGACGCCGCCGATGCGAAGTCGCCGCCGGAGAAGGGAGGGATCGTCTTCACCGGCAGCTCGAGCATCCGGCTGCTGGATATCCCGAAGGTTT
>CAMPGU010000060.1 GCA_946885645.1 uncultured Haloferula sp.
GAAGAGCAGCGCGGGATGTTCATTCTCCGCCCGCCATGACGTTCCGAGGCACTTACACCGCGCTGATCACTCCTTTTCGCGACGACCGTATCGACACCGCGGCCTTCAAAGCCTTGATCGACCGTCAGGTGGCCGCCGGGATCACCGGCATCGTGCCGGTCGGCACCACCGGGGAATCCCCCACGCTGGACATGGACGAGCACATCGAGTGCGTGCGGCTGGCCGTGGAATACGCTGCCGGGCGCTGCCAGGTGGTCGCCGGGACCGGGGCGAATGCCACCAAGGAAGCCATCGAGCTCACCCAGGCCGCCGAAAAGGCCGGGGCGACGGGCACCCTGCAGGTGTGTCCTTACTACAACAAGCCCTCCCAGGAAGGCATCTACCGCCACTACCGCGCGATCGCGGAAAACACGTCCCTGCCCGTGATGCTCTACAGCGTCCCCGGCCGCAGCGGCGTGGAGATCGGCGTGGAAACCACCGCGCGCCTCGCGGCGGACTGCAAGAACATCGTCTCCATCAAGGAAGCGGGCGGCTCCGTGGAGCGGGTCAACCAGCTCTTCCAAGCCCTCCCGGAGGATTTCACGATCCTCTCCGGCGATGACCCGCTCACCCTGCCCTTCATGTCCTGCGGGGCGGTCGGACTTGTTTCCGTGGCCTCGAATCTGGTCCCGGAGGTGCTGGTGAAGCTCGTCCAGCTCTGTCTGGATGGCGATTTCGTGGCCGCTTTGGCGCAGCAGAAGCAGTTCTACCCGCTCTTCCGCGGCCTCATGTCGCTGGATGTGAATCCCGTGCCGATCAAGACGGCGGTCGCCCTGCAAGGTCACTGCACCGAGGAACTCCGCCTGCCCCTGGCTCCGCTGACGGATGCCGGGAAGGCGCAGTTGGCGAGCTTGTTGCGTGAATTCAGCCTCCTGAGTTGAGGCGGAAAGATGAAAATTCTGTTGAAATTTTCATCTTTTTCAGTAGAATTCCCCCATGAGACTCACCGTCGAGATCGACGAAGGCACCTTGGAGCAAGTGATGAAATTCACGGGCGAGTCCAAGAAGGGCCCCGCCTTGGTCAAGGCGGCTTCTGAATTCGTGCGGCGCCAGTTGAACCGGGAGTTCGCCCGGAAGGTCATGGAGGGAGAGTTTTCCGACTATCCCCTGACCAATAACGAAATCGAAGAATTCGACCGCTGATGGTCATCGTGGACACCAGTGCTTGGATCGAGTTTTTCCGGCGTAAGGGAGACCCTTCGGTGAAACTCGCCGTCAAGGGTCTGCTGGATGCTTTCGAGGCCACGCTGTGCGGCCCCGTCGAGATGGAATTCCTCGGCGGAGCCCGCCCGGAGGAGAAAAACCTGATCCAATCGTGGTTCAACGTGGTCCCCTATGCCCGGAACGACCAGACGATCTGGCGGAAGGCGGCGGACCTGTATTCCCGGATGAGCACGAAAGGCTACAAGGTGCCGTGGAATGACGCCCTGATCGCCTGCATCACCCTTGAAAAGAGCTGCCGCGTGTACTCGGTGGACAAGCATTTCGAGGCAATGTCACGCTTCGCGGGTCTCCGCCTCTATCAGCCGGGCTACAACGGCAGCTTTCAACCAGAAGACGATTCCATATGATTCAACTCCTCGTCACCGGGAAATCCGGCCGCATGGGCCAGGCAGTCCTCGAGGCCGCCAGCCAGGAATCCGCCGTCACCGTCGCCGCCACCCATGATTCGGGGGAAAACCTCGCGGCGGCGATGGCCCAGGCGAATACGGTGATCGACTTCACCATCCACAAGTTCACCCGCGAGCTGCTGGACGCCGCCCTGGCCAAGGGCACGCATCTGGTGATCGGCACCACCGGCCACACCGATGAGGAGCGCGCGGCGATCCGCGAGGCAGCGAAGACCCTGCCAGTCGTCTATGCGCCGAATTTCTCGGTGGGGGTGAATACCCTCTTCTGGCTGACCCGGAAGGCCGCGGAGATCCTCACCCAGGACCGCTTCGACGTGGAGGTCACGGAAATGCACCACCGCCACAAGATCGATGCCCCCTCCGGCACGGCGCGCCGCCTGCTGGAGATCCTGAATGAGGAAACCGGCACGGACTACACCCAGGACGTCGTGCACGGGCGCTTCGGCAATGTGGGTCCGCGCCCGCCGCGGGAGATCGGCATGCACACGCTGCGCGGCGGGGACGTGGTCGGGGACCACACCGTGATGTTCGCGGCGGATGGCGAACGCGTGGAGCTGACCCACAAGGCCAGCTCCCGCATGACCTTCGCCGCCGGGGCCGTGCGCGCCGCCGTGTGGCTCTACGACAAACCCGCCGGTCTCTACGACATGCAGGATGTGCTGGGCTTGAAATAGAAGATTGCCACGCAATAGACGCAAGACCGCTGCGCCCATTAGACGCAAGACCGCTGCGCTCCCAGACACAAGGCTCAAGACTGGAAAAACACTCTGTGCCTCCAGTCTTCTGTCTGAAGTCTCCAAGTCTTCCGTCTCCGTCCGCCTCCAGTCTGATGTCTGAAGTCTCCAAATTATCTTCTGTCTCCGCAGGCCTCGCCCTCGGCTCGAATCTCGGCAACCGCCTGCGCCACCTGCAGGACGCGCGGGACATGCTGCGGCGGATCGCCGTGCCGGATTCGCTGAGGCAGGCATCCATCTACCAGACGGAGCCGGTGGATTGCCCGGCGGACTCGCCGGATTTCTTCAATACCGTGGTGGAGATCGGCTTCACGGGCACCGCCCATGATCTGCTGGATGCCACCCAGGCGATCGAGTTCCACCTCGGCCGCACCGCCGCCCCGGAGCGCAACGCCCCGCGCGTGATCGACGTGGACATCCTCTATTTCGGCGACGAGCGGATCGCGGGCGGGGTCCTCGATCTCCCCCACCCCCGCCTGACTTCGCGCCGCTTCGTGCTCCAGCCGCTGGCGGAGATCCGGCCGGACCTGATCTTGCCCGGCGATCAAGTTTCGATTGCGGAACACCTCCGGCACCTTGACTCTAACGAGCCGCCGCTCGCCACCGTGCAGGCGGTCTGGTAACTCCATCCGCTCCCGTGACCGGTTCCGAAAAAGCAGCCGCCATCGCCGCCCGGAAGGCCTCCGGCCCGCCCGTCACGATGCTGACGGCCTACGATTACCCCACGGCCCGGCTTTTCGACGAAGCCGGGGTGGACGCCCTGCTGGTCGGGGATTCGCTGGGCATGGTGGTGCTGGGCTACCCGGATACCACCCACGTGACGCTGGACCAGATGCTCCACCACGTGGCGGCCGTCGCGCGGGCGGAACCGCGGGCGCTGGTGATCGGGGATTTTTCCATCGGCACCTATCCGGACCCGGCGACCGCGCTGGCAACCGCCCGCAAGCTCGTGGCCGCAGGCGCGGAAGCCGTGAAGCTGGAAGGCGGGCTGCGCCAGGTGGAAAAGGTCCGCGCCATCGTCGAGGCCGGCATCCCCGTGTGCGGGCATCTCGGCATGCTGCCCCAGCGCGTGCTGGAGGAGGGCGGCTACAAAAAGAAGGGGAAGACCCCGGAACAGAGCGCCGGGCTGCTGGAAGGGGCCCTGGCGCTCGTGGAGGCAGGGGTTTTCGCGATCGTGCTGGAAAGCGTGGTCCCCGCCACCGCGGAATGGCTCACCTCCCGGATCCCGGTCCCCACCATCGGGATCGGCTGCGGGGAGCACACCTGCGACGGCGAGGTGGCCGTGGCGACCGATCTGATCGGCACTTTTCCCTGGTTCGTGCCCCCTTTCGCGAAGCCGGAGGCGGATCTCGCGCCGCAGATCACCGCAGCCGCGGCAGCCTATCGCCAGCGGGTGCAGAGCGTGCCGATTCATCACCTTGGTTAATCCAGAGAAACAAGCCGCCCTCGAAGAACGGATGGCCAAGCTGGGCATCAGGGAGGACTCGCTGGTGGAAAAGTTCGTCCTCGGCTCGGGTTCCGGCGGGCAGAAGATCAACAAGACCTCCTCCTGCGTGTACCTGAAGCACCTGCCGAGCGGGATCGAGGTGAAATGCCAGGCCAACCGCTCGCGGGAGATGAACCGCTTCCAGGCCCGCAAGGAGATCTGCGACACCCTGGAGGGCATCCGCCGGGAGAAAGCGGAGGCCCGCAAGAACGAGATGGAGAAGGAGCGGCGGACGAATCGCCCCCTCTCCCGCCGCTCCAAACAACGCTCGGTGGCGGAAAAGCGGAAGACCTCGCAAAAAAAGTCGCTGCGGCGCTCGCCGGGACGCGACGATTGATTTCCCTTTTCCCCGACCCCTGCTAATCCTTGATCTGATGAAAGCTTACCTCGATCTGATGCGCGACGTCCTGGAGAACGGCGAGGACCGCGCGGACCGCACCGGCACGGGCACGCTCTCCGTCTTCGGCCGCCAGGTCCGCTACGATCTCCGCGAGGGCTTTCCCTGCCTGACCACGAAGAAGCTCCACTTGCGCTCCATCATCCACGAGCTGCTGTGGTTCCTGAAAGGTGATACCAATATCGGCTATCTCCAGGAAAACGGCGTGCGGATCTGGGACGAGTGGGCCGATGAGTCCGGCGAGCTGGGGCCCGTCTATGGCCGCCAGTGGCGCTCCTTCCCCGCGCCGGACGGGCGCACGGTGGATCAGATCGCGGAACTCGTCCACGGCCTGCGGGGCGATCCGCATTCGCGCCGCCATCTGGTGGTGGCGTGGAATCCCGGCGAGGTCAACCGCATGGCCCTGCCGCCCTGCCACTGCCTGTTCCAGTTCTTCGTCCACGAGCCCGAGTCCGCCCGGCCCGGCCTCTCCTGCCAGCTTTACCAGCGCTCGGCGGATCTCTTTCTCGGAGTGCCTTTCAACGTGGCTTCCTACGCGCTGCTCACGCTGATGCTGGCGCAGGTGTGCGATTACGAGCCGCGGGAGTTCATCCACACCTTCGGCGACGTGCACCTCTACAAGAACCACCTGGAGCAGGCGGAGGAGCAGCTCACGCGCAGCCCGCGGCCGCTGCCGAAGATGTGGCTGAACCCGAAGGTGCGGGAAATCGACGATTTCACCTTCGAGGACTTCCGGCTGGAGGACTACGAGCCGCACCCGCACATCAAGGCGGAGGTCTCGGTGTAAGAGGCTGCCTTGAAACGGCCGGATGGTAGGGTCCTTTCTCCGAAAGGTCCGGCGGGGGATGGCCGGAATCCGTGGTTTCAAGCCTGTCCCGGAGGATGACCGCCAGAAACCGGACCGCCCGGAGAGCGTTCCCTGCCCTTTTAAATACAGCCTGTAAGTGCCCATGTTCCGCATCGAGCATCGCGGGGTGCCGCCCATCCGCTGCCGCCAGGCGCTGTTTCCGGGCTTGTGTTCATCGCGCCGGCGGGCTTTCTCGTGGCTCCCGTGGCGCAGGGCATCCTGCCCCGCTTCCACGAGGAAAACGGACGACGCCAAAGATTCATGAGCCGCCTGATCGCCATCGTCGCCATGACCCCGGAGCGGGTGATCGGCCGGAACGGGACCCTGCCCTGGCACCTGCCCGAAGATCTGGCGTTTTTCAAGCGCACGACCTCCGGCCACCCGATCGTGATGGGTCGCAAGACTTACGAGTCGATCGGCAAGCCGCTGCCGAAACGCCGCAACATCGTCCTGACCCGGGACAAAGGCTGGTCCGCCCCCGGCGTGGAGGTGATCCATTCCCCGGAGCAGCTCGATGCCCTGCCCGATCTGGAGGAGGAAGTTTACATCATCGGAGGCGCGGAGATCTACGCCGCCTTCCTGGACCGCCTGAATGAATTGCTGGTGTCCTGGGTTTACGAGAGGTATCCCGGCGACACGCGCCTGCCCCCTTTCGAAGACCGCTTTTCCCCGCCCGAAGTCATCGAGAAGCACGATGCCTTCGAAGTCCGCCGCTACCTGAATCCCGCACTATCCTGATCCCATGGCCCAGACATTCGAGCTCGAAGGAACCCTGAAGCACCTCCTTGAAACGCAGACCTTCGCGAGCGGCTTTTCCAAGCGCGAGTTCGTGGTGGAAGTGCCGGACGGCAAGTTCCCGCAGATGATCAAGTTCGAGTGCGTGAAGGACAAGATCGCCATGCTGGAGGGCCTCCAGCCCGGGGATCAGGTGAAGGTCGCCTTCGACATCCGCGGCAGCGAATACAAGGAGCGCTTCTACGTGAACCTGAATGCCTGGAAGATCAGCAAGAGCGGCGGCAGCGAGAGCGGTAGCGGTCCCGAGCCGGATCGCAGCGCGCGGATGAATTCGTCCCTGGACGCCAGCTTCGACAACGAGCCGGACGCTTCGGACGACATTCCCTTTTGAGAGGGGATCGCCCTCTCCCCGGCCGCTCACTTCTTCTTCTTCACCAGCAGGGTGCGGCCGGTCATTTCCTTCGGCTTCGGCAGGCCGAGCATGTCGAGGAGGGTCGGTGCCACGTCGGCCAGGATGCCGTCCTTCACCTCGTATTTTCCGGCGTCCGCCGCCACGTAGATGAGATGCACGAGGTTCGTCGTGTGGGCGGTATGCGGCGAGCCGTCGGCATTGATCATGAACTCGCAGTTCCCGTGGTCCGCGGTGATCAGCAGCTTGCCGCCCAGGCGCAGCGTTTCATCCACCACCGCCTTCACGTCGGCATCGATCGTTTCGCAGGCCTTGATCGCGGCCTCCACGACGCCGGTGTGGCCCACCATGTCGGGGTTGGCGAAGTTCAGGATCACCAGATCGTAATCCTTCAAGCGGCTCACGACCGTTTCCGTCACCTGCTGCGCGCTCATTTCCGGCTTCAGGTCGTAGGTCGCCACCTCCTTGGGAGAGGGCACGATGGCGCGGTCCTCGCCCTTGTTCGGCTTCTCGATGCCGCCGTTGAAGAAGTACGTCACGTGCGGGTATTTCTCCGTCTCCGCGATCCGCATCTGGGTCTTCTTCGCCTTCGCGACGGTTTCGCCGAGGCCCATCTTGAGCTTGTCCGGGCCGAAGATGACGTCGCACTTGTACTTGGCGTCGTACTGGGTGAGGGTCACGTAGTGGATCTTCGGGCGGCGGCCGGCCTTGAATCCCTTGAAGGTCCCCTCGGCGAGGAAGGCTTCGGAAAGCTGGCGCACGCGGTCCGCGCGGAAGTTGAAGAAGATCACCACGTCCCCGTCCCGCATCAGCTTCTTGCCGGGCGTCTCGAAGACCATCGGCAGCAGGAATTCATCCGTCTTGTCCTGCGCGTATTTCTCCGCGATGGCTTCGGAAGCCAGCACGTCCATCGGCTCGCCGATGCCGTGGACGATGGCGTCCCAGGCGAGCTTGGTGCGTTCCCAGCGGTTGTCGCGGTCCATCGCGTAGTAGCGGCCGGTCACGGTGGCGATGCGGGCGCCGTATTTCGCGATCTCATCCTCCACCTTGGAAACGTAGGCCGCCCCGCCGGTGGGCGAGGTATCGCGGCCGTCGGTGATGGCGTGGACCATGATGTCGTCCACCCCGGCGGCCTTGGCCAGGGCGACCATCGCGCAGAGGTGATCCTGGTGGGAATGGACGCCGCCATCGGACAGCAGGCCGATGAAGTGCAGGCGCTTGCCCTTCGCGGCGGCGAGGGCCTTCTTGAAAGTCTTGTTCTTCGCCAGGGTGCCGTCCTCGATCGCCTTGTTGATGCGGGTGAGGTCCTGATACACGACCCGCCCGGCACCGAGATTGAGGTGGCCCACCTCGGAATTCCCCATCTGGCCCGCCGGGAGCCCCACATCCAGGCCGGAAGCGCTGAGGAAGCCCTTCGGATACTGCTCCAGCATCACGTCGTGGAAGGGAGTTTTGGCGAGCAGGGTCGCGTTACCGTCCTTTTTCGCCGTCTTCTTCCCCCCGGGATTCACACCCCAGCCGTCGCGAATGATGAGAACCACCGGTTTCTTGGCCATGACGCGCCGCGTTTAACGGCCTGCGACCCCAGCGTCCAGCGGGGATTGCCGGGATGTCACTTCGGCCACATCACGGCGAGATAGACGCCGTAGGTGGCGAAGAGCAGCAGGCCCTCGGCGCGGTTCAGCCTCTTGCCGGTGGCCAGCATGGGCAGCATCAGGGCGGTCACCCCGATCAGCATGTAGAGGTCGAAGGGCTGCAGGCCTGCCGTGCCGACCGGAAAGACCACCGCCGCGCCGCCCAGCACGAAGAGCAGGTTGAAGAGCGAGGACCCCAGCACATTCCCCAGCGCGATGTCGGACTGCCCGCGGATGGCCGCTACCATGGAAGTCGCGAGCTCGGGCATCGAGGTGCCTGCGGCGATGATGGTGAGCCCGATCACGGTGTCGGAGACATCCAGGGATTTCGCGATGATCACGGCATTGTCCACCAAGAGGCGGGAACCCAAGATCAAGACCATCATGCCGATCGCGATCTTGAACAAATCGGAAAGAATACTCCCCCTTTTCCGGATCTCGGGGATATCGACATGGGTTTCATGCCCTTTAGCCTCGTCCTTCCGGGCCATGCGGACCGCCCACCAGGTATAGGCGACAGCGAAGACGAGCAGGATTCCTCCCTCCACCCGGGAAACCCGGCCATCCAGGAAGGTCAAGGGCACCAGCAGGGTGACCAGCAGCACCACCGGAGCGTCCCATTTCAGCACCTGCAGGTGCGTGGATATGGGAAATACCGCCGCGGAAAGGCCGAGGATGACGGCGATATTGAAAATATTCGACCCGACGACGTTCCCGATGGCGATGTCGGAATTTCCCGCGAAGGCCGCTTTCAGGGAGACGAGCAGCTCGGGTGTCGAGGTGCCGTAGGCCACCACCGTCAGACCCACCACCAGCGGGGTGAGCCCGAGCTTCAGGGCCAGGGAGGCACCCCCGCGGACGAGGAGTTCGGCCCCGAGGAAAAGCACCAGGCAGCTCAAAACGATAAGGAGGACGGGAACAAGCATCGGCGCTGATTTTCGCCTCCCCGCCCGGTCTAACCAGTGCGAAATCAAGCCTTTTTTCCAATCCTGCGGGCCGGCCTTTTCGCTGGTCAGGGGTTCCGGGGCGTGTTTGGAAAGCGGCGCGACGATCCGTTTCGCGATGATGAATAGTTCCTCCGACGGCCATTCCGGCCGCCAACCAAAAATCGCGGCCGCCACGCTCGCGGCCCTCGGGATCGTCTTCGGCGACATCGGCACCAGCCCGCTCTACGCCTTCCGCGAATGCTTCGCCCCGCACGGGGTGGAACCCACGCCGCTGACCGCGAGCAATCTGGTGGGAGCGGCCTCCCTGATCGTCTGGGCGCTCATCCTGGTGGTTTCGATCAAATACGTCCTGATCATCCTGCGGCTGGATAACCGGGGCGAAGGCGGCATCCTCGCCCTCTCCGCGCTGATCCGCTCGGCCGCGCGGCGCCTCGGCGGCCGGGATCCGAAATCGGTGCTCCTGCTGGGCCTGGCCGGTTCTTCCCTGATCTACGCGGACGGGATGATCACCCCGTCCATCTCGGTGCTCTCCGCGGTGGAAGGACTTTCCGTGAGCGCGCCGGTGCTGGAGAAATACATCGTCCCGGCGGCGGTGCTCATCCTTGCCGGGATGTTCGCGATCCAGCGGCACGGCACGGGAAAGGTGGGCATCCTTTTCGGCCCCATCGTCCTGCTGTGGTTCGTCACCCTGGGGGCGCTCGGCCTGCGCGGCATCATCGCCCACCCGGAGGTGCTGGGGGCGCTGAGCCCCACCGCCGGGATCAGCTTCCTGATCCGGGAATGGCACCACGCCTTTCCCCTGCTGGCGGCCGTCTTCCTGGCCGTGACGGGCGGCGAGGCGCTGTACGCGGACCTCGGCCACTTCGGCACCCGGCCGATCCGCGTCGGCTGGTTCTCCGTGGTGCTGCCCGGCCTGGTCCTGAACTATCTGGGCCAGGCGGCGCTGCTCAGTTCCGATCCCTCCGCGATCCGGGCGCCCTTCTTCCTGCTGGCGCCGGACTACCTGCGCTTCCCCCTGACCCTGCTGGCCACGGCCGCGGCGGCGATCGCCAGCCAGGCGCTGATTTCCGGCGCGTTTTCGCTGACCACTCAGGCCGTCCAGTTGGGCTGCCTGCCGCGCGTGAAGATCCGCCATACCTCGGAGCACTCCGTCGGCCAGGTCTATGTGCCCGCCATCAACCGGTTCCTGGTGATCGCCTGCATCGTGCTGGTGATCAGCTTCAAAAGCTCCGCGGCGCTGGCGGGGGCCTACGGCATCGCGATCGTGCTGACGATGACGATCACCTCGCTGCTCTTCTACTCCGCGGCACGCGCCGCCTGGGGCTGGACCAAGCTGAAGGCGGGCGCGGTGACCGGCCTGTTCCTGCTCATCGAGCTGCCTTTCCTGGCCGCGAACTCCTTGAAAATCCTGCACGGCGGCTGGCTGCCGCTGGTGGTGGCCGGGGCCTCCATGGGCCTGATGATGACCTGGCTCTGGGGCCGGGCCCGGCTCTACAACCGCCTCTCGCGCGAGGCGCTGCCGGTGGATGCCCTGCTCTCCGACCTGCAACGCGGCAGCATCCACCGCGTCTCCGGCACCGCCGTGTACATGAGCGGCCGCGGCGACATGGTGCCGACCGCCCTGCTGCACAACCTGAAGCACAACCAGGTGCTCCACGAAAAGGTGGTGCTGCTGCACGTGGACACGCTCGACCAACCCTATGTGGAGGAGGACGCCTGTGCCCAACATTTCGACCTGGGCGAAGGCGTGCACCGGGTGAATCTCAGCTTCGGCTTTGCCGACACCCCGGACGTGCCGGTGGCCCTGAAGGCGCGGCTCCCGGACGCGGTGCGCTTTCACCCGGGGAAAGCGACCTACTTCCTCGGCCGCGAGACCTACGGGGTGGGCCAGAAAGCCAGCGCGCTCGACCGCATCCGCCTGGCGTTCTTCGCGATCATGGCGCGCAACGCGTCCCCCGCGACGGCGTACTTCAAGCTCCCGCCCGGCCGCGTGGTGGAGCTGGGCGCGCAGATCACCCTCTGAAGCGCCCCCGGAGGCGGGAGCGGAAATGATCGGAATGTCCCGAAGGGACATTCACGCGCCCCCTCTTCCGACCTACACGGCTCCGGCCTTCCGCTTTCACAATATCCACATTCCCCGGCCCCGCCGGGGGACGCATTTCCCCATTTCAAACAACTCTCTTTCGGGAGCGATTTGAAATCTCCGCGGGCCCGGCCTATTGTTAGGCGGATCGGATTCAGCCGTTCCGCCCGAACAGGAAAGGAAACCCGCCCATGCTTGGCAAAATCCTGCGATTCTTCCGTGGAGACCCTCGCCCCGCCCGCCGGGAGAGGCCGCTGGACGATGCCCCTTTGCCGAAACTGGGGCTGGCGCTCTCCTCGGGAGGCGCGCGGGGCCTGGCCCACGTGGGCGTGCTCCAGGTGCTGGAAGAGAACGGCATCGAGATCCACGCCATCGCCGGGTCCAGCATGGGGGCTTACATCGGGGCGCTATGGGCGGCGGGCTTTTCCGGCAAGGACCTGGAAGACCTGGCCGGGGAGATGCACGACCGCCGCCAGCTCTGGCGCCTCGCGGACCCGCTGATCCCGCCGATGAAAGGCCTCTTCCGCGGGCTCAAGGCGCGGGCGCATCTGGAGCGCTCGCTGGGCAATCTCAAGTTCGAGGATCTGGAACGCCGCATCCTGGCGGTGGCGGTGGATATCGACACGAAGGAGCGCATCGTCTTCCGCAGCGGCCGGATCGTCGATGCCGTCCATGCTTCCTGCGCCATGCCGGGCATCATCGCGCCTGTCACCATCGACGGCCACCGCTGCGTGGATGGCGGGGTGATCGATCCCGTGCCGGTGGGCGCGCTGCGGAAGTACAGCGAGGTGGACCGGGTGATCGCGATTTCCGTGGTGCCCACCTTCGCCGACGTGGACGAGGGCCTGTGCCGCCGGGACGAGCCCGGGGTCCCGCCCGGCTGGTGGCGGCGCGTGGGCAGCTCCCTGAACGGCAATCTCAACCTGCTCGCGCGCGGCAACATGATCGACACCTTCCGCCAGAGCATCCGCGCCGCGCAGATCCGCATGGCCCACGAGTCCTGCAAGAAGGCGGATCTCTGCCTGCGCCCGGAACATTTCTTCGCCCCGTGGCATGACTACTCCGGCTTCCGCCGGTTCATCGATGCGGGCCGGCAGGTCGCGACGGATCATCTCGACGAGATCCGCGCCCTGCTGAAGCCGGATTTCCAACCCTATGAAACCGCGCCCTTCAAACCCATGGTGGGCCACGACGTCGCGTGACGAGCTCCACCACCGGCAGGATGTGCTGCTACGGCACCTCCTGAAGGATCGCGTGGTGCCCTTCACCGCGTATTACTCGAAGCTCTTCAAGGAGCTCGGCATCGAGGCGGGCGACATCCGCGGCACCGAGGACCTGAAGCTGCTGCCCTTCACCTCGAAGAGCCTGTTGGAAAACCCGCGCGATTTCGTGGTGATCCCGGACGAGGCGGCGCTGAAGCACCAGTGGTCCACGCTGCGCCACGCGATCGCCCACGGCCCCGCCGCGACCAAGAGGATGCTGGAGGAGGAACTGCGCCCGATCCTGCTGACCAGCACCACGGGGCGCTCCGCCGCCCCGGTGCCCTTCCTCTACTCCAAGCACGACATCGCGAATCTGGAGGAAGGTGGCCGGCGGATGATGGAGCTCTGCCAATCGGACCCCTCGTGGCGGCACATCAATGCCTTCCCCTTCGCGCCGCACCTCGCTTTCTGGCTGGCGCATCACGCGGGCACCGGGTTCACGACCTTCATGCTTTCCACCGGCGGCGGCAAGACCATGGGCACCGAGGGAAATCTCCGGATCATCGGCAAGATCCAGCCCGACGCGATCATCGCCATGCCCACCTTCCTCTATCACCTGCTGCAGCAAGCGGCGGCCGGGAAGGAGCGCTGGACCAAGCTGAAGCGCATCGTCCTGGGCGGGGAGAAAGTCCCGGCCGGGATGCGCCGCAAGCTGCGGGCGCTCTGCGCGGAGATCGGCTCGCCGGACGCGGCGATCATGTCCACCTACGGCTTTACCGAGGCGAAGATGGCGTGGACGGAATGCCTGCCGCCGGAGGGAGGCGCACCCTCCGGTTTCCACGTTTATCCCGACCTGACTTTCCTGGAGATCATCGATCCCCAGACCGGGGAACGGGTGCCGGACGGCCAGCCGGGGGAAATCGTCTGCACGCCGCTGGATGCGCGCGGCACCGTGGTCCTCCGCTACCGCACCGGGGACCTCATCGACGGCGGCATCACCTACGAGCCGTGCCCGTATTGCGGCCGCACCTGTCCGCGCCTGATCGGGAAGATCTCGCGCGTCTCCGACATGCGGCGGCTGAACATCGGCAAGCTCAAGGGCACGCTGGTGGACTTCAACGCGCTGGAGAACCTGCTGGACGACACCGAGGGCCTGGGGGCCTGGCAGATCGAGCTGAGGAAACGCAACGACGACCCGCTGGAAAGCGATCTGGTGGTGGTCCACGCGGCTCCGGTGAACGGCTCCGATCCGGAGGATCTCAAGCAAAGGATCTCCGCCCGTTTCGGCGACGCGGTCGAGTTCGCGCCGAACGACGTCGTCTTCCATAGCTGGGACGAGATGCGCCGCCTGCAGGGCGTGGGGAAAGAACTCAAGGAACAGAAGGTGGTGGATCACCGCCCGGAAACCGATTCGTAAAAACATGGCAGATCTCCATATCATCGCGGGCATCCGCACTCCCTTCTGCCGGATGGGCACGGACTTCGACAGCCTGGGGGCCGACGATCTCGGCCGCCTCGCCTGTAGCGCGCTCCTGCTGCGCACGGGCATCGATCCGGGGCTGATCGATGAAGTGATCATCGGCTGCGTGGCGCAACCGGCGGAGGCGGCCAATCTCGCGCGGGTGATCGCCCTGCGCTCGGGAATCCCGGAACACGTCCCGGCGGTCACGGTCCACCGGAATTGCGCGTCCGGCATGGAGGCCATCACCGCCGCCCACCAGCGCATGATGGCGGGTCAGGGCGATCTCTTCCTGGTCGGCGGGGCGGAGAGCATGTCGCAGGTGCCCCTTTTCTACCCGCACCCCGCGGCGCTGAAATTCGGCGCGCTGGCGCGGGCGAAGGAGATCGGCCAGAAGATCACCGCGGCGGCCGCCTTCCGTCCGGCGGATTTCAAGCCCCGCGCGGGCCTGCAGCTCGGCCTGACCGATCCGGTGAGCGGGCTGATCATGGGCGATACCGCGGAGGTGCTGGTGCGCGAATTCCAGATCACGCGCGAGGAGCAGGATGCCTTTGCCGCGGCCTCGCACCGCAAGGCGCTCGCCGCCGCGGACCGGCTGGCGGAAGAGATCGCACCGGTGCATCTGGCGGGAAAAGCGGTGGGGCGCGACAACGGCATCCGCGAGGATTCCACCTTGGAGAAACTGGGCCGGCTGCGGCCGATCTTCGACCGGCAGACGGGCACCGTGACCGCGGGCAACAGCTCGCAGATCACCGATGGCGCGGTGGCCCTGCTGGTCGGCAGCGAGGACGCGGTGGAGCGCCTCGGGATCGAGCCGCTGGGCCGCCTGACGGGCTACGCCTATACCGGCTGCGATCCGAAGCGCATGGGCCTGGGGCCGGTGCACGCGATCGCGCTGGCCCGGCAGCTCACCGGCTTGGCCCCCGAGAATGCCGATCTGGTGGAGATCAACGAAGCCTTCGCCGCCCAGGTGCTGGCGGTGCTCGCCGCGCTGAAGGACCCCTCGAAGTGCGGCCAGGACTTGCACGCGGTGGAGATCCCGCATGAAAAACTCAACCGCCGCGGCGGGGCCATCGCGCTGGGTCATCCGGTGGGTGCCACCGGCGCCCGGCTGGTCCTGACCGCCCTGCACCAGCTCCGGGAAACCGGCGGTCAACGGGCGCTCGCGACCCTCTGCGTCGGCGGCGGTCAAGGCGCGGCCCTCTGGCTGGAACGACCATGAAATCCCTTTTCCATATTCCATGCCCGCGAATTCCCGATGCCAAGGGCGCTCTTCCCGTCACCCCGCCACCGGATCGCCGCCTCGCGTCGTCATTCCCCGCCCCGGAGGGGCATCGGAAATTAGCCGGTGGCGAAAGCCACCGGTCGGCGCGACCCACGGGACCGCGTCCCGGCGGGCCGCGGGACGAGCTACGGGAAACGCCGTAACTCTCCCTCCCTTTCCACTCCACGTGCCATGAATCACCTCCACTTCCAGCTTTGCGGACCCTACGGCATCCTCACCTTCGACCGTGAGAATTCCGCGGCGAATCTCTTCGACCGTCCCTCGCTGGTGGAGCTGTGCGATGAGCTCGATGCGCTTTCCGCCCATCCGGAACTGGCCGGGCTCCTCATCCGCTCCGCCAAACCCTCGATCTTCATCGCCGGGGCCGACCTGAAGATCCTCTCCGCGGCGCAGGGCGACGAACTGCGCGACCTGATCGAACTCGGCCAGGCCACCTTCCAAAAATTGGCGAAGCTCCCCTACCCCACCGTCGCCGCGATCCACGGGGCCTGCGTCGGCGGCGGCTACGAGCTGGCCCTGGCCTGCGACTGGCGCGTCGCCAGCGATGCCCCGGTGACGAAAATCGGCCTGCCGGAAACGAACCTGGGCATCCTGCCCGCATGGGGCGGCACCACCCGTCTGCCGCGCCTGATCGGCCTGCCGGCCGCGCTGCCGCTCATCCTGGGCGGCAAGATCCTTTCCGCCGGGGCCGCGAAAGCGAAGGGCCTGGTCGATGCCGTGGTGCCTCGCGAGAACCTGGACAGCCTGGCGCTGGGCTATCTCAAGAAGGGCAAGCGGCCCGCCAAGGCGCGATTCCATCTTCATAACCCTGTGATCGCCCCGCTCATCGCGGCCAAGGCAAAGCGCGATCTGACGGCGAAGACGCGCGGCCTCTATCCCGGCCCGGAGGCCGCGCTGGAGGTCGCCGCGAAGTCCTGCCACGGCCCGCTGGAAGCCGGCTTCCAGCGGGAGAAGGAAGCGATCCTGCGGCTCGCCGTGCGCCCGGAAACCCGCCAGCTCCTGCGCCTTTTCTTCCTGCAGGAGCGCGCGAAGAAGCACCGGGTGGTGACGGCGGAGCCGCGCCCGATCGGCCGCTGCGCGGTCATCGGCTCCGGCGTGATGGGCGCGGGGATCGCCTACTGGCTGAGCACGCGCGGCCACGAGGTGATCCTGCGCGATCTGGACGACGGCGCGCTCGCCCGGGGCATGAAGGCGATCTCCAAGAACTACGATGAAGCTCGTAAAAGGCGCGTCCTCACCGCCGTCGAGGCCGTGCGCGGCATGGACCGCATCCGGCCCAGCGCGGTTCCGGTCCCGCTCGACCGCTGCGACCTCGTGATCGAAGCGGCCGTCGAACGCCTCGATATCAAGAAGCAGGTCTTCGCGGATCTCTCCGCCCGCACCCGGCCGGACACGATCCTGGCCACGAATACCTCCGCGCTGCCGATTCACGAGCTGGCGGCCAGCATCTCGAATCCGGAGCGCCTCGTCGGCCTGCATTTCTTCAATCCCGTCCACCGGATGCAATTGGTGGAAGTCGTGCGGACGCCGCTGACTTCGGATGAAACGCTGGCTACGGCGGTCGCCTTCGTGCGGTCCATCGGGAAACTGCCCGTGGTGGTGCGGGATTCGCCGGGCTTCCTGGTGAACCGCATCCTGATGCCTTACCTCGTGGAGGCCGCGCAGATCTTCGAAGGCGGCGGGGATCCGGAGGTGATCGACAAGGCCATGCTCGACTTCGGCATGCCGATGGGTCCCCTGCGCTTGCTGGACGAGGTGGGCCTGGATGTGGCGGCGCACGTCGCGCGGACGCTGGCGGGCGCGTTTCCGGACCGCATGAGCGTGCCGGAGCTGCTGGAGACGCTGTTGGCGGGCGGCCATGCCGGGCGGAAGTCCGGCTCGGGTTTCTATCTCTACGACGGTCATCGTACCACGCCGAATGCCGTGGCGCTGGCGCTGCGTACCGGCGACACCCCGGCACCGGCCGATGTCGCCGCCCATCTGGCGCTCGCCATGAGCCACGAGGCGCGGCTTTGCCTGGAAGAAGGGGTGGCGGAAAGCGCGGACGACATCGATCTCGCGATGGTGCTGGGCACCGGTTACGCGCCCTTCCGCGGCGGCCCCTTGCAAGACGGGCTTGATGCCGCCAGCACGCCCGCACCCCGCAAGGAGGTGCCGGGATGACGCCGGAGCGCCGCTGCATGAGGCGCGAGGGGCTCGAAAAGGGGAGCGCACGCGCCCCCGCGTGCCGTTTCCGGCGCCCCCGCCGGGAACCGCTGGCGACGGGGGGTCACGCTCCTTTTTCGAG
>CAMPGU010000061.1 GCA_946885645.1 uncultured Haloferula sp.
CCACGTGACCGGCGGGGTGGGGAAGGAATTCACGGTGATTTTTGAAGACGGCCGGAAGGCGAAGGCGGAATCGCTGGGCCTTGTTTCCGACTCCGATTGCGCGATGGCGAAGATCACGGAACCGGGTACCTGGCCGCACGTCGAGCTGGACCGGGAGGATACGGCGCGGCTCGGCGATTGGGTCTATTCGCTGGGTCATTCGGGAGGTTTCGACAAGGAGCGGGGCGTCGTGGTGCGTTTGGGCCGGATCGTGCAAACGAAGGATACCACCTTGCAGTCGGATTGCTCGTTGATCGGCGGCGATTCGGGCGGTCCCTTGTTCGGTTTGAACGGGCAATTGGTGGGCATCCACTCCCGCGTGGGCCAAAGAACGCCGGAAAACATGCACGTGCCGCTGCGCGAATTCATCAAGAATTGGGACGCGATGATACGGGGCGAGTTCGTCGGCGACGGGCCTTTCGCAAAGAGGCCCGAAAAAGGAAAGGGCTTCCTCGGCATCGGTACGAAACCGCGGGCCGAAGGCGGGCTGAGCGTGGACAAGGTGGGGCGGGAATCGCCCGCCGAGAGAGCCGGGATGAAGGCCGGCGACGTGCTTTTGAAGATGGACGGCGTGGACTTGAAGACAAAGGAGCAGTTTCAGGATATGCTGAAGGAAAAGGCTCCGGACGACCGGGTGGCCCTCGAACTGCTGCGGGATGGGAAGCCCGAAACACTTACCCTGCGACTTGGTGAACGATAGAAGATCCATTGCCGTCGCGCTGCTGCTGGCTTGCCCCGCGGCTTCCCCGGCCCAGACCCTTGAAACGACCTACCGGACGAACGGTGCGACGGTGCAGGCTGCCTTCGAGCCCGTGCGGAAAGTCCTCCAGACGGGATCGGCGGTGATCCAGAAAGGGCGCAAGGACCTCGCGTACGGGACGGTGATTTCCGAAGACGGTTTCATCCTGACGAAGGCCAGCGAGATCGGCGACGGCAGCGACCTTTCGGTCACGGTCGGCGAGAAGACTTTCAAGGAAGTGGCGATGCTGGCTACCGATGTCGCTTGGGATGTGGCGCTTTTAAAGATCCAGGCAACCGGGCTGGTGCCGGTGAAGCTGGCATTGGACGGTCCGGAGCCGGAACGCGGTACCTGGGTGGTGGCAAACGGTGCCAGCAGCCGGACGAAGCGGCGCCCGCAGGTGGGGATCATTGCCGCCAGCGCACGGGAGGTGCTGCCCGCGGGCGGGGCCGTGCTGGGGATCGGCCTGGAGGAGAAGTCGAAAACGCTGGCCGTCACGGAAGTGAAGGAAAACAGCGGGGCCGAGGAGGCCGGCGTGATGGCGGGCGATGTGATCGTCTCCGCGGCGGGAAAGAAAGTCGCCAACCGCGAGGATCTGAGCAAAGCGATGGAGAAGCATCGGGTGGGCGATGAGCTGGACCTGACCGTGGAGCGGAAGGGAAAGATGCTCGAACTCAAGGTGAAGCTTGCCGGGCGGGCGGATGTTTTCGGTGAGGAGATGTCCCGGAACGACGCGATGAGCGGCAGGGTCTCGGCCCGGCGCAGCGGGTTCCCGCGGATCATCCAGCACGACATTATCGCCAACAAATCCGGCATGGGCGGCCCGCTGCTGGAGCTGGATGGACGCTGCCTGGGGATGAACATTGCCCGGGCAAACCGCTCCGAGACCTTTGCGATCCCGACGGCGGATTTGCGGAGCCTGGCGGATCGCCTGATCACGCAGGCGTCGGCCGCGCGGTAGGAGGGACTCTGCCTAAGAGCGGCTCTCCTTGTGCTTCTTGAAGATGGCCAGGGTCCGGTTCCGCTCGGCGTGATGATCCACGCAGGGCAGGGGATAGCCCCCGGCAAGGGGTTTCCCGTCCATCGGCGGGGCCGGCAGCTTCCCCGCCGGGACATCCCTGAGTTCCGGTACCCAGCGCTTGGTGTAAACGGCGTCGGGATCGTGCCGTTTCGCCTGCGACCAGGGATTCTGGATCCGGAAGTAGGGGGCGGCATCGGCACCCGTCCCGGCACTCCATTGCCAGCCGCCGTTGTTCGACGCGATCTCACCGTCCACGAGATGCTGGAGGAAGAATTGCTCTCCGAGCCTCCAATCGACGTGCAGGTCCTTGGTCAGGAACATGGCGGTAATCATCCGCAGGCGATTGTGCATATGGCCGGTCGCCAGCAACTCGCGGATGCCCGCATCCACGATCGGGAAGCCGGTGCGGCCCTCCTTCCACGCTTCGAATTTCTCATCGGGCTCCGCCCACCGGAGCCCGCGCCATGTGGGATTGAATTCCTCGTGGAGCACGTTCGGGAAGTGCCAGAGGATCGCCATGTAGAATTCGCGCCACACGAGTTCCTTGATAAAGGTGTCGATACCCTCCCGTGCCGTTCCCGAAGGTGCGGCAGCGCGGGCCTTCGTGGCCCGGGCATGGACGGTGCGCGGGGAGAGAAGGCCGAAACGCAGATCCTGGGAAAGCCGCGAGCCTCCCGGCTGCGAGGGCATATCCCGCCTCAGCTTGTAGTCGTGCAGGACGCCATCGGCGGCCGATTTCAACCGTTCGAGCGCGGCCCTTTCTCCGGCTTCCGCGATCTCGCCTGTCGGCTCGGAGAGCCTCCAGTGAGCATTAGCCGGGAGATCGAGCGACGGGATCGCAGCGGGAGAGTTCAGCCGGGCGGGTTTTGGCAGCGGCTCCGGCTTTCCGAGGGAAAGCCAGCGGTTGCTGAAGGGGGTGAACACGCGGAAGGGCTTCCCCTCTTGCGTGAGGATGTGGTCCGGATGATGGAGGGTGACGTCGTGAAAGCCTTCGCAGGCGATCCCCAGGCTGCGGGCCATGGCCTCCACCTTTGCCTCCATGGCGCGGCCGAAGGGGTCCGGGTCGCGGTTGAAGAAGAGGGCGTCTGCGCCGGTTTCGCGGACGAGCTTTTCCAATTCCCGGTCGGCGGGACCGCAGCGGAGGACCAGCGTTCCCTCCACGGTCTCCAGGTTTTTTGCCAAGGAGGCGAGGCAGCCGCAGAGAAAAGCCTGACGCTTGGGGCCCGTCCAGGGGTGAGCCCCTTGCCAGTCGCTAAGGATGTAAACCGGCAGGACCGCCTCCGAGCGCGCCTCCGCCATGGCGAGGGCTGTGTTGTCGAGAATCCGCAGGTCCCGACGGAACCAATGGATGGCCAAGCGGTGGCAGGAGGGCATCGGCAGTCAAAAAAGGCCTCGTCCGTGCATCATGCAAGCCGCAGCGACGGAAAAACCCCTCCTTTGCCGGTCGGAGGACCGGCTTCCACGGTTGATCGAAGCGCAAATGGATCGGCGTCAGGTGCCGCCCAGCAGTTTCTCGGCTTTTTTAACGGTGACATTGCTCAGGCGACCGTTGACCCGCTTGGAGCTGTCCAACAGGTTTTTCAGATCGCCGAGGGTCTTCTCCGCCACGTCCAGCGCCTTGCGGCCGCCGCCGTATTGTTTGTCCGAGAAATACTTGGTGAACGTCACCCCTCCGCGGCTGAGACAGAGCCTCCAGCCTTGGAAAGCCGTGTTCTCGTAGGTGAACCGTGTCAGGTTACGCTTCGATTTCATCGCGGGACCACTTTCGAGAGCATTCATGTATCAGCATGCCACGGAAATGGGGTCATGGCCACTTGATTTTTGTTTGGGATATGTTAGAGACTGCGGGAAATGCCGTATTTGGAGGCTTTTCCTCCCCTTCCCGTGCGCGAAAAAATTCGTTGCCAAGGCCCGGGCGTTCTCCTTAAGTCCCCGCCCGCGCGAGCCCCGCAAAGCCGCCGTAGGTCCTCCTGGCACCCGTGAAGACGTCCGTGCCACGCTCGCAGGAGGGTAACCCGGCTACCCCGAGATACAATGTCCGCCACGAAACTTGCTCGATTCGAGCTCCCGAACCGCCTCGTCAAGCACGAGGACACCGCCACCGAGGTCTACGCCCAGTTCACCGCCGAGCCTTTCGAGCGCGGCTACGGGCACACCCTCGGCAACTCGCTCCGCCGCGTGCTGCTCGGCTCCCTGGAAGGTGCCGCCATCACTTCCGTCCGCATCGCGGGCGTGCAGCATGAATTCTCCAGCCTCCCGGGCGTGGTGGAAGATGTCACCGACATCATCCTGAACCTGAAGAAGGTGAAGTTCAAACACCACGACAAGGAAGCCCGCATCCTGACGATCAAGATCGAGAAGGAAGGCGTCGTGACGGCCGGTGACATCCAGGACGACAACATTTACGAAGTGGTCAACAAGGACCAGGTGATCTGCACCCTCGACAAGAAGGTGAAGTTCGACTGCGAATTCGAAGTCCGCGTGGGCCGCGGTTTCTCCACCGGCGACGAGAACAAGCGGAAGGACCAGCCGATCGGCGTCATCGCCATCGACTCGATCTTCTCGCCTGTCACCCGCGTGAAGTACTCCGTGGACACCACCCGCGTCGGCCAGATGACGGATTACGACAAGCTGGTGCTGGACATCTGGACGGACGGCCGCATTTCCCCGCAGGACGCGCTGCTCCAATCCTCCGCCATCATGCGCCACCACCTGGACGTCTTCGTCAACTACGACGAGAACGCCGTGGACTTCGAAGCGGCTCCGACCGAGTCGAACGAGGAGAACGCCGCGCTGAAGAAGCTTCTCAACATGAGCGTGAACGAGATCGAACTCTCCGTCCGCGCCGCCAACTGCCTCAACAACGCGAACATCACTTCCGTGGGCCAGCTGGCCATGAAATCGGAAGCGGAGATGCTCAAGTACCGCAACTTCGGCAAGAAGTCGCTCAACGAGATCAAGGACAAGCTTTCCGAACTCGGCCTCGGCCTCGGAATGTCCCTCGATCCTTCGCTCCTCTCCGGCCCGGTGCCGGCCGTTCGCGGACCGCGCCTCGGCGTGGAAGAGGATGCACCGGTGGGCCTTGCCGACCTGATCGCCCAGAACCTCGACGACTAATTAAGAAAGGGACCGCACCCGATGAGACATCGCCGCAATACCACCAAGCTCAAGCGCACCGCCGCCCACCGGCGCTCGCTGCTTGCCAACCTCGCCTGCAGCTTGATCGAGCACGGCAGCATCCGCACCACGCTCGCGAAAGCCAAGGCCCTGCGCCCCGTCGCCGAGAAGATGGTCGGCCTCGGCAAGCGTGGAGACATCCACGCCCGCCGCCAAGCCGTCGCGTTCCTCCGCCAGAAGGACATCGCCAAGAAGCTTTTCGACGAAGTCGCCCCGCTGTCGAAGGACCGCCAGGGCGGCTACTGCCGGATCACCAAGCTCGGGCCCCGCATGACCGATGCCGCTCCCATGGCGGTGATCGAGTGGGTGGACCAGCCCGTGCTTGATGAAGAAGCCGCGGCTCCCGTGGCTGCCGCCGAGCCCGAGCCGGTGGCCGTGGCCGCCGAGGAAGCTCCTGCCGCCGAAGCCAAGCCCGCCAAGAAAAAGGCGAGCAAGAAGGCCAAGGCTGCCGAAGAGGCCGCGGAGTAAGCTCCGGCTTCACGTCGAGAGACTGATTTGAAAACACCCGCCGGGAAACCGGCGGGTGTTTTTTGCTAGGCGCTCCGGGTTTCGCAGCTTGATGGTCGTCTCTCAGGCGTGGAATCTGCAGGATCAAACCATCATGAACCGAGTAATTGTCGCATTTTTCGTTTTGGCTTTCTCTCACGCCGCTCTTGCGAAGCCAACTCTCGAGACGGTCTTGAAAATGCTGAGGGCTCACTCGGTGGCGGCTAATTCCGGCGATGTCGCGGAGATCGTCCTCTCGGTGCCGGAGAAGGGCATGTCGCTTGTGCAACCAAACGGTGAAACAACCGTGATCGACCGTCCGATGATGGAGAAACATCTCCGGACGTTCTTCGAGAGAACGCAGCCTGATACTTATGTCTATGGTATCCGGATCCGTTCCGTGAACGGAGAAGACGAAGATTCCATAACCCTGACGCTGGAGATATCCGAGTCCTACATGCCTGCGGAAGGCGGGCGGCCGGTGACTTCCTGGTTCCGGGAGAGAATAACAGTTGGCTCCGAGAACGGAAAAACGGTCGTCCTAAAGGCCGTGATGGAGACTCCTCAGAAGGGTCCTCCTGTCCCGGAAGGCGGGCCGGTACGCGAGAGGCAAAACGAGTAAACCTTCGTCCTGCCTGGAGAAGTGCCCGGAGAACTCAGCGCGAAGTAATTCTCAGCGGAACTCCTTCGGAGGGTCTGTGGATCACTTTCCTAAAGATACTGCACTGAATGGAGGCCGAGGAGTGAAGGTCGCGGATTCGCGGCGGGGACACCATCCTGCTTGCGACGGCGCTCTGGAAGAGATTAGGGTGATAAAACAATGAACGAAATGCCTCAAGGCTGGCCAACAGATTGGTTGGGAGAGAGTTTGGCTGAGCTCGGGGACGGCAGCCGAATTCGATGTCAGATACTACTGACGGATGGATACACATCCGTTCATGTAGGGAATTACGCGTCGATAATGCAGCAGTGGGATCGTTTGTGGCCTGCTGCCAAGGAGACGATCCAGAAGATCCTCTCCGATTACGGACGAGATTCAAAAATCCAGGCGACCGGTAACTTCCTTCAGATTTCCATTCCTCCTGAGCCAATTGGGCCGGGCGTGAATTGGAGCATCGCACTTCAGAAATCAGGAGGCGATGGCGTATGGGACGCTACATTCGATGGATGGGAGATCGACCCCGGTGAATCGCAGCCATACTTCTAAGCGACACGAGCTCTCTCCGGATCCCTGATCCCGGAAGTTAGAAGCATGATCTCGAAGCGAATGCAGGAAGAGCCGACCATTGGATGATGCGCTGTTCCGCAGATTTCCCACTCGATCCGGCGGATGCGGGCGACGAGGCGCAAAGTCCGCCGGGGATGCCTGTCCGGCGTGACGTGGCGGTAGCTCCCGATGCGCGTCCGGAGGCTGGCTGACTGGCCGATGTAAAGGAGGCGCCCGGTGTCGTCGAAGAACCGGTACACGCCGGGCTCCTTTGGCAGGCTGGCGAAATACCGCGTCCCGAAGCGCTGCACGAGCGGGTTCTCCAAGCGGAAGAGGCCGGGCTGCCGGCCGCGGGTTGGATCCGGGATGTTCTTCATCGGAGCTTCTGAAGGCGGGTGATGGCGGGCGTTCTTCAAGTGCTTCCCCTACACCCGGCCGGATTCCGGAAACGGGGGCCGCGCAGTTTTACGGAAGACTCCTGCCACACCCTTGGCCGGTTGGTTCCACGGATCATGGCATCCGGATTGCGAGAAGCATGGCGGCCGGAGCCGCATCGGGCTCGCGGTCCGGCCGACACCAATACCCGAATTTTATGAACGACGAGAAAACCGAAATCGCCGACTGGCTGAGGGATGCTCACGCCATGGAGTCGAATCTGGTCCACATGCTGGAGGGGCAGGTGGAGCGCCTTTCCGACTTTCCGGAACTTCAACGGGCTGTATCGGAACACGCCGAGGAATCGCGGCGTCATGCCCAGTGGCTTGAAGACGCTTTGAAGTCCCTGGGACAGGACACGAGCATGCTGAAGGAAGGGATCGCCCGGCTTTCGGGGATGCTGGGCCCGCTGGGAATCGGCATGGCGTCGGATGCTCCGGTGAAGATCGTGCTAGCGAACTACGCCGCCGAGCACTTCGAGATCGCCTGCTACCGCTCCCTGAAATCCGCGGCGGAATTGCTCGGCTTTCCCGGCATCGCCCAGATCTGTGGGCGCATCCTGGAGGATGAAGAGCGCATGGCCGCCCTGCTTGAACCCGCGATCCAGACGGTCACGAAGTCTCATCTCTCGCGGGTGTCCGCCGCCCACTGACCTGTCTCCTGCCGAAGGGGAAGTGACGATGACGATCAGCCGAGTCCGGTGGAGCTCTCGCAGTGCGATTTGCGGGCCTGCTCTGCAAGATGCCCGCTCCCGGTGCATCGGTCGATGTTAGCCAAAGATTACGTCAGAATTTCACATGGCAATTATTCGAGAAATGGATCCCGACCGAACGGAAGACAACGATCAGGAAGACGCCGACCGCAAGCCGGGCGCGTCCCGGCGCTTCAAGGTTCTGTCGGTCCTGGCGGTTCTCGGGATAGTTCTTCTCTGGATCGCCCAGCGCCACATCGCCTCCTCGATCGACGGACGGATCAGGGAGCACCTGGAAACGAGAGGCTGGAGCTATCAGCGGAAGGGATCTTCGTGGGGGCCGCTCCGGGGTTTGATCCTCACCCGGGTCGCCATCGGACCGGTTGGAAAAGCCGCGGCTATCGAGCTCGATTCATTGCAGATCCGGTTTCCGTTGCGAAGAGCCTGGGGAGGCAGAGGCGGAGCGATCCGTGTAGGCTCACCCCGCGGGAAACTGGTGCTCAGGGACAGCCGCGGGGAAATCCATTTGCAGAGAACTTCCTTTGAAATCGAGTCACGGGGTCAGGAGCTGGTGGTGAAGAAGCTCTCCACACGCCATGGAAACCTGACGGCCGAATTGGAAGGGATCCTTCGGTTGGCCGGTAACTCTCCCGGGAGCTTATCGAAATGGCAGCCGGATTTCGATGTGGTGCGCGGAACCCTGGCCGCACTGGACATCAAGGGGGAGCGCAACCTGTTCAAGGTGACCGGCCGGTTCGAAGTGGACGCCCGCTCGGAGCCCGTGGCGTGGAATGCCAAGCTTTCGGGCAGCGGGGAGGAGATCCGATGGCAGGACATCTCCTTCTCGCGGGCGACCTCGGAGGCGTTTCTGTCCGAAGGTGCTTCGGAGATCACCACCCGCTTGGCGGTTGCCAGCGGTGAGATGGAATTCAGGGTGGAAAAGGACGATTGGGAGGCTTCTCCCTTTGCCTTCACCGGCAAGATTTCCGATCCCGCGAACCGCAGCAACGAGTTCCACGGGAGCTACCGGCCCGGGGAGGGAATCTGGACCTTGAAACGGATGAAGGGCGCGGCCGATCTTTGGGCGATCGCGCGGGGAATCCCCGAGTTCTCTTCACGGCTTCCCCGGAACCTTTCGATCGAGGTCTTCCCCGGAATCGATCTCCGGGATGTCACCCGGGTGCCGGGCGAGGAATGGCAGGTGGGGACGCTACTGCTCACAAGCGCCGCCGAGATGACGGTGACCACCGACAAGGGGCGGGAAGTAAAGGTCGGCGGACTCCGCGGGAACGCCTACCGCAGCAAAGATGCATGGGTGATCCGCAGTGCCACGGCCTCGCTGCTGGGCGGGGAATTGTCCGGCAGGGGGATCTACACGGACTTAAAGCTGCGCGACGCGAATCTGGTGGCGAAGGGAATGGAGCTCGCAGCCATCAAGGCAGCGGCAGGGCGCAAAAGCGCCGGCAAGGGTGTCCTGTCCCTTCACTATAAAGGGGAGGTGGACCTGAAATCCAAATCGCTCGAAGGCCGGGGCTCCTTGGAGCTCCAGAATGCGCCGGTGATCGAGATTCCTCTCCTCGATCAGACTTACGACCTCTTCACCTCGATGATCCCGGAGCTGAAGCGGGCCGACACGGGACAGTTCAATGCCACTTTCGTCTGCAAGGAGGAAGCGGTCGAGGTGCCGCGCTTCCTGGCGAGCGGGGGAACCCTGACGGTGAGTGCGAAGGGCCGCGTGGACCTTGAGAAGCGACGCGTCGATGGAGTAGCCCGCGGAAAACTATCCGGGCTCCCGGGCTTGTTGACGAAGCCGCTCAGCCGCCTCTTGGAGATGGAGGTGGGAGGCCCTTTCGATGATATCCGGGTGAAACCGCTGGGGCCGGCCAAGCTGGTCTCGAATGCCGTGTCCGGCACCGTGGGGGTTCCCGTGGAAACCCTGGAAGAAGCCGGGAAGGTCACCGCCACCGTCATCGCGGAGGGGATCAAGCTCCCCTTCCAGTGGCTGGGCAAAGAGGAAAGCCCGCCGCAAGAAAAGGGAGAGGTAAAACGGTCGGAAAGGCACTAGCGGGCGGGCTCCAGCCGGTCCCCCACGGCTCCGGATGCGAAAGAGCGCATTGACATGGAAAGGCCGGAAGGTCTTCTGACGGTGTCATGAAGCGCGCATCCGGAACGGATCCGTCGCTCGCCATCGAGCGCGCGGCCCTGCTTGGGCGCGAATTCTCCCTGGCTCTGCTGAAGGCGTCGGGAATCGACGAGACCGCGGTGACCGCTTTGTTTGATGGCGGCACGCTGGTGCCGGCGGGGCGGGCGGCGCATGCGAGATTCGCGGACGGGGATCTGCCGAAGAAGGTGGCGCGCGGGATTCCGTGGTCGCGGGCTAGGGATCATCATCTGGCGCTGGGTGAAGCGTCGAAGCAACAGCGCCTGCCGGGGGATGAAGTCGCAGGGCACTTCGAGGCGGCGCACCGTTTCGATCTGGCGCGGGCGGAGTGGATGCGCGCCGGGGAATCGGCCTGCCACGCGGGCGATTTCAAGAAGGCGCTGCTCTGCCTGGACCGGGCGCTGGCGATCTGGCCTTGGGACGAGGCGGCGGACGACCGGGTGCGGGTGTTGCGCGAGATGGCACGCTGCGCGGCGAATGCGCGGATGTCCGGCGCGGCCCGGAAAGCCTGGGAAGAGTTGGCCGACCATGCGCGGGTAGTGGGAAGACACGGGCTGCGGGCGGAAGCGCTGCATCAGCTCGCTGGCCTCTCTTCCGACCCCGTGCAGACCGGGATGCTTCTGAGCGAGGCGGCGACCCTGGCTGCGGAGGAACTCGGTGCTGAGGAATGCTTTCGCCACGGGCTGGCCCACGTGGACCACCTGCTGAACCGGGTGCGGATTTCCGCGGCCAGGGAGGTCCTGGCACGGGTGGAAGAAGCGGTGGACCGCGCCGGCGACCCGGGGATGCGCTGCGAGTTGCTCGGGTGGAAAGGACTGGCGGCGGCAATGGCGGGCGAAGCCGGGGATGCGGCGCTCTGGATCGAGGAGGGGCTGCGCCTGGCAATCGAGCACAACCTGCCGGAACTGGTGGCTGCGAGCTACAAGCGGCGGGCGAACATCGCCGACTATGCCGGCCACTATGCGCTGGAGAAGCAATCGCATGGTGTGGCGATCCGCTATTGCCGGGAGACGGGCACGGGGGAGGAGGTGGTCTGCATGGGCTGCCTGTCCTATGCGTGCTTCCGCACGGGCGATTGGCAGGAAGCGCTGGAGACCGCGGACGAGGTACTAGAGACACCGGATTTGCACCGGGGCTTGCGGGCGATCGCGCTCGCGATCAAGGGAATGGTCGGCACCTTCCGGGGCCATCGGGGCCCGGCGCTGCGGATCTTGGAAGAAGCCCTGGCCTGCCAGCGGGCGGAAGGGATGGTGGGGATGGAATTCCTGAACCTCTGGGCGATGGCCTATTGGCATGATTGCAATGGCGGCAAGGACGATGCCTCCGCCTTCTACGATGAGATCCGCGCGCTGTGGCGGGAGACCGACGACCTCCACGACGCGATCCCGGGGCTGCTCTTCGCGGGTGCCCATTATGCCGACCGCGGGCACCACGCGCAGCTCGCGGACTGCATCGACATCCTCGGACGGATCGTTTCCCGGAACGACATCCCGGAAGCCCGTGCCGCCCTGAGGGCGCTGGGCGCGGAGCAGGCGCGGCTGGAGGGTGATGCGGATGCCGCGGACGGCGCGCTGCGGGAAGCAGCGGTGCTGGCGGGGAAGGCGGGGCTGCCTCTGGAGCGGCTGTGGATCGAGTGCCGGCTGGAGAAACCGGAAAAGGAAACCATCGCCCTCGCCACGAAGCTCGGTGCCAAGCCGCTGCTCGCGCTGCTCAAGCACCGCGGTGGCCAGGCGGCGACCGGTGGCCTGACGCCGCGGCAGGGCGAGGTGCTGTCCTTTCTCGCCGCCGGCCTCACCAGCAAGGAAATCGGCGACCGCATGGGCCTGAGCACGCGCACGGTGGAAATGCATGTGGGGCGCTTGCTGGAACGGCTGAACTGCCGCACCCGCCCGGAAGCGGTGGGCCTGGCGCAGGCCCGGGGCTGGCTGCGGCTACCGTAGTCCGCGCGGGCGGATACCGTAATTCCGACATCTAGCCGCGGCCGCCTCCTTTCGGCACGGTGCAGGCACAACCTTATAAAAGACATGTGCATTGCCTGTGAGACCAAATTGAGCCCGGAATCGCTCGACGAATTCGGGGGCCGCTTCCTCAACATCCTCAACCATGGCGCGCTGGCCGTGATGATCTCCATCGGCCACCGGACCGGGCTCTTCGCCGCGATGCGGCAGACCGGCCCGGCCACCAGCCACCAGCTCGCCGCGGAGGCCGGCCTCGCCGAACGCTACGTGCGCGAGTGGCTGGGCGCGATGACTTGCGGGGGAATCGCGAGCTGCGACGAAACCGGCAGCGTCTTCACCCTAGTCCCCGCAGCAGCAGAGATGCTCGGCGGCGGGAATGGTCAGGAGAGTCTCGCGTACCTGGCGCAGTATGTCGGCATGATGGGATTCGTGGAGGACAAGGTGATCGATTGCTTCCACCGCGGCGGCGGCGTGCCCTACTCGGCTTTCCCCCGCTTCCACGAGGTGATGGCCTGTGACAGCAAGCAGACCGTGGTCGATCCTTTGCTCGACCATATTTTGCCGCTGGTGCCGGGCATCTCGCTGGCCATGCACAACGGGATCGACGTGCTGGATATCGGCTGCGGCCGGGGCAAGGCGCTGCTCAAGATGGCCGCGCAATTCCCGCGGAGCCGCTTCACCGGCTGGGATCTCAGCGAGGAGGCCACCCGCGACGCGGGCAACGAGGCGAACGCGCTGGGCCTCCGGAACGTGAAGTTTGAAGTACGGGATCTCTCGGACTTCCACGAGACCGCGCCCGCCGCCGCCTTCGGGTTCATCACCGCCTTCGACGCCATCCACGATCAAGCGCGGCCCGACCACGTGCTCGCGGGCATCCGCAAGGCGCTGAAGGAGGACGGCGTTTTCCTGATGCAGGACATCGGGGCCTCCAGCAACGTGGCGGAGAACACCGGCCACGCGATTGGCACGCTCCTCTACAGCCTCTCCTGCACCCACTGCATGACCGTTTCGCTCGCCCAGGGCGGCCTCGGCGTGGGCGCGATGTGGGGCGAACAGCTCACCCGCGAATTCCTGGCGAACGCGGGCTTCCGGCAAGTGGAGCGCCGGACGCTCCCGCACGACATTCAAAACTATTACTACATCGTGAAGCCGTGAGGCGTAACCCCGGGAATTCCCTGCCTTTCTAAAGGCGGCCTCTCATCCAACTACTCAATAATCCGCCACCGGCGAGTTCGGCAGCACGGCGCCTTCCTCCGGCACCTGGGCGGCGAGTTCCGCAATCTCCTTGCAGACGGCTTCCCACTTCGTCTCCGACCATTTGAGCGGCCCGTGGAGCTTCTTGCGGAAGCGCGCGAGGCGCTTCTCCGCGCCCTCGGTCGCGTAGGAGGAAAGCTTGCCCAGTTCCTTCGCCGCGGCTTCCGCGCGTTCGGTGCGGTGGCAGATCATCGCCAGGTCGTTGCCCGCTTCGATGGCGGCCACCACGTCGCTGTTGTCCAGGTAGCGGTCGGCGATGGCGCCCATGTCGAGGTCGTCGGTGAGGACAAGGTGCCTGTCGAAGCCGAGCTGGTCGCGGAGGAAGCCGGTGACCATCCGCTTCGAGAGCGAGGCGGGGCGGTCGGGGTCGATGGCGGGAAAGAGCACGTGCGCCAGCATCACCGCGTCCAGCTCCGGCATCAGCGCCGTGTAGGGGATGATGTCCTCCTTCAGCAGATCGCCGAGGGTGGCGTCGGAAACCGGCAGATCGAAATGGGGATCGGAGAGCGCGCGGCCGCAGGCGGGGAAGTGCTTCGCGCAGGAGCGGACCGAGCGTTTGCGTAGCCAGCGGTTCCAGCTCCCCGCATGATCGATCACGCGCTGCGGATCGCGGCCCCAGCAGCGCCCGCGCAGCGCGTTCTGGGTGCCGGGGTGGTGGTCCAGATCGAGCACCGGGGCGAAGTCGAGATTGAAGCCGAGCAGCCGGAGCTGGTCGCCGGTCAACATGCCCGCCCTCGCGCTCAGGAGGGTATCGCCCTTCGCGGCGAGGGCATTCGCCGAGGGCAGGGCGGGGGCGATGTCCTTCGTGCGCGTGACCCGGCCGCCCTCCTGGTCGATCGCCAGGATCGGCTCGTCCACCGAGAGATCCCGCAGATCGTCCGTCAGCTTCCGGGTCTGCGCGGCACCGGTGATATTCCGGCCGAAGAGGATGTAGCCTGCGGGCTGCAGCTTGCGGAAAAGCGCGGCCTCCTCCGCAGTGAGTTCCGGGCCTTGGACGCCGAGCAGCAGGAGATGACCGTTCACGGCGCGAGAATGGAGCCGCGGAGCCGATGAGGAAACGGGAAAAGCGAGCTTCTCCTCGCGGATTGAAACGCCGCGCCGCTACTGCTGCCGCTCCTGCATCTGCTGGATCTGGCGCTGCACCCGTTGCTGGACGCCTTCGGGCAGGGAATTCGTGTTGGCGAAGTTCGTCGCGGCCCCCGGATCGCGGCGCAGCCAGCCGCGGAACATGCGGTCGTACATCCGCTCCTGCTCGCGCGGGTCGCTGATCTTGCCGATGTAGCTCACCGCCAGGTCGGGAGCCTCGCCGAAGGAAGTCCAGGCAAACTGCTGGTACACCCGGTCGTTCGCGTAGGCGGCGTTCGCGTCGATGAAATCGGCGGCGGCGCGCGGGTCCTCCATCGCCATGCTGGTGGCCACGCCGCGCAGGGCGTTGGTGCGGACATCGCCGGCGGGCAGATTCTTGTAATAGGCCACCGCGGCATCCTTGTCCTGCTCCATCCAGGCCGAAATCACGTCGTCCATCCGGCGCTCCGCGGCTTCGCCCGGATTCTTCGCCAGCCATTCGGCGGTTCCCGCCGGGTCCCTCGCGGCCAGCGCCTCGGCGACTTGGCTGATCGCCCCCTGCTTGAGCTGTTCGTCGGTAATGGCTTCCGCCCAGGCCCGCGCGGCATCCGTGCCCTGCGCCAGGATGTTCGGCAGCAGCGCGGCCATCGCTTCGCCCCGCTCCTCGGAGAATTCCATGCCGGCCAGCAGTTGCGTCGCCCGCACGGGGTCGTTCGCGGCGATGCCTTGGATCACGCCGATCATCCAGGGATTGCCTTCCTCGTCCCCGGGTTTGTGATCCTCCGCCCACCGGATCGCGCCCTCCGGGTCATAGGTCGCCCAAGTGGTGAGGATGGTATTCCGAGCGAAGCGGTTGCCGGTATTCGCCTCGGCGTAGGCCAGAGCCTGCATCGGGTCCTTTTTCGCCCACGCGCTGAGCAGCATGGAATACTCGGTCATCCGGGAATTCGTCATGCCGAGCCCGCGGAAGGAGGCGACCACGGATTCGAATTCCGCGGGGTCGATGGAATTGATGAAATCCATCCAAGCCTTGTTGCGCTCCATCGGGTCGGTGAGGCGCATCATTTCTTCCATCTTCGCGAGCGCTTCCTCCTCGCGCGAGACACCGCCCTGCCTTTCGCCCCGCGGATCGGCATCGCGTCGGGTGCCGGCGCGTTCTCCTTCGGAGCTGCCGGAGCGGAGAGAGGCCTTGCCCGCGGGCGTGGTGTCCGTCGTCCGGCCCGGGCCGGAGGTCTCGGGCGCGGTCATGCGGCCGGCGAAAAAGGCTCCGGTACCGGTCAGAAGGACGGCCCCGGCGAGGATGAGATTGCGGTTCGAGGGCATGGAAAGACTACGGGTTTAACGCCGCAGGAACCGCGGCTTGCCTATTGGAGGAGAAGGAAGCCCCGTTTCATTCCCATTTCAAGCGGTAAGGGCTTCCCGGCACCTTGGAGGCCGGGGAATGTTCGATTCACGGGAGAGATGCTGCCCGCGAAGAAGGGAAGCTCCCGCGGAAGGTTTCAGTTCCTCCGTTTGAATTTGTTCTTCTTCTTCTGACGGGATGAGTTCCCGCCGCCCTGCGGCGCGGAAGCCCCGTTCGGATCCTTCCGCCATTGCTGTCGTTTCTGCTTCTCGGCGATGAGTTGGTTTAGGTCGACCTTGCCACAGAATAGGGCGTCGCGGAAGGAAGGATGAATCTCCCAAAAGTGGTTATGTTCCCCGCCCTCCGACTCGAGGCGGGTCAGATCGGGAGAGTCGTCGTAGCACCGGATAACATATCGCTGCTTTCCTATGGGCTTCTTCGCATCAAGAAATCCTATGTAGTGTAGCAAACGGATAATCTCCCGCGGGGATCCCTCCTCGGAGCCCAAGACCCTGATATCCTTGTAATTCGGAATTCTATCCGCCACGTACTGCTCGAGCTTCCGGATGTTTCCGAAAGACGAGGGTGCATGCTCGAAAGCGTGGAGAACTCCCCTGAGGTTCGAGCAAGCGGAGTGGTATTCGGAGCAGAGGTCTTGCATCCGTTCCTTCCCGAATCCCTTAAGCGCCGTGGTCACGTGGTGCATCGTGATGAGTTCACGAGTTGGGCGGTCGAATTGCTTCGATGACTTGCGGCAGAGATCCAGGATCCACCGGGCGCGCTTCGACCCCAAGGTGGTGAGAATGATGCTGGGGGAGCGGGACCTTTTGCCGAGATCGAATCCCTGGCGACGGAACATCTGTTCGATGAGCCAGTGCTGCTGCGCCAAGGAATTCTCGCCATAGAAGAGATCCGTCGGAATGGAGCCGGAGGAGTAGTCACGCGCGTGCTGATAGATCCGGTGCGCCAGCATCCGCCGGGTGAGATGGGCATTCCAACCCAGATTCACGACGCTTTGGCGGAAATTCGACATGGTGTCGACCTTCTCCTGCAGGAAGGCGAGAACGTTCGGTTTGATTGTCGCCCTAATCCTGAGTTCGTCGATGCCGCGGGTCATTTCCCGGGCGGCGATCAGCATGCCCGCGACCTTGTGAACGCTGTCGATGTCGAGGGAGAAGTTCTGGTCCACCTCGTCGATGAAGAGCCAGACGTCTTCGCCCTTGCGCTGGCTGATCCGCTCCAGGAGCGGTTTGAGATGAGACCCTTCGAGCGGGTCGCTCCGGGGAGTCACCGAGAAGCCTTTGATGGAAATGCGGTCCTTGAAAAAGCCGACAAGGTTCTGCTTTTTGTAACCGCCCCGCTCGGCGATCTCGATCGCATTGATAAGATCCGGATCGATTGCGATTTTCTCCCGGCGGGCGTACTCGGCAATGATCGCTG
>CAMPGU010000062.1 GCA_946885645.1 uncultured Haloferula sp.
CCGATGACGACCGTCACGGCTGCGGCGGCGGCGACGACAATCCGGTCGCGCATTTTCATCAGTTGCCGGAATGCGAGTAAGTGCGGAGGAAAAGCTGGATGTCCGAGACGCTGCGGACGAAGCGGTCGAGGCCTTCGTCTTCGACGTTGAGCAGCGTGTAGGCGGGAATCACGAGTTTCCACTGGCTGTTCCAGACGCTGCGGCCGACGAGCCGACTGCTGGTGAATTCGCCGGGAAGCGTGCTGTAGAAGAACGCCGGATCGCTGACCGGACGAAATGCCTGGTGCTTGCGGGTGATCCAGAGTTTTTCGTTTAGTGTGCCTTGCGGCGTGAAGAACTGCGTGGCGGCGAAGTCATTTTGTCCCAGATCGAAAGGCAGCGGCACGGCCTGATCCCTCACCGCCCACGAGCGGACGACCGCCGTATCCCCCAGCGGCGAGGCGAGCATGCTATCGACCCCCGTGGGGATGAGATAAACATAAGGCGTGGCACTGAGCGCGTTGGGGTCCGAGCTGGCGGGAGATCCTGCGCCCGGCGTCCCGGCCGAATAGGGATCCATGCCGACATACCCCTTCAGCACTACGCCGGCGGCGTGGAGTTTGGTAGCGAAGCTCGAGGCCGTGTAGGCGTGGTCACCGGCGGCGAGCGGGCGGGCGAAAAAGTTTACGCCGTGGCCGATGGTGGTGCCGAAGGGAATCACGATACCAGGAACCGACGAACCGTCCGGCCGGCGGATATTGAGGCAGTTGGCGGCGACGTCCGGATCGTTGAGGACGTTGCTCATGATATGCTGCTCGAGGACCTGCCGCCAGGCCTTGTCATCCTCGGTGGAGGCGACGTCGGTGCGGACGCGGAAAAGCTCCTGTCGCAGCGAGAACAGCGTGCCGTTCTGGTCCGGGTTGTTGATGCCTAGCCGGGATTCCACGGCAGACCAATCGCTCTGGAGACGGGCCAGCAACAGCGCGAGCCCGCCATCGCCGGTGGTGCCGGTGGTGGCGACCGGGTGGCCGTTCTGGAAGTTGCCGAGCGAGCGGGTGGCGGTGATGTCATCGATGAGATCCCGGCCGGCGGCGGTGCCCAGCAGCCCGGTTTCGTAGTCGTAGCTCTGGACGGCAAGATAGGTGTATTGCGCCGCCAGATCGTAGAGGGCTTGGTATTGGGAAAGCTCCTCGTTGCGCAGCGTGCGGTAGGTCATGTCCCTGGTGCGGTAGCCCTGGATCACGGCGGCGGCACGCTGGCGGAAGATCTCGCGTTCCGAGAGAATCTGATTGGCCTTGGCCGTGAGGCGCGAAACCTGCTCGGCCGATCTCTGGAGTTCGGTCAGGCGGCGCGTCAGCTCGAAGCGCTGGGCGAGCACCTCGTCGAGCAAGCGCTCGAACTCCACGACGTGCTGTTTGTCCTCATTGTCCCAATCATACTGGGTGTAAAAGTCGTCGGCTTCCGCGGCGAGATTTTCGGCTTCCGCCTCCAGATAGGCGACGGTGTTTTCGAGCGCGAGCCCGGCGAGTCCCTGCGCATACGCGGCGGTGGCTCCGGAATAGACGGAGAGGCCGCGGGCGACGGAAGTGGCGTCGATCGAGAGCCCGGCGGAAGTCGGAAACGCCTCGGCGGTGGCTTCGGAGATGGCGCTGATAAACCCGGCGCTGAGTTCCAGCAGCGCGGCGGAGTTGGTCAGGGTGGCCGATGCGGTCAGAGGCCCCGCGGCTTGATCCAGCTTCTCGGCGGCACCTTCGTTGGCGTCTTCATAGGCGGTGCGGAACTCGGTGAAGAGCTGGTAGTCGCGGTCGAACCGCCGCATCAGCGCATCGAGTGCCTCGGCCGCTTCCAGCGCGTTCACTTGGGCTTCGAAGACGTCCAGCAGCGCGTTCTGGACCGTGCCGGGGTGAGCGCGCGAGCCGTAGCCCGCCGGGGCGAACTGCGCCAGCCGGTGGGGGGCGATGGTGAACGTCCGGGCGGTGTACTGCAGCGGGTCGTTCAGCTTGTCGTAGGCGTTGTCGAGCGACCAGAGGGTGAACGGATTCATTTCCACCGGCTCGCGGAAGGTGGCGGTGACGGTGCTCTGCGTATCGACCAGATCGGACGGCTTGTTGATGAAGTAGTAGTGATAGAGATCCGGGCCGGCGTATCCTTGTTCGTAAAGTTTTCCCGGACCGACGTCGCCGGGATAGGGCGAGCCGAAAAGATCGAGGAGCTGGTATTCGTAGGCGCGCTCCTGGTCCTCGACGGCGTTGCTATAGTCGTCGAGCGAGTCGTTCTGGCTCCGGAGGTGGCGGTTCATGGCCGAGGCCTGGTCGAAGGCCGCCTTGGCGTTGAGGCAGGCCTGGAGGGCACGCTGGTAGATCTGCTCGAAATGCGACTCTCCCGCCTTGAGCGCGCTCGGAGAGATGTCGAAGGCGATGGCACCCTTGGCAAGACCGAGCGGATTGAGATGAGCGCACTGGGCGTCGAGCGTGGCTTGGATCGACTCGGCGCTGGCGACGATTTCGGCGAGTTCGGGAACCGTGGTGCGGTCGATGATCTGGATGCCGGTGTGCTGTGGGTTGTCGTCCTTGTCCGGCAGCATGGCATTCGCCGCAACCCAGTGGAAATAGGCACCCTGTCCGGCGCGGGAGGCCCACTCGTCGGGGCCCCAATTCCGGGTGAGGCCGGTGCCGGGATTGATTTTCCCATCGCGCTGATGCGCCCAGCCGGCCGACGGATCGTCGCGGTAGGTGGCGCGGGCGGTGAGGTCGAGGATCCGGGCTCCGGTGCGCGCGACGTTGGCGGCGGCGGCGGCGAATTTGCGTTCGTCCTGGTAGTCGATCTGCACGGTTTGCCCCAGGACGGTCACCGCCTCGCTGCGAGGCGTCCAGGTGAAGTGCGGCGATGTCAGCAGCTTGTAGTAGCCGCCGAGCGCGGTGAGGTAGTGGCCGTAGGCGTCGCCATGACCCTGCGGGAACATGTGCTGGGCATCGGCGGCATCGAGCGTGCCATCGGCGGTGGCGGCCCCGGCCTTCTCCTTGATGTCATAATTGACGGCATAGATGGATTCGCCCGAGTCGATGCCATTGATGTAGTTCCAGTAGAGCCGGTTGTAGGCCGGAGCAGCGGTGCTGCCCGGGGAGAGGAAGTCGTCGCGACCGCGCAGCAGCGCCAGTTCCTCCTCGATGAGCGAGGGCACCTGGCCTTCAAAGGAAAAGCGCGAGGTGTTGACCTCGGACGAGCCGAGTTCGCTGTCGATGGCGATCGTCGGGTTGTCGGCATCGTCGGCGGCTTCGTTGCCCAGAATGATGTAAAGGTCGTTGAGGTAACCGGCGGCGAGCAGGAGCGTGTCGTTGGTTCCGGGGTCGTCGTAGCCAGCGTCGATCGAGAGCTTCTTGGCGCGGTTGAGGAGGGTTTCGTAGATCTCGATCAGCCCGAATTGCTCGATGTTCTCAAGATTCAGCGCCACATCACCCTCCCAGCGGGTGCCGGCCTGGGTCAGCACGGAGATGTCGGTGGAGACCGGGTTGTTGAAAAGATCGTCGGTCCGTTGGTTGAAAGGATTGATGCCGTCGAGCGCGCGCTTGATCCAGCTTTCGACAAGCCGCGGCGTCATCCACCGGCTCCAACCATTGCCTGCGGCATTGGCGGTGCCATCCTTCGGCCGGTAGCGCATCGTGAAGTAGTTGTCGCTGAAGACGAGGAGCGGGTTGCCAAGGGGGGAATCGGCGGAACCGCCGACCACGACCGCGTTGGAAAGGCTGCCGTTCGGTTTGATCCACGGCGAGCCATCGACATCGACACGGTCGGTTTCGGACGAGGCGTCGAGCCGGAAGTCGATCGAAGACACTGCGCCGGGATCGGCGGAGCTGTAGAGCGCCACCTCGATGCGGTTGTCCCCGGTGACGAAATACGAGGGCGAAACCCGATATTGATAAGTCAGGGCACCCGGCGAGAGCCCGGTGCGGGCGTCGGTGGAAGCCAGGTTGGCGGGCGGTGCGATGCCGGCCGGCAGGCGCGATGCGAGCGCCGCGGTGCCGTTGACATATAGGACGAATCCATCGCGGGTGCCCAGGGTGGCGCTGAAGACGAAGCTCGCGGGAACCGGACCCTCGAGGAAAAGTCCGCTGACGGACTTGGCCACGGTACCCGGGAGGCCGGACGCCGGATCGTGACCGACGTCGTTGATGACGAACGTACGCGGGAATTCGTACTCGGCAGGCGGGTAAGAGGCCGGCAGGGGTGCGGAAGGATTCGCGGCCAGGAACCATTGTCGGGCACCGGGTCCGCCGAGGACGGTCACCATGGAATACGAATAGACCGGCGGCTGGACGCCATCCTGTGGCGGGGCGTAGCGCCACTCGAACTCGTAATCTTCCGGATGCGCGGCGAAGTCGCCGCTATGCCGGAGGCTGGTTTGTTCGTCGAGGGGATTGGACGGGCTGAGGGATTTCAGGTCGCCGGTGTAGAGTTGCGGTGCGACCCGGATGATGGAAACCCCGACAGGCTCGCCCTCGGGAGTGAAGGCGCGTCCATTGCCGAACAGAAGCGAAACGAACCCGGAATCCGCTCCGGTGGCGGTGAGGGCGTAGCTGTCCACGGCGGTATCGGATTCTCCGATCACCGCGAGCTCGGTGGCACCGACGGTGACCGTGCGGGATGCGTCCGCGACGTAAGTGCCGGCTTTGGCGGGATCTTCTACAAACGTTTCGATCTTGGTCGAAAGCCGGTCCACGGCGTTGTACCAAGCCTGCGCGTCGTTATCGGTCGCGCTGACGAGGCTCTTGAGCGAGGCGACATCCTCCGGGCTCAAGGTATTGAGGAGAAGATAATCTTCGCCCGCGATTTCATCGATAAACTCGCCGGTCAGGACGAGGCCGCCGAGTGTGCCTAAGTTGGGATCGAAGTAGAAGCGCTGCTGGAGATGCGGCGGGAGCAGTTGGAAATACGTCCGCCCGGCGCTGTCGGTGGTGGCAATCGATGACGGCAGGGCGACGAGGCCGACGTGGGCGTCGTCGAGGAGCACGGATTTCGCCCGGGTGGGGTCGTGTAAGGTGGCACTGATGGCATCCGGCCCGGTTCGGGCGATCGACTGCTGATAGAGGACGTGGGCGCTGGTCTGGCCGCGTACGGCGGGTAGGCCGTGGTTTGGAAGCGTGAGGGTTTCGCCGATGCTCATGGAAGGTGCATCGTCCGGCCAGGCGGGGCGGTAGGCGACGGTGATCGGCGTGCCGCCGACCGGATCACCTGCAAAGCTTCCATCCACATTCACGGGACGAAGATAAGGCAATACGGTCCCTTCCGCCGGTTGCGAGGCGAGGCCGGGGACATGGAATCCGGCGCGCATGGTGTAATACCAGTGCATGCCCAGCGCCGGGATAGCGGCGGAGGCGCGGACCCAGTCGATCTCGAATGCCGTTCCTCCGCCGGACGTGGGATCGAGGCGGAGGGAGGTGATGGTTTTCCCCATCCAATGCTCGGAAGCGGATACAGCAAACGTGAGAGTCTGCCAGTCGCCGGCACCGGTATACTGCGCGGTGAGGCCGCGGCCGGCGCCAAAGCCGCCGTCTTCATTGCTCCAGAAGAGCTGTGCCGGGCCGCTGTCCGTGGCTTTCATGCGGATCTGCAGGGAAGGCACGGCGTCGCCGGGGAAGTGAGGAAGTCCGCTGGTGACAATCATCGCGTCGCCGGCTCCCGTGCCGCGATAGACACCGCCGGCGACCTCGGCTCCGTCGATGTGATTCGCGTGCGACCAGAACCCCGGGCTGGAGCCATTGAACTCGGAATTGGCGAGCGGCGCGCCGGTTGGCAGGCCGGAGGTATCTTCCCGATGAGGCCCGCGGTAGATCCAGTCGTAGCCCTTGCGGTCCTTGAAGGTGAACCCGGTGTAGTGCGACGGCGCACCGCCGGCGGGCGGGGGCTCCGGCGCAAAGACATCGGGATCGGGCTGGACCTCGGCGTTGCGGCTGAGCCCGGTGGCTGGATCAACCGGCAAGGGCAGCAGCGGCAAGGGCATGGGGCCGTTGAGGATGGTGCCCGCGGTGACGGCATAGTCGAAGCGGTGGGTTTCATCCTCACGCACGACCTCCCACACGGACATCGCCGGGCGGTTGTCGGCGGGATCGATATATTGGAGAAGGACGCGCGGCCGGGAAGTGAAGCCGGCCGCCGCCACAACGTTGAGGTCGTCGCGCATGGCGTAGGCACGACCGCCCAAAAGCAGGGCGTGCTCTTCGTTGGGATTCCAGCCGGGCTTGGACGAATCATTCTGGACGTAGATGAAGCCTGAGTTTTCCGCGGGAGATAGATCCCCGGACCCCGAGTTGGAGGCGAGAACGATGGCGGGATCATCGTCGCGATAGGTCACCTCGTAGCGGCCGACTTTCGCGGGGGTGTAGAAATCGGAGAACTCGGCAGAGGGCGATGCGACCTTTTTGAACCACCAGACGGTGAGCGCGTTGGCGTCGCCCGGCAGGGCATTGACGGGAATGATCGCACCCGTTTGCGCGGCGGCGACGCCCGTAGCGAACGGGTTCTTGTAGGCGCTGGGGGAGTACGCCCTGCCGCCGGCAATGTAGCCCGCGAGCGTGTAATGATCCGAAGGCGGATCGATGCGGCGGCCGACGTAGGCCGTGCCCGTCAGCGCCGGGCCGCCATCGCTTTCGAGAAACCCGTCGCGGTCCTGGGCCTGGGTCATGAGACGGACGTACCAGACCCCGCCGTTGTCTCCGGTGAATTTGAGCAGCGTGCGGTTGAGCTGATCGCCGCCGAGGCCGACGAGCAGGCGCTGGGTGACCGCATCGATGCCGGCCTCGTCCTGCTCGGGATCGTCCTGATAGATGAGGGAAGGAATCTTTCCGTCCTCGAATTTCAGACCGGTGCCGTTGTCCGCGGAACTACCCTCGCCGCCGACCGTGTAGTGGGCGAAGGCCGAGACGTCATCCGGCCAAACCTGGATGTACTTGTGCAGATGTTTCGGCCAGTCGAGCAACAGGCCGGCGGGGTCGCCGGAAGCCGGGCGGATGGCCGCGTCGAGCGATTCGAGCCAATAGAAGACGACCCGGTCCTCGAGGGTGTTCTCGCGCTCGGCATAGTAGCCGAGTGAGCCATCGGCGCGCGGTATGCTGCCGTAATAACCCGCGGAGCCGGAGGAGCCGCTGTTGTCCACCGGGAGCGCGATGAGCTTGCGGTCATCGATCGCCGGGCGGATTTCCTCCCCGAGATGGACGGTCAGCGTGCTGGGCTCCGCGGCCTGAGCGACTTCGACGATGTCTGCGCCGAGAAACTCGTGGGTCCCGTCATCCCGCAGCGCGCCGAGATATTCGATGAGGATGCGGCCGGAAACGTTGTAGGCGTGGAGTTCTCCCACGCCGTTGTTCTTCTCATACCAGACCGTGCGGAGCTCCGCGGCGGGTTGAGCGCCCGGATCGGCCGGCGGCGAGGATCCCGGGACCGTGTATTCCTCGGCGACGGTCGCGGGGAAGACGTTGCTGTAGACGGGATTGACCGTGACAATACGCCCCCCGGGGACGGTCACGCGCGGGCCGTTGAAACTTTTCTCCGTCCAGTAAAGCGTGCGGACCGGGCTTGTGGTGGCGGAGGAAACGGAGAATGTTTCCTGCACCAGGACATAGTTGCCCGAAGCATCCGGCAAACGCGACCGCCACCAGAGTTGGACCCGTCCGGGCTGGCAGGCGAAGGTCGCCTTGGCGTGGGGGCTGTAGTAGAAGGTTTCGTAAACTCCCGGTGCGAGCGCGGGAACGATCACGCCGCCGGTATTGGCGATGGCCATGCCGGTGGCATCCCGGAGCGGCTGGCCGGAGGGATTCGTGACGATTTCCCCGGCCCGGATCGGCTCGGCCCGCCAGAAAGCGGCATCGGTCGCGACGGTGCCGCCCGAAGTGGAAACATATCGCGAGGGCGGGGCCATGCGGTCGCCGAGGAAATAGCGCGGCACGCCGGAGGCGAAGCTAGTGCCGATGCTGGCACGCTCGAGCACGACAGCTCCGGAGGATGGGTAGCGGGATGCGTGCTGCGAATCCGCGGAGATGGGGCCGGCGCTGCCGGAGGTTTCCACCACGTTGGAGAACTGCGGGGTGATGGCCGGCTCTCCGGAGGGTTCGCCGCCCGGCCCGACCGGGATACCGCCGGGACGTTCGCTGAGATCATTGAAGACGCCGCCCTTGACCTCGAACTGGGCGTAAAGGCTACCGCTGAGAACGACGGCGAGTCCAGCAAGACATGTCAGCCAGAGGCAGCGGCGAAAGGCGCGGTTTATGGCGGAATGAGGCTGATCCATGACCGGCGGGCTCAGTATTTGATGATGTAATTGACGTTGGCATTGAGCGGTCGCGTCTCGCTCCCGCCGGCGGCGCTGCTGGTGCGCCCCATCTGGTAGCCGCCGTTGTCGTGGTCGGTATCGCCGGAGCCCAGGTTGTTGGGCACGCTCACGGGCCCCCCGCCTTCGGAGTAGTAGATGTCCTGGTAGCCGTGGCTGTGGCTGAGGAACTGGTCCTCCTGCACCGAGCCCACGGCATCGCCCGTGGATCCGCCCGGATTCATCGCCGTGCGGGAATTGCGGTCGGGGTCGCGGCCGACACCGCCGGCGCGGCCGCGGAGGAAGCGACCGCGGAAGTCCGGCAGATGGAAGGTGCTGCTGTTGTTGCCGTAGCCGAAACGCGTGCCTACGACCGAAAACAGGCCTCCGTATGTGGAGCGGCTGACCGTGGCACCGTTGCAAAGCAACCAGCCGTCCGGCGCGTTGTCGCCCGCGTAAGGCAAGATCGTCCCCGGCGGGCAGAGCGATTGCTGGATGGCCGCAGCGAGCTTGTCGTAGTCGATCGCGCCGGCGTCGATCTTGGCGCCCGTGACGGCGCCGTTCGCGAGGTCCGCGGTGGCAACGGCCCCGTCCGCGATATCGACCGAGCCGATGCTGCCATTGGCGATTTTGGCGCCGGTGACCTGGGCGTCGGCGATGTCCTGGGCCTGGATGGAACCATTGGCGATCTGCGCCGATCCGACGGCATTGGGCGCGATCTTTTCCGTGGTCACGCTGGAGTCGGCCAACTTCGCGGTGGTGACGTTGGAATCGGCGATCTTGGCGGTGATGACCTGGGCGTCGGCGATCTTGGCGCTGGTGACCTGGTTGCTGCCGATCTTGTTGGTGGTCACCGAGGTGTCGGCGAGCATCGCGGTGGAAAGCGCGCCGTCGACGAGACCTTCGGCCAGTTTCGCGCGGAAGGCGTAAGCCGCGGAGACGATCTGCTGGCGCGGCGTAATTTCCGCATCGGCGGCAGGGGTTCCATCATCCACCGTGATGCCAAGGTAGATGTCTCCGCTCATGATACTGTCGAGCGAGATATAAGGTGCCGTGGCGGGAGCTCCAGGTCCCGGCGCGCCAGCCACGCCGGTGCCGCTTCCGAGCAGCACGCTGAACTCGCCGCCGGACAAGGTGACGGTCTGGGCTTCCGCATACAGCGGCGCTCCGCCCGTGCTGGCGGAATAGAACCGGAAGGTGATGGTGCGGTTGACCGGGATATCGGCACCGATGAGCGCTCCGGAGGCATCGCTGACGCGGCCTTGATAACTCATGAGGGCCGGGGTTTCAGCCAGCGCGGCGGCGCCGAAGGCGAGAACGAAGGAGGCTAACAGGGATTTCATAAGGAACGGCGGACGGAGGCTTATTCGAGGGTGATATCGGCGATTTCGGAAACGCGGCGGAACATGAAGGTGCCGCCGATCGTGAGGGGCTCCTTGTTCAAGCCTTCGATCGATTCGGCATAAGTTCCGCCGTAGATCGTGGTGCCCCAGCCCGTGATGGTGGCACCGTCCGGCGGGGATGGTGTGAAAGTGAAAGTCAACCGGCGGGTGATGTCGTAGCTCTCGACGCCCGCGGGCAAGGGAGCCAGGCGGGCGTCGCGGTTGTCGTGATCGGGGTGGTAGGCATGGACGAACGGGTTGGTGGGATCGTCGAACGGGATCGCGACGACATGGGAAAGCGTCGAGCCGACGGCAAAGCTGCCTTCGCCCGCGATCGCACGGTCGAGCGGCATCTGGCTGGAGACAAGGCGAAGCGCCGAGGCCTCGGACCCCGCCAGGAGCGAGTTTTCGCGCACGCAGATGCCGGGAAGATGGCCGGCGCTCGCGAGGGTGCCGACAAACGCCTGCGAAAGAAGACGGGCGGTACCGCTGGCATCCACGTGGACAATCGTTCGCAGCGGAAAGCTGCGTGAGGTCGTGTCGCCGGGGCTGTCCGCAACCGTGCTGGTGACCGCGGAGACATCCACCTGGCCGATCCAAAGGCCGGCCGGCGAAGCGACCTGGGCGCTGACGGGCAGCAGCACGTCGCTCAGCCCTGCCGAATCGCGGACGCGGAGAAAGGAGGCATACAACTCGCTGGACGAGCCGGTGAGTTGAGAGCGGTCGATGCCGAACTCGAGGTTGAGCCGGCCGGAAGCGGGGACCGAGACGGTGAATCCGCCGAGGGGTTCCTCGGTCGTGGAGCCGGTCGCGCTATCATGGACCCGGCGGGTGAGCGGCACGCTGCCGGAGATGGCGGTTTGGCCCGGGGGCGCGGGCTCGGACGACTCCGTGGAAAATGTCAGGGTAAGGGCGCTGGTCGAGCGGTTCATCACGCCCATGGTGATGACGTTTCCGGTGCGGCCGAAGGCGATGCCGGCCGTGCCGGGCAGCTCGTATTCCACCGGCGCGGTGAAATCGCCGACCGCGGCGGCCTCGAACCAGTAGGCCGTGTTCCGGTCGAGGGCTTCGAAGCCGGAATTGATCTGCATGGGATTGGCGGCACCCAGATCTCCGCCGATGTATTTGTAGATCTTCGATGGCGGAGTCGTGGCCGCTGGAAAGCTGGCGAAATACGACGCGAACAAGGGTGCGGGACCGGTGCTGGCGGGAAAGCCCAGGAAATTCGCGCCCGCGATGAGCCAGGTGGACGCCGGCGGTTTCGGCCGCTGGGCGATGGAGATGGTGGACGTGGCGGAGGCGCTGCCGCTGCAACGGATCAGATAGGCCGATTGCCCGGTGAGGGCCGTGAGCCGTTGTTCCTCCGGATCCTCACGGCTCCAGATCGTCCATTCGCCGCTCGTCGAGCTTGGCTCGGAGGGGGAATCGGAGAAACCGGCGGCATCGGGGTTGGGGTTCCAGCGCCAGATTTCGAGCACCGACGGGTGGCTTTGGAACAATTCGGCGGGAGTCGCGTGAGTGGCATCTCCATGCAGCCAGATGGCGTTCCAGCCACCCTTGAGATTGTAGGTTTCGCTCTTCCACTGGGCGTGGAGAGCGGGAGCCAAAAGGACGGTCCCGAAGATCGCGGGGAGAATCGACTTCATCGGACTCGGAGGCGGTAATAGGTGTCGGTAGCCGGATCCGCGACGGCGTAGATACGGGTAAGCCCGGACGATTCTGACCGCAGGCCGGTGTTGGCCGCGGGGGGATCGTCATCGTCGAAGTCGTCGCCGGGATAGGCTTCTTCGCCGTCTCCGGTTCCGGGATCGGCCGGATTGGTTAAATAGAGCGGGGCCGCTTTCCAACTGAGCAGATCTTCGGAAGTTTCCAGCGAGTAGGTTTTGCCGTGGATCGCGTAGAACCCCAGCCGCACGCTCTGGGGGAATTTCTCGGTGAGGCGGAGCGCGAGATAGTCGGTGGGATCGGTGGCGTAGGTGCCGGCGATGTATTCGTTCCAGTTGGAGATACCATCACCATCGAAGTCGCCATCGCGGTCTATCAGCGAAAGGCTCCAGCCGTCGTCGCCGGGGGAATGTCCGCCGGCGTAAAGCTGGGCGTGCTCCCAGGCGTCCGGGATGCCGTCGCCGTCGCCATCGATCCCGAGCGTTAAGTCCAGTCTGACGCGCTCGCCCGGCTGGCCCACGCCGTGCGGTGCGGACATTTCAATCGGGTAGTGCACCACGTCGTGGAGGACGACGCCGAGCGTGAACGGGGTGCCGGTCGCGTTGGCGAGCGCGGTGTAGGTCTCGGTCCCGGCGCGCTGCATGTCCATGCGCAACCGGATCTGATAGTTCTGGTCGAGCGAGGTGCTCTCGCTGATGGCCGAGCTGAGGAACTCGCTGCCGTTTCTATAGAAGACGACCCGCGCTCCATCCACCCGCAGGACCTGCCCGTGTTCGCCGCGGACCATCCCGTAAAGCGTGTGATACGGAGCAGGGGGAAAAGCGGATGCCGGAAGAACGCAAATCAGCCCAGCCGCGGAATAGCCCGCAAAAACCATGGATTTCTTGAATTTCCCGTACACATGGCAATCCTATTTGGCTGATTGCCTGGTAAGTCACGTTCGGTTTGACGAAACCGGCGGAAAATTTAATGAATCGGGCGGGTGCGGCAATTTGACGCTTCTCAGCCTCGTCACGGACGCGAGCATCGCTACATGCCGCTATCGCCGACGGGTCTTCGACCACATGAAGCCGGATGCGGAAAACTTGTCTAAGCCGGGAAATGTCCTGCCGCCGGCAGGCGCGGAACGGGAACGGCTCTTCTGGACCCTGCAGATCGCAGGCTGGTCGGCCGTCGGAAGCCTGTCGATCTATCCCCTGCTTCAGCTTTTCAGTTGGCCGGTGATCGGGGTGATCCTCGTCATGCGGGTTGGATCGGGCATTCTCGTGACCACGGCCATCCGGCAATTCCTGCGCCGGATCCCGTGGCGCCGCTGGTCATGGTGGCGGCTCTCGGCCGGAGTGTTGATCATTTGCGTCGTGCTGGGCGCGGTGGACTCGTTGGGCACCCACTCGTTGGCAAAGAAGACGCTGGAATGGGCGGGCAGATCGGAAACCACACCCACCGAAGTCCACGGCTTCGTGCTGCTGGCCGGCGTATTGCTGCGGTCGAGCCTGTTCATTATCTGGACCCTGCTGTATTTCGGGATCAAGCTGTGGCTGGAGGCGGCTGAGACCCGGCTGGATGCCGCCCGGCGCGAGGCCGCGGTCCGAACCGCCGAACTGCGCCAACTGCGGGCGCAGGTCCACCCGCATTTCCTTTTCAACGCGCTCAACTCCATACTGGCGGAAAAGGACAATCCCGACGCCGTGGAAAAGATCACGCAAGAGCTGGCGGAGTATCTGCGCTTCTCGTTGCGCCCGGCCGACGACTGCCAAGCATTGGGAGATGAGCTCGACGCGCTGGAGCACTATCTGAGAGTCGAAAAGGCCCGCTTCGAAGAAAAACTTGTCTACGCGATCGAGGCCCCGCCGGAGGCGAGGCGCGTCCGGGTGCCGGTGGCGATGATCCAGCCGCTGCTGGAAAACGCCATGAAATATGGCCGTCTGACGAGCGGAACACCCCTGCAAGTCAGGATTTCGGCGGCGCTTTCCCGCCCCGCGCGCGCCCTCGAGGTCACGGTCCAGAACAGCGGCCGATGGCTGGAATTCGACGCGGCGCGATCCCATGGCATCGGACTGTCGAATCTGCGCCGGCGGCTCGAACTGCTGTTCGGCACGGGCGCGCGACTGACGCACCAAGCTGACTGCGGCTGGGTCCAGGTGGCGGTGACATTGCCTGTCGCGGTCTTGCCGGATGAGATGAACATCCTACCTGCGGAGGTGACAAATTGAGCATCCTGCGCGCGCTGCTGGTGGACGACGAACGGCTTGCGCGGAAGCGATTGGCGGGCCTGCTCGCCGCGCATCCGCAGATCCAGGTGATCGGTGAAGCGGATGGTCTGGAGGCGGCCGCCACCATGGTCGCGAATCTGCGGCCGGATGTGGTGTTTCTTGACATCGAGATGCCGCCAGACAACGGGCTGGAACTGCTGGCACGGCTGCCTGAAAGTTTCGCACCGCCGGCAGTCGTCTTCGTAACGGCGCACGAAACCTTCGCGGTCGAAGCCTTCGCCGTGAGCGCCTTTGACTATCTCCTGAAACCGGTGCACCCCGACCGGCTGGCCTTGACCCTCCGGCGGCTGACGGCTGTAAGAAAGTCCATTAGCCCTATCGCCTGCAGCGGAGAAGAAGACTGGACCCTGGAAAGCCGCATCCCGCTCACCGACCGGCAGACTCTGCGCGTGGTGGAAGTGCGGGAAATCGTTGCGATCGGAGCCTTGGGAACATACGCACAAGTGATGCTGGCGGATCAGCCTGCGATGACCGTGCTGCGTAGCATCTCCGAGTGGGAGCGGCGCCTGCCCGAAAGCGAATTTCTCAGGCTCGACCGCTCGCTGATCGTGCAACCGCGGCGGCTGCTGTCGGTCAACCGCCGTTCCCGGGACGAGGCATTGGTGACATTGCACGGTCTCGATGAACCGCTGAGGATCGGAAGGATTGCCGCACAGCGGTTGCGGCGGCATCTGGGGTCTGAAGCTTGATCCCTCATCACCCATCGGACCGCGTAGTGTCCAGAATTCAAATACGGCGAAAAGCGCTGCCTTACAGGGCTTTGTGGTCACGGGTTTGTTCGTTTCTGGCTGTGCAAAAAGCGCCGTTCTGCCACGCTCTCGCGATAAGAATCGGAGCTCTCATAATGGTAGCCGTGGCAGGCTGGATCAACCTTGATCCTCTCACCGTTGCCGGGATACGAATACACGACCCAGCTCCCGTCAGGGCGGGAAATCCACCAAAGCTTGCCGGCGGCATCGCTCCCGGCAGTCGATGGATAGTAGCCGTAGGCGGTCATGAGGCCGGGGCCGCTGGCAGGATCGAGATAAACCACCTCGTCCGAGATGACGTACTCCGTGCCGGAACTCTCGTAGTTCACGATCCTTTTCGAAATCCGTGCCGTCCCCTCGGTGATTTCGGTTTGGGCCGAGAAGGGCTGGCCGGGAGAGTTCGGCATGGTGACGATCGTGGACGTCTGCTTGTCGCCGTCTGCCACCACCAGGGAAGAGGAGTTCGAGGCCAGCCAGGTCTTCTCCCGCTGGATGCCTTTCACCGACTGCTCCAGCTTGACCCCGTTGGTGACTCCCGAAATCTTCCACCAGGACACCGGCTGACCGGCCAACGTGGTCGCCGCGGTCTCGCCCGAGCTCGCGCGGACATATTCCCGGATGTAAGTGTTGTCCGCCGTGGAGAAGGTTTCCACCGTGGCCGGATCGGCCACCCTCCGCCATTCCTCCTCCCCACATCCGAGATGCACCGGGGTGCCCTCCAGCATCGCCTCGAACATCCGCGTGTATCCCTCCGTCGGAATCCCTTGCCATGATACCGGCAATCGCGTCCAGCCCTCCGCAGTGCAACCCTTCCCTTTATCGACGCCGGGATCTCCTTCCACGGGATTCCCCAATGCTTCTCACTGCAGTCCACGAACAGCAGATCCCCGATCTGCTCCGGCGAGAGATCGCCTGCGATCTCCGCCGACACATCGTTGAAGGGCACGGGAATAAGGCCGCTCCGGGTGTTGGCCATCACGCGGAGCTGCGTCTCTCGAAATTTCGTGAAGCGGTTCAGGAATTCCCACACTTCCCGCCTGTTCGTGTGAAAACAGTGGGGGGCTGTATTGGTGGACCAGGACCCCATGCCGCCATGCATCGTAGCAGTTTCCCCCGAGGTGCTGTAAGATCCCCCGTCAAAGAAGCATTTCGGAAGTAGAATCCGGAACGGTTGTTGGTTCGGTTTCAGTTCGTGCCTGCTGCTGGCTGAAGACTCTCGGTGGCACGTTGCCCAGGGCTTGACGGGGACGTTCTTCGTTGTAGGCGGTCATCCACTCATGGGTGATTTCGCGGACTTCGGTGAGTGAGGCAAAGAGGTGGGCGTCGAGGACCTCGCGGCGGAAGGTCCGGTTGAAGCGCTCGATGTAGGCGTTCTGGGTCGGTTTGCCGGGCTGGATGTAGTGGAGCCTCACGCCATTGGTCTCGGCCCAGGCGACAAGCTTGGCCGACTGCAGTTCGGGGCCGTTGTCGATGCGGATCTGATCCGGCAACGGCCTGCTTTCCTTGAGCTGATCGAGCACCCGCACGACCCGCTCCGCAGGCAACGAGCTGTCGATCTCGATGGCCAGCGCCTCGCGGGCGCCTTCGTCGATGAGGTTGAAGGTGCGGAACCGTTTCCCGCAAAACAGCGTGTCGTACATGAAGTCCATCGCCCACATGCGGTGCGGTTCGGCAGGGACCTCAAGCGGGTTACCTGACCCGTGTCGGGAGCCGCCGCTTGGTTCGTCTCGGCAGGTTGAGCTTCATCGCGCGGTAGACCCGCCACACGCGCTTGTGGTTCCACCGCTCGTCGCGTTGGCGCAGCCAGTGGAAGCACTTCCAGAAGCCCCAGCGGCCGTGCTTGCCGACGACCTCGTTGAGCCGCGCGATGACCGGTGCGTCCCGTTCGCGGCGGTCCGTCTGCGGACGATACCAGCGCGAACGGCCGATTTTCAGAAGGCGGCACGCCCGAGCCACCGGGACCTCTTGTTCCTCCACCAGCCAGCCGGCGGCTTCCTGCCGCTCGGCCGGCGTCAGAGCTTTTTTTCGATGGGTTCCTTCAACGCGTGGTTCTCCATTGCGAGGTCGGCATACATCTGCTTGAGCTTGGCTTGCTCGGCTTCGAGCTCCTTGATGCGCTTGGGTTCGGCGACGCTCAGGCCGCCGTATTTGCTCTTCCAGTTGTAGTAGGTAGGCTGGCTGATGCCGTGCTTGCGGCACACTTCGGCGACCTTCATGCCTCCGTCGGCCTCCTTGAGGATCGCCACGATCTGGCTCTCGGTGAATCGGCTTTTCTTCATCGGTTCGGTGCTGTGATCCCGACCCGAACCCTCTCATTCCGAAATGCGTCACGCGAGGGGGATCTTACACTACCAATTCGTCTGTTCCCGCTGGCAAAAGGAGCCCGACCGGTTCAAATCAAACCCGTTCCACCTCTCTCCGGGACTGAACATCTAAGAGGCTGTCTGAAAAATGATTTCGGAGTGATTTGAATCTGTACTATTTTGG
>CAMPGU010000063.1 GCA_946885645.1 uncultured Haloferula sp.
CGATCTCCACCAGCGCGGCGGGATCGACCGAAATGCCCTCCATTTCCATGCGGACGAGCACCGGAAGCAGTGGACACTCGATGTCGTGGAGCACCGTTTCCTGCCCGTCGATCAGAGGCCGGAGCTTTGCGGCGATTTGCCAGGTCACGTCGGCGTCTTCCGCGGCATATTCCGCGAGCGTCTCCAGGGGAATGGCGGAGAGATCGAGATCCTTGCTCGTTTTCTTCACCGCCGCGAGCGTGAAGAGATCGTCCATCGGCGCGGCGGGAAAAGGCGGCTGGAGATTCGAGTTCGCGATGTCCGCCAGCTTGATCGGCGTGTAGCCCAGCAGGGTCTCGCTCACGTAGTCCATCGTGTGCCGCTGGTCGGGAAAGATCAGCGAGTGCGCCAGCATGGTATCGAAGAAAGGCCCGCTGACCACGATCCCGTGGTGATACAGCACCGAGAGATCGTATTTGAGATTGTGGCCGATCTTTTCCGCAGGGCCGGTCAACGCCTCGCACAGGGCGGGCAGGAGATCGGCCGTGTAGGGGAGATACCAGCCCTCGTGTGCGGCCCAGGAAAAGGCGACGCCCAGCAGCTTCGCCTCGAAGCGGTCGAGGGAGGTGGTCTCGATGTCGAAGCAGAAGCTCTTTTGCCGGGAAAGTTGGCCGAAGAGCTCCGTCTGCTTCTCCGCGGTATCCGCCAGATGATAGGTGTGCGGGACATCGCCGATCTTCTTGAAGGTCTCGAAGAGGGTCTGCGTGGCGGTCCCGTTGGTCTCCTGGAGAGGGAGCTTGGCGGCCGCGGCGGCAGCGGGCGTTTCGCCGAAGAGGCGCTTCGTCAGCGTGCGGAATTCGAACTCCGTGAAAAGCTCCTTCACCGCCTCGTCATTGCGCGGGGAAAGCATGAGATCCTCCCACGACACCTCGATCGGGGCGTCGATGATGATGGTAGCCAGATCCTTGGATAGCAGCGCGGCGTCCGCGTGCGCCTCGATGTTTTCCTTCTGCTTGCCTTTCAGCTTCGAAGTATTCGCCAGCAGCCCCTCCACCGACCCGAAGTCGGCGATCAGCTTCTGGGCGGTCTTCGGGCCGATGCCGGGAATGCCGGGGATATTGTCCACGGAGTCTCCCATCAGGCCGAGCAGGTCGATGATCTGGTGCGCATCCTTCACCCCCCAGACCTCCGGGAGTTGGGGCAGCCCGATGACCTCGTGCTCCGAGCCCTTTTTGCCCGGCTTCCACATGAAGGTGGAGGGACTCAGCAATTGCGCGAAATCCTTGTCCGGGGTGACCATGTAGGTCTCGAATCCCGCCGGCTCGGCCCGCTTTGCCAGCGTGCCGATCAGGTCGTCCGCCTCGTAGCCGTCGATCTCCAGCAGCGGGATATGGAAGGCGCGGCAGAGGCGCTTCACATTCGGGATCGCCGCCGCCAGCTCCTCCGGCATTTCGTCGCGCTGCGCCTTGTAGGCGGGAAATTTCACGTGCCGGGGGGTCGGAGCGGAGGTGTCGAAGGCCACCCCCAGGTGCGTCGGCTTCTCCTTTTCCAGGATCGTCAGCAGCGTGTTCGTGAATCCGTAGAGAGCGGAGGTATTGATCCCCTTGGAGTTGCGGATGGGATTCTGGATGAAGGCGAAGTGGGCCCGGTAAACGAGCGCCATCCCGTCCAGGAGGAAAAGCCGTGGCATGGGGTGAAGCTAGGCAGCGGGAGCGGGGCGGCCAAGGGAGTTCTGGCACTTCCGATTCCCGGAATTGTTCCACTTGGAAAAATCTGGTCAAAGGACCGGTGGAAAACCTACGTATGGGCCAGCGAGATGAAGTACCTTTTCCCCATGTTATGCGTCGTCGGAGCCGGAGCCGCGGGCTACGTCTTCGAGCCGCAGATCACCCCGAACCTGATTTCCTACAATCAGACGAAGGTGCGTTACATCGATGGCGCGACGGGAGAAGAGAAAGACGAGTCCGCCCTGGGAGCGGTGAAACCGGCCCCGGCCCCGGTCGAGCCGCCCAAGCCGGCCCCGGAACCTGCGCCGGTGGTGAAAAAGGAACCGGAACCCGCTCCGATGCCCGAACCGGCCCCCGAACCCGAGCCGGAACCGCCTGTGGTGGCCGACAAGGGCGACGAAATGGAGAAGCCCGCTCCCGAGCCGGTACCCGAGCCCGCTCCCGCCGGTGCCACTCTGGGCGGGGATGAGATCGTGAAAGTGATGCAGGAGAGCATCAAAGCCGCCCAGGTGAAGGAGTTCACCTTCGACCAGGTCCTCGCGTGGAAGGCCGGCGAGGAAGAAACGGTGGATGGCGCCAACTATCAGACGGGCGTCGCCGCCTACAAGGCGGAGACGATTTTCGGCGTGAAGACCATCCAAGCCAAGGCGCTCATCAAGGATGGCAAGGTCATGAAATGGATCTGGCCGAACAGCGGCATGGAGATCAAGTGAAGTAGCGCAAGATTCCATCTTGCACAGGGAATGTAAGCCGCTTGCCTTGCCGGCCCGATCAACGCCGGTGCTCCCGCTCCGGAGCCGAGACTTGCAGACGGAGAACGTATCGACGTTCCGAGGACCGCGATCCGACGGATGAAAAAGATCGAAGTCCCTACTGCGCCAGATACCTTCGCGTCAGATGCGTCAGGTGCGCTTCCGGTGAAGGTCCTTTTCCCGTGGCCTCTTTCATGATTTCGGCGGGCATGAGCACCGCGCCTTTCGCGTGCACGTTTTCCCGCAGCCAGGAAAGCAGCGGTCCGTATTCGGCCTTCGCCACGCTGGAAGCGATCTCCTCATCGGCGATGGCCGCGGCAAAGAGCTGGGCCGCATTCATATTGCCGAGGGTGTAGGTGGGGAAATAGCCCAGACCGCCCATCGACCAATGGATATCCTGCAGGCAACCGCGGGCATTGTCAGGCGGTGTCATCCCGAAAAGGTCGCTGAAGCTCTCGTTCCAGGCCTCGGGCACGTCCGCGATCGCCAGATCCCCGGCCACCAGCCGCCGCTCCAGGCCGAAGCGCAAGAGGATGTGCAGGTCGTAGGTTGCTTCGTCCGCTTCCACGCGGATGAATGAAAACTCCGCGCGATGCACCGCCGCGATGAAGTCGTCCAAGGCGACCTTCGCGAGTTGCGGGAAATGCTCCGCTGCCACGGGCAGCCACTTTTCCCAGAAGGGGTAGGAGCGTCCCACATGGTTCTCCCACAGGCGCGATTGCGATTCATGGATGCCCAGCGAGGCCGCGTGCCCGGATGGCAGGCCGAACTCGCTGCCCGGCAGCCCCTGCTCGTAGAGGCCGTGCCCGGCTTCGTGCATCACGCCGAAGAGCGATGAGGTGAAATCGCTCTCGTCGTAGCGCGTGGTCAGCCGGACGTCGCGCGGGCCGAGGGTCGTGCAGAAGGGATGCGAGGTGGTATCGATCCGGCCCGCCTTGAAATCGAAGCCGAGGGATTCCGCCACCTTCCTGTTGAAAGCCTGCTGCGCCGAAATCGGGTAGGGTCCGCCCGGCAGCGTGGCATCCCGTTCCTCGGATCGCTCCACCGCCGCTGCGGCAAGATCGCGCAGGCGCGGCTTCAGGGTTTCAAAGAGCGAGGCGATCTTCCCTGCGGTGGCCCCGCGCTCATAGGTGTCGAGCAGGGCGTCATAGGCCTCGCCCTCATAGCCCCAGCGGTCTGCCTTTTCGCGGGCGATCCCGAGCAGCGTCTCCAGATGCGGTGCAAAGGAGGCGAAATCCGAAAGGCGGCGCGCTTCCGCCCAAGCCACTTTCGCCAGAGAAGACACCTGTGCTTCCCGCGCCACCAGTTCTCCCGGCAGCTTCGTCGCGCGGTCGAAGTCGCGTCGCATCGCCGCAAGCAGGGCGGACGATTCACCCGCGGCCTCGGCCTCTGCCAGCGCATCGCCCCAAGCGGAGGATGTAGCCAGCTCGTGGGCCTTTTCGGAAAGCCAGGCGAGCTGATCCGCGCGCCAGGCGTGCCCGTCATCCGGCAGATAGGTTTCCTGATCCCAGCTGATCGCAGAGGCTGCGCTGGCAACCACCGCTCTCTCGCGGGCCAAGGCACGAAGTCGGTTGAGGGCGGTACTCACGTCGTTAGAGTGGATGCGGTCCGACCGGCTGGCAACTTGCTTGTGGGGTCCCCCTCCGGATCAGATTGCGGCGGGCTGTTGCTGCGAAATGCAGTGCAGTGTCCCGCCCTCCTCCACCAGGTCCAGGCAGTCGATTCCCACCACCTCGCGCCCCGGAAAGAGCTCGCGCAGCATCCCCAGAGCCCGGTCGTCGTTCTTCCGTTGCCGGAAAACGGGCACCAGCACGCCGCCGTTCACGATCAGGAAATTCACATAGGACGCGGGCAGTACCGGAAGCCGCCACCCCGGCACCTCGCAGGCCTCCGGCAGGGGCATCTCCACGACCTCGAAACCCCGGCCGTTTCCGTCGATGAAGGATCTCAGGCTGCGGAGGTTTTCCTCCAGGACGGCATGGTTCGGGGAGCCGCGGTCGGTCTCGACGCAGGCGAGGATCGTGGCGGGATCGGTGAAGCGCGCGAGGTCGTCGATGTGGCCGTCCGTGTCGTCGCCTTCGATGCCCTGCTTCAGCCAGAGGATGTCTTGCACGCCCAGGCCCTCGCGCAGATTCCGCTCGATCTCCTCGCGGGACAGGTGCGGGTTGCGGTTTGCATTCAGCAGCACCGCCTCGGTCGTCAGGAGTTGGCCCGCGCCGTTGATCTCGATGGCCCCGCCTTCCAAGATCATTCCTCCTTCGAAGCGCTTCATGCCGAGCCCCTCCGCCACTTGGCGCGGGATGGAATCGTCGAGATCGTAGGGAGGGAATTTCCCGCCCCAGGCATTGAAGCCCCAATCGGTCACCGCCACCTCGCCGCTTTTGCGATGCTTCACGAAGATGGGGCCATGATCGCGGCACCACACATCGTTGTGCGGGTGATCGAAGAGCTCGACCCGTTCCGGCACCGCCTTCGCCCGGTTGCAGGCGGCCAGGATTGCACCGTGGTCCGCGCCGGCGGCGTTGATTCGGACGGTTTCGAAGCGGCTGACCGCCGCAGCGATCTCCGCGAATTTCTCCCGGATCAGGGTCTGCTTCACCCCGCCCCAATGTCGCTCGTCCTCAACCGGCCAGGAAAGCCACACGGCTTCCTGGGGCGACCATTCGGCGGGCATCGCGTATCCGAGGGCGGCGGGAGTCATGCGCCGGGAGAAAAGCAGCATCGGGCCCGGCGAGAAAGCGGGAATCTTCTTCCTCCTTCCGCCCGCGCGCTTCCTGGCGATTTCGTCGCATTGACGGAATTCTCGTGAAAGCGGCGTTTTCCTGACGTAATCCGACTCCATGAAGCGACGCGGGTTTCTCGGGAAAGTGGCGGGTGGAGCGGTGGCCGGCACGGCGGGTATTTCGGCGGCGCCGGAGGCCGCCGGGGCGACGGAGAGCCTGCCGCTGGTGATGACTCCCGCGGTCATCATGGCACCCCGTCCGGACGGCGCGGAAGTCGTCTGGGCCGTATCGAGATTGGCCCGCGGCCGTGTCGAGTGGAAGGGCGAGGACGGCAGCAGCGGTACTGCCGGGGCGGACCGCTTCGGCTTCGTGCCGCAGGGCGATGAGATCCTGCGCGTGAAGTTGAGCGGCCTGAAACCGGGGGTGCGCTACACCTTGCGTGCGGTCACCGATTCCACCGATGGCAAGGAGCACATCGAAGGACCCTGGAAGAAATTCCGCACACTCGATCCGGTCGCGAAGGAAACCCGCTTCGTGATCTGGAACGACACCCATCAGAACAACGAGACGATCCGGCAACTGCACGCGGCCACGCCTCCCGGGGATTTCCTCCTCTGGAACGGCGATACCTGCAACGACTGGCACCAGGAGGAGTGGCTCGTGCCCACGCTGCTGCATCCGGGTGGGCAGGATGTGAGCGAGGACCGGCCGCTGCTCCTGGTGTGGGGAAATCACGACGTGCGCGGCCAGTGGGCCTTCCGGGTGCCGGAAGTGGTCGCCACTCCGGAGGGGCGGCCTTTCTATGCTTTCCGCAGCGGACCGGTGGCCGTCGTATGTCTCCACACGGGCGAGGACAAGCCCGACGCTCATCCCAGCTTCGGCGGCCGTGTCGCCTTTGAAAAGCTGCGCAAGGAACAGGGAGAGTGGCTGAAGGAAATCACCGCCCGCCCTGAATTCCGCGATGCCCCCTATCGGGTTGTCTTCTGTCACATACCCCTGCGCTGGACGACAGAAGTGCCCGATGCGGGTTATGAGAAGGGAGGCTACGACGCCTTCAGCCGCTTCAGCCGCGAGGCATGGCACGAGGCGCTGGTGGCGTGGAAAGCGCAGGTCATCGTGTCCGGCCACACGCACAGCCCCGCGTGGATTCCGGGCACCGCGGACTTTCCCTACGCCCAGCTCGTCGGCGGCGGCCCGCAACCGGAACGCGCCACCTGGATCGAGGCCAAGGCCGATGCCTCCGTGCTGAGCTTCCTGATGAAAAACCTCAAAGGCGAGGTGGTGCAGCAGGCGGAGTTCAAGCCGCTCGCATGAGCCGCCTGAGGCCGCGCAATGCAACAATCAAGGCGTCGGCAGTGCCCGGTAGAAGGTCTTGGCGGAAAGATCCTGTTCGGTGTCGTAGGTCACCGGAGAAGGGACCTCGGAGGTGGTGAATAGAGCGCGGGTGGTCCAGTTCACCAGATCGGTGGATGCTTGGATGCGGTAAGGAGCGAATCTCAGAGGGTTGAGAACGAGATCCCGGCTAGCGTGATTGTAGGTCAAGGCGCCCGGTCCGGGGCTCGCAGCCGAGATGGGGCTGGTATTCAAGTTATACTCCGTGCGATTCGAGAGGCCGTCATTGTCGGGGTCGGAATCGGGATGCCTGGGAGTGCCTGCAGCCCCCGGTTCGATGGTGCCGAAATGGGTGGTCATCCAAGAGTTGGGGAGCCCGTCCACCGGCCGGGAATCGCCGAGAATCTGTATCACGCTGCATCTCGCGGCGCGGCTCAGATTGACCCCGTCACCGATTTGCAGGTAGGCGGAGCTGTAGCTGGAGCCGGCGGCAATATCCTCCTCGGGGATTCTCGCTCCGGTGAGGAAATCCTGAGGCGTGAATACGAGCTGCATCCCGGAAAGGGAAAGCGAAGGCGATGCCGACGACAGTACGGGGGTGAGCGTTCCTCCCTGCAGGTCGATTGCCTGGAGGTCGATCCGGTTTACGCCGGTCGCCACGGGCAGGGCACCGTTGCTGGTGCTGGACCGGGTCACCGCATGGATAAAACGCTCGATGGTGTAGGGCGGGGTGTCGGTCGATGGGTATCCGTAGCGGATTCGATCCACGTCATAGCTGCCCAGGCTTGCCCCGTTCCCGTTCCCGGTGAGCTGGAAATACATCGTGGCGTTTCTGAGGACGGCGTTTGCTTCGTCCTCGTCCTCGCTGGAATGCGCGAGACCCAGAGCGTGCCCGATCTCGTGGGTGAGCACCGACTTGAACATCGTCTCGTTCTCCATCTCCGAATCCTCCAGCACCATGGACATGCGGAGGATCTCCCCGAAGCCTTGGCTTCCGACCCGTCCTCCGAGGAAGATGGAAGGGTGGGTGCTCGCGAGTGCACCACCCCTCCCGATGGCCGGCGCGTTGACGTAGCCGTAAGTGTCGTGCAATTGGATTCTGAGGCGGCCGTCATTTGCCGCCACGTCCGCAGCCGCCATACCGAAGGATTGCAGCCCGTCGAAGCGGAACCTGAGCGAGGAAACGGAGGACCATGCATCCAGGACCTCCTCCACCGCGGCGAGTGCGTCTGCCGTGTCCATCCCCGGAGGAAGTTTCGCGGGATCCACATCGACCAGATAAGGAATGGGAACGCCGCCGTCGCAAGTGGGGGTGCGCGCGGGTGCGCCGTTGAAATGCAGGTATCCCGTCGGGGTGACCTCCCTGGTCGAAAGAGGCGCTACCAGCTCCGGAAAATCCCCCTCCGCTCCGTTTTGGAAATACGTGCGGATCGCGCCCTTCTCCGCCGGGGTTCCCTCCACCCGGGTGGTGTGGAAGGGCGAGGGCCTCCAGCTTCCGTCGGCGAGGCGATGGAGGTGCAGGATATAGTCTCCGCCTGCCTCCAGATCGACGTGATCGGAGGAAATTTCCATCGTTCCCGCGGTGCTGCCTCCGGGGCTGACGAATGTCAGGTCCTCCGGCGGTGTGCCCTTGGAAATCTGGTTGAGCTCCGCAGTGTAGCGGGTGGAGACGCCCGTGGCGTGGGCCACGATTGCTTTCGAAAGAATGCGATACTCCGCCACTGCATCGGCCCCTTGGAAGATCTCGGCAGGGGAGTGATGCAGGCAGCATCCGGCCCTGAGGTTGGATGAGGTCGCGACGAGCAAGCCGCTGATCACCAGAACGGGAAGTTTCATGGGAAGTAAAAGGTGAAAGGCCCCTCATTCACTCACACTTTCACCATCCGGTGAACTAGAAACTACAGATTAGCAAATATTGCAGGGATCTGGAAAAATGCAGATCCGGCGGCGCGTCAATGCAACCGGGATCAGGGCACAGGCGCGATCGCGGGTGGATGAGGAGGGCGCTTCCATTGCATCAGGAGATTTGCCGCGAGAATCAGCGAGCCGCCGGCCGCGAGCGAAAGCGTCAGAGTTTCGTTGGGATAGCTTCCGCCGACCAGGCGGCCTAGCAAGGCCGGGAGGAACATGACGAAGCAGGCGGTGAAGACGGGTTCGGTCGTGTAAATGAGGCCCGCCTCCGTTGCTGAAACCCGGGGCTGCCACGTATTCATCAGCCCGTAGGCACCCACCGAACAGACCACGGAGAGCGTCAGGATGAGCAGGAAGGCGGGCCACGAAGCGCCCGCGGTCAGCAGCATCCGCGGCTCCGGTGCCATCGCCCAGCTCACCGGCAGGAACATCAGCGCGATAGAAACGCACATCGCGAAGGTCACCATCAGGCCGCGGTTTCCTGCATACTTCGGATTTTCCAAGGTGAGGATCTGGAAGGTGAAGACGAAGGCCGCCGCCAGCGTCGCCGCTTCACCGGGGCCGATTTTGATGGAGGCGGGTGTCACGCCGGACAGGATGGCTCCGCCCGCGATGACCAGAAAGGTCGCCATGAGGGTCCTGGCAGTGGGAGCGCTGCGCCGGCGCAGGCACTCGATCAGCGGCAGGATGACGCAATAGGCCTGGGTCAGGAAAGCGGAGGTGGAAGCCTCGGTTTTCCCAAGGCCCCAAGCCTGGAGTGCCATTCCCGCTCCACCCCACAGCGCCAGCCAGGCACCCTGCGCCAGCTCGCCGCGGGTCGGCCGGGCCCGCATCATGAACGGCATCATGACCGCGGCCGCGAGGCCGAAGCGGGCCATCTGGAGCCAGGCCGCGAGGAAGGTCTTCGACACTTCGCCCAAGCGGGCCGATTGCTCCAGATCCAGCGCCTTGATGACGGGGAAGCTCACACCCCAGAGGGCGCAGGCGACGATGAGAAGAAAGACAGGCATGGCGACCGGCCGCCAGCGTGTCCCACCGCTTCACCGCGGGAAAGCGCGGAGCAATCCTGCTTCTCATCCCTTTGACGATCCCGGAAAGCCGTCTAGCGTGCTACATGGCCGAAACTACTCCTTCCACTCGAGCGTCCTTCAGCATCCCGTCGATCATCTCCCTGATCGCCGCCATCTGGAGCTTCACCAGCGGAGCGATCTTCGGATTGATTCTCGCGATCGTCGCCATCGTCTTCGGAGCGATAGGAATTCTCATGTCCCTATCTCCCGCGAAGCGCGGAGGCGTCGTCAGCACCCTCGGGGTGGGCGCCGGTGCGATCGGCGTGATCGCCGCGGTGGTGAAGGCGATCATGTGGATGCTGGGCTAATCCGGGTTCAGGCTCCCGCAGAATGTTCCATTAAGAAATGCGTCTCCGTTTCTCCGGTGACCCGGAAGCCCCGCCGTCCGTAGAAGTGAAGGGCGGGATTGACCTTCAGCACCTGCAACGTTGTCGGCAGGCCTTTTTCGCGGGTGTCGCAGATGACCTGCTCCACAAGCATGCTCCCGATGCCGCGGTTTTGCCATTCCGGATGGATCGCGATCCGCCGGAGGAAAACGGATTCCGGCTCCTCGCTCACGGAGATCATTCCGATGAGCACGCCGTCGATCTCCAGGATTTCCAGCCCCGACAGGTCGGACTTCTCCCGGAAGCGTGGTTCGTCCCATATCTTCTCCGGGCCCCAGGTCCGAGCCGCATAATCCTGCATCGTGAGAAGGTGCAATTCCCAGAGGAAACCGAAATCCGCCGCCTCTGCCGGGCGTCGGCGGAGGAGAGGAGCGAGATTCCCGGAGGGCCGCCATTCCATCAGCAGATAGCCACCCTCGGCCGTGCTGCCGCTTCCGATTTCCCGCCAACCGGTGGCGCGGTAGAAGGACACGGCCGCGAGATTCGCGGCGTGGCACTTCAGCGTGAAGGGTCCCGCGCGCCGGGACGCGAGGTTCAGGAGCAGCGCGCGCCCGGTTCCCATCCGCTGGTGCCCGGGCGCGACGAAGAGATGATGGACGAAATCCTCTTCCTCCCACACTGAAATGAAACCGAGGACGGAACGGTCGACATCCTCCGCCAGATGGACCGCTTCACCTTTCGTCTGGTCCGCGAAATCTTCCAAGGAGAGTGACCCGGCGGGCAGCCAGGGGAACGCCTGCTTCCGTGCCGCGAGGAAAAGCTCCGCGAGCGACGGATGATCCGGGGGCGTGGCCGGGCGGATGATCATCGTTTCAGAGCCTTCGCGAAGGTTCAGGATCGCCACCTTTTGCTCAGATCCCCGTACGCGTCGATCCTACGGTCGCGGAAGAAGGGCCAGATGCGGCGGAACTCCTCCACCGCCGCGAAGTCCAGATCGTGGTAAAGGATCTCTTCCTGATCCGTGGAGGCCTTGGCAACGAGTTCCCCGTAAGGATTGGCGACAAAAGATCGTCCCCAGAACTCCGTATTGCCCTCCGTGCCGACGCGGTTCACGGCCGCCAGGTAGCAACCGTTTGCCACGGCATGACCACGCTGTACCGTCTCCCATGCACAATGCTGGGCATCGCCCAGCGCCGGTTTCTCCTCGGGCAGCCAGCCGATGGCCGTGGGATAAACGAGTACCTGCGCACCCCCGAGAGCCATCAGGCGCGCCGCCTCCGGATACCACTGGTCCCAGCAGATCAGGACGCCGATCTTGCCGAATCTGGTGTTCCACACCGGCCATCCGGTATCGCCGGGGGTGAAGTAGAATTTCTCCTCGAAAGCCGGATCCTGCGGGATGTGGCTTTTGCGGTAGAGGCCGAGCAGGGCGCCGTCGGCGTCATGGATGGAGGCGGTATTGTGATAGAGCCCGGCCCCGCGGTGCTCGAAGAGCGAGGAAACGAGGACGACACCCAGTTCCCGTGCAATTTGCCCCAGCCGGTCGGTCACCGGGCCCGGCAGTGGATCCGCCAGATCAAACATCGCCGGATCTTCGACGGTGCAAAAATAGGGGGTCAGGAAAAGTTCCTGCGTTACCACGATGTTCGCGCCCGCGGCGGCAGCCTCGCGGATGAGGGCTTCATGGCGTTTGAAGGCTTCGGCCTTGGTGGCGAAGCCGCGGGACTGGAGCAGGGCGAGGCGCGGCATGGGGGAAAGGAAATGCAGCTTGTCCCGGCGGGCAAGCGAGGAAGCGTTGGCGCGACACGATGCCGGGGCTATGATATCGGATGAAAACGATGCTTTCCGGATTGGCGGCGTCGCTGGCGATGGCCGCGGGTGCCGTATCACAGGAGCCGGATCCGGTCGCCGCGAGGCAGCGGATGGTGGCGGAGCAGATCGAGCGGCGTGGTGTGAAAAGTCCGGCGGTGCTTGAAGCCATGCGGAAGGTGCCCAGACACCTCTTCATGCCGCCGGATGCGCGCGAGTATGCCTATGACGACCGTGCCATCTCCATCGGCCACGGCCAAACGATCTCCCAGCCCTACGTGGTGGCTTTCATGACGGAGTCGCTGGCCTTGAAGCCGACCGACCGGGTGCTGGAGATCGGCACGGGCTCGGGATACCAAGCTGCCATTCTCGCGGAACTCGTGAAGGAGGTTCACACCATCGAGATTGTCGAAGCACTTGGAAAACGCGCGGCGGAAGCCTTTGCCGCGGAAGGTTACAAGAACATCAACGCGCGCATCGGGGACGGTTACCGCGGATGGCCGGAGGCCGCGCCCTTCGATGCGATTATCGTGACCTGCTCTCCCGATGCCATTCCCCCGCCGCTCGTCGAGCAACTGGCGGAGGGCGGGCGCATGATCATCCCGGTCGGCCCCGAGGGTCATCCGCAACAACTCGTTCTTCTGCGCAAGGCGGACGGGAAGATCGAGCAAAAGCAGATCCTGCCCGTCGTCTTCGTGCCCATGACGGGCGAGGCGGAGCGGAAGTGAAAGACTACTCCAGATAAAGATCCTCCACCTTGAGAGAGAGGCCGATCGAGCGCAGGGTAAATTCCCCCGTCCGGTGCAGTTCGCCGGGCTCCCAGCCGCCCTCGCGGCGGAAGATGCTCACCTCGGCCCGTTCCGGGTGCTGGCTGACGATGACGTATTCCTCCAGGGAGGGAATCCGCTGGTAAACGAGGAACTTTTCGACCCGATCACGCAGAGCGTTGTCGGAAAGGACCTCGATGATAAGCTTCGGATTACGGACGAAGTAAGGATCGTTGTCGGCCGGATCGCACGCGACCATCACGTCCGGGTAGTAGAAAATGTCCGAGCCGATAACCTCCGCATGGACCTTCATGTCCGATTTGAAGGTGCGGCAGCCTTTCCCCCGCAAGTGGCCGTGGATGCTCGCGGCGAGATTCAGGGACACCAGCTCGTGCTTCCGGCTGGCCCCGGCCATCGCGGTGACGACGCCGCCGGAGTACTCGTGTTTGATCTCCGAGTGACGCTCTCCTTCGAGGTAGTCGTCCACGGGGACCAAGTCAGAGAACTGGATTGCCGCATTTCCGCTCATCGTCCTCCGATCCTAGATGGATTCCGCGGGTAGGGCAAGGAGCGCTTGGGCGGCTCAGACGCCGGTGTCCGTCTTCGTCTTCGCGATCTTGTCGAGGATGCCGTTCACGAAGCGCCCGGAGTCGGTCGTGCCGAAGCGTTTGGCCAGCTCGATCGCCTCATTGATGGCCACCGGTGCCGGAATGTCCGGCGCGTGAATGATTTCCCAGATCGCCAGCCGCAGGATCGCGCGATCCACGGGATCGATGCGTTCGGGCGAAAAGTTCTCCACCACGGAGGCCAAGCGTTCGTCGATGGTCTCCTTTTCCCGCTGCACCGCACTTGCCAGCGAGTCGGTCTCCCGGCGCAAGGCGGCAAGGGCCTCCTTGCTCTCCCGGATTTTAGCCAGGTCCACCTGATCCGGAAAGCGCTCCGGTTCTTCCACCATGCGCACGCGTTCGGAAATGCGTTCGAGGCGGCGGATGCTCCCGGCCACCGGCTCCATCTGGCCCCGGAGTCCGGGGATGTCTTCGAGCGCCTCCAGGAAGCGGCGGCGGGCGAACGTGAGATCTCGGTCGGTCCGGAAGAGGGTGGCGAGCACTGTCTCGAAGCGCTCGCTGAAGGAATCGTCGTCGCTATCGCGCGGGATGCGGGAAAGCTCGATCATTCCGGCGGTCCAGCGGTTTTCCAGATCCGCCACCTGCTGGAGGGACATGGCGGTGCGCTCCAGATCGGGCCGGGCGCGCAGGGTCGCCATCGCCACCGGCAGCCGGTCCTGGAACTCCTTCAGCCTGGCCTCGCGGCCGAGGCTCAGGTGGTGAAGCGTCTTCCATGTCGCCTGGAGCAGGGCCCGGCGGTCCGACTCCGTGACGAATTGCCAGAAGGGTTCCCGGATCGACGCAGGGTCGGCTCCGCCTTCGAGGTCGGCGCAATACAGGAACTGCACCACCGCCTCGCGGATTTGACGGCGGCTAGGCATTGCGGGAAATCACACGGGGCATGGAACGCTCGATCTCGCTGAAGATATCCACCATCGAGGCGGCGACGCGTGCGGCTTCGCGGCCACGATTGAGATTCGAGCCGATGCAGCGGGCGTAGGCCTGCTTTTCGTCCTCCACCAGCAGGACTTCATGGATGACCGGCACCCGGTGCTTCACCGCCAGTTCCTGCAGCGAGCGGGTGATGGAATTCGCGATCAGGTCGGCGTGGGCGGTTGCTCCTTTCACGATCACGCCGAGCGCGATCACGCAGGCGGGCGGCTGCTCGCCACGGTCGAGCACGTTGGCGATCGTCACCGGGATTTCGAAAGCACCCGGCACGCGGATGATGTCCACGCGGGTCTGCGGCATCAGCTCGCTCAGTTCGGCGACGGTATTGTCCACCAGCGCGTCGGCGAATTGCTCGTTGTATTTGGCCGCGACGATGCAAACGCGCATCCGCGGTCCGATGATTCTTGGTTTGGGCGGCAGCGCCGAGGACATGGCCGGGGTATGGAGGCAGCTTGCGGAAAAGTCAACGGAAGGCGGAGCCCAGTATCCGGGGGCGCGGGAAAGCGGGAATGACCGCGGAAAATGCCGCGCGTGTGCCCATTGTCCTCCCGGAGGCACCGGATTGGTGGTTCCGGCCCCGCTATTCCACGTTCTGCACCTGCTCGCGGATCTTTTCGAGCTCCGTCTTCGCCTCCACGACGTGCTGGGCGATGCCCGCGTCCGAAGCTTTGGCTCCGATGGTGTTGAACTCCCGGTGGATCTCCTGGCAGAGGAAATCGAGCGGCCGGCCGGCGGGTTCCTTGCCCGCCATGTACTCGCGGAATTTACGGAAATGCGAGTCCAGCCGGGTGATTTCCTCCGAGACGTCCGAGCGATCGGCGAAGATGGTCAGCTCGCGCAGGACCCGGTCATCCTGCAGTTCCAGTTCCAGCCCGGCCTCGCGGAGCCGCTTCATCAGCAATTCGCGGTAGCGCTCAGGCCGGACCGGCGCGAGTTCCGCGATGGCGGCCGCGGTTCTCTCCAGGGTATCCAGGCGGCTGGAAAGGTCCTTGGCGAGATCCGTCCCCTCGGCGGCCCGCATGGCGAGCACTTGCTCGATCGCCACTTCGAGCGCCGGTTCGATGGCCGCCCACGCCGCATCCGCGGAGACCCCGCCTTCCTCGATCCGGATGATTCCCGAGGTCCGCAGGAAATCCGCGGCTTCCGGCAGGACATTCCTGCCGGTGTGTCCGGAGATGGCCTCGAAAGCCGCTTCCAGCGCCTCCACCAGCCGCAGGTCCACGCTGACGGGGGTGGGCGCTCCGCTGGATCGCTCGAACTGGATGGTGACCTGGATGCGGCCCCGTGAGATCGTGTTCAGGACGGCCCGCCGGATCTTCGGCTCCAATTCGGTGAATTCCCGCGCGGACTGGACCACCACCTCCGCTTGCTTGCGGTTCACGCAGGCGATTTCAACCGTCGCCGTTCCCTCGTCCGCCGTGGCCGAGCCCCGGCCGAATCCCGTCATGGAATGCATGCACGGGAGGCTGGCGGGGACTGGCGGATGTGAGAAATGAAAAGTGAAAAATGACGGTCCACCCGGCCAAGCAGCTCGCGGAGCGGACCCCCTCGTCCCGCTCCTAGAGATCGGACATCCGCCGCTTCTCCTCGTCCGGGATGCTCTGCGGGGGTTCCTCGTCGTCGGGTTGGTCGCCCGCATCCGCTGCGGCCTCGTCACCGGCTTCTTCTCCGGCCTTCCAGCCTTCCTCGGAGGAGGAGGGATCCCAAGGATCGCTGCGGTCCTCCGCTTCGTCCCCCTCGCTTTCGTCCGCAGGGTTGCCGCCGCCGGCGAGCAGACGCTCCAAGCGCTGCCGTTCTTCCTCGGCCTCCGCTTTATCCTTCTTCTTGGCGTCGAAATAGGCCAGCCAGATGCACATTTCGTAAAGCAGGACCATGGGCCCTGCCATCAGGCAGAGCGTGAAGGCATCCGGCGTCGGGGTGATGATCGCGGCCACCACGAAGATCGCGAGGATCGCGTAGGAGCGGGTGCGGCGCATCGCCTCGTGCGTCAGCAGGCCGACCTTCACGAAAACCATGACCACCACGGGCAGCTCGAAGGAAAGGCCGAAAAGCAGGGTGAACTGGGTGGCGAAAGTAATATATTCGCCGATCCGCCAATCGTTCGAGACGCCCAGCTTCGAGCCCCACTCGAAGAAAAAGGTCAGCGCACGCGGCAGGACGAAGGAGTAGGCGAAAAAGACCCCGAAAAGGAAGAGCCCGAAGCCGATGGCCAGAGCCGGCCACATGACCTTTTGCTCGTGCTGGTGGAGGCCGGGCAAAACGAACTGCAGGATGAAAAGCAGCAGCAGCGGGAAAGAAACCACGATCCCCGCGAAAAACGACAGCTTCATGGAGAGCATGAAGGTCTCCGTGGGCTTCAGCGCGGACATGAGCTGGAGGTTTCCCCGGGTGTCGATTTCGGGATTGGCACCCTTTGCCAGCAGCGTGTTCACCACGTTCACCAGGCCCGGATCGGTACCGGTGCTTTGCAGGAAGGCGGCGCGGCTTTGCTCCGGAAGGACGGCCAGGCCGCGCAAGAGCCGGATGAGTTCCACGCGCCGGAGCGTGGCGGTGTCGAAGTAGCCGAGAAGCAGGCCCCCTTGCTCGGGGCCCAGCGAGAGGGCGGCGCGCTCGATTTTCTTCGCCTCCTCCCAGTTTTCCGGATCGATCGCCGGATCGGAGTCCTCGGGCAGCAGGCTGGTGGCGTGGATCAGCCGGACCTCCTCCACGGGCTTGCGGAGGATCGCCATCAGCTTTTCCTGGAAAGCGAAGCAGACGACCATCGAGATCATCAGCGTCACCAGGCAGCGGGTGATCATCACCCGCAGGTCGTCCAGGTGATCCAGGAAAGGCTTCTCGTGTTCCGGG
>CAMPGU010000064.1 GCA_946885645.1 uncultured Haloferula sp.
TGAGGGGACGTTCGTTGAGGGGACGTTCGTTGAGGGGACGTTCGTTGAGGGGACGCTCGTTGAGGAAAGAACTCCTTGAGGGGGCTCGCTTCCCGTTTGCCAGAAGAGCGGGCCTTGTGAATGCTCGTGTCATGCTCAAAGCCCTCGCCGCCTGTTGTCTCGCCGCCGGTCTATCCCTTTCCGTCTCCGCGCAGGAGAAGGAGGAGAAGCGGCTTTACGAGCTGCGCACCTACCATGCCGAGCCGGGCAAGCTGGACGCGCTCCTGAGCCGCTTCCGCGATCACACCTGCAAGCTCTTCGAGAAGCACGGGATGACGAACGTCGCCTACTTCGTGCCGGTGGAGAACAAGGACAACCTGCTCGTTTACCTGCTGTCCTACCCGGACAAGGCGGCACGCGATGCTTCGTGGAAAGGCTTCCTCGCCGATCCGGAATGGAAGAAGGCCGCAGGCGCTTCCGAGGTGAACGGCAAGCTGGTGGGGAAGATCGAGGAGCTTTTCCTGAGCCCGACGGACTTCTCCCCGGTCTTCGGCAACGGCAAGCCGGGCGGCCCGGACCGGCTGTTCGAGATGCGCACCTACACCGCCACGCCGGGCAAGTTGGCCGATCTCCACAAGCGCTTCCGCGAGCACACCATCGAGCTTTTCAAGAAGCACGGCATGACCAATCTCGGCTACTACGAGCTGAACGAGAGGCAGCCGGGCGCGGAAAACACGCTGCTCTATTTCCTGGCGCACAAGGACCAGGAAGCGGCGACGAAGTCATGGACGGAATTCCGTGCCGATCCCGTGTGGGTGGCGGCGAAGAAAGCCTCCGAAGACGCCGCGGGCGGTTCGCTGACGGTCCCGGATGGGGTAAAATCCGTCTTCCTCAGGCCGATGGATTTCTCGCCGGTGAAGTGATCCTAGCCGCCGGCCCGGATCGGGCGGCGCTCGCCAAGTCATGCACCGCCTGAAAGCTTTTCATTTTGCGGGGCGGCCGGGAGGGGGCATGATACGGGCGATGGTCGGACCGGTGGACAAGTTGGGGCGGGGGATGAGGGATCTGCGGATCTCTCTGACGGACCGTTGCAATTTCCGCTGCCGCTACTGCATGCCGGTGGAGGTTTTCGGCCCGGGTTACCGGTTCCTGCCGCGCGAGGATCTGCTGAGCTTCGAGGAGATCGTCCGGATGACGCGCCTGCTCGTGCCTTTGGGCGTCGAAAAGGTCCGGCTCACCGGCGGGGAACCGCTCTTGCGCCGGGGAATCGAGGACCTGGTGGCGATGCTGGCCTCCGTGGAAGGGGTGAAGGATATCGCCCTGACCACCAACGGCGTGCTGCTGGCCCATCATGCCGAAGGACTGGCCCTCGCGGGACTGGGGCGGGTCACGGTGAGCCTGGATGCGTTGGACCCGGAGATTTTCGCCCGGATGAATGGCGTGGGCGCGAAGGTGGAGCGGGTGCTGGCGGGAATTTCGGCGGCACAGGCCTTCGGCCTGAAGGTGAAGGTCAATGCGGTGATCCAGCGCGGCGTGAACGAAGCCGAAGTCCTGCCGCTCGCGCGCTGGGCGAAGGAGTATGCCATCGACCTGCGTTACATCGAATACATGGACGTGGGCGAGACCAACGGCTGGAAGCTCGACGAGGTGGTCTCCGCGAAGGAGCTGCTGGAAGTGCTTTCGACCGAATTCGATCTCGCGGCGCGCGATCCCGCCTACCGCGGGGAGGTGGCGCTGCATTGGGAGCATCGGGACAAGAGCTGCGAGCTGGGCGTGATCGCCTCGGTCACGCGTCCCTTTTGCCGGGACTGCCAGCGCATCCGTCTATCCGCCGACGGCAAGCTTTATACCTGCCTCTTCGCCGCAAACGGGCACGATGTCCGCGGACTGCTCCGCGGCGGGGCGGGGGATGAGACCCTGCGCGCCACGATCAACGGCCTGTGGAGCGTGCGGGAGGACCGCTATTCGGAGGAAAGGGGCATCGTCACGCGGCCGAAGGCGGAAATGAGCTACCTGGGGGGGTGAGGCAGGGCAAGGCTTCAGCGTTTTCGGATGCTCATGCAGAAGGGTTCCAGCGGATACCATGCGGTGAAATGCGAGATGCTCGTCTGCTCCTTTCCCCGCAAAGGATCGATGAAGGTAATTTGATTCCCCTTTATCTCGAGCACGGCGACGAAGTGGCCCACCATCTGGCTTCCGGTGCCAATCATGGCGGGAAGGTCCTCCGACGGGGGGAGCCCTTTCGGAGCGGAAAAGGTGGCGTCGTAACCCATCGCCTCGACGGCGCGGGCGAGGTGCCACGCCTCGGTGCCGCTCTGGGAGGTCCACCCGGCTATAGCCAGATCGCTTTCCCTGATCTCGCGGTCTCCCAGGTGGCGAAGGATGCTCGCGACACTGGCCGGACCACAGGTCACCATGGAGCTCTGGATACAAGCATCGCCGATCCATGTTTCCTTCAATTGAGAGCGATCAAGCGGGCGGATAATTGGTTTGAGAAAGGGGATCACCAGGATGAAGACCGTCACGGCGGTAGGCACCGGCTTCAGGAGCTTCGGCAAAAGCACGCGCCAGATCCCCGCGGCCAATCCGAAGATGGCGAGAAACCCTTCCGAGAAAGAAAGCGCCCGAAGCTGATAGAGTAGCGGTGGCTCCGGCAGGAGGTGGACATAGTAGAGCGTGAACCATGCGCCGGGCAGGCAGCATAGGGCGGTGATGATCCCTGCGGCGAGGCGCCCACGAGGAGAGAGTCTTTGCCCCAGTTTCGACCCGATGACATGCAGCGCGGCGAAGGCCGCGAGCGTGATGGCCAGAACGACCGGCGCGGACAAGCTCATGCGTTCAAGAAACCCGTGAGCGGGCTGGTGGCGGAGGCGGAAGACGATACTTCGGGCAGCCCCAGCTCGTAAGCCTCGCGGCCCGCTTCGACGGCTTTCTTGAAGGCAATGGCCATGCGCACGGGATCGGACGCGATGGCGATGGCGGTATTGATCAGCACGGCGTCCGCACCCAGCTCCATCGCCTCCGCGGCATGGCTGGGCGCGCCCAAGCCGGCATCCACCACCACCGGCACGATGGCTTGCTCCACGATGATGCGGATCTGGTCGCGCGTGGCCACCCCGCGGTTCGAGCCGATGGGCGCGCCGAGCGGCATCACCGTGGCGGTGCCAGCTTCCTGCAGGCGTTTCGCCAGCACGGGATCTGCATTGATGTAGGGCAGGACGGTGAAGCCTTCCTTCACGAGGATCTCCGCGGCTTTCAGGGTCTCGATGGGATCGGGCAGGAGGTAGGTGGGATCCGGGTGAATTTCCAGTTTCACCCACTTCGGCAGGCCTGCCGCGGCCGCCAGACGGGCGAGCCGGACCGCCTCCTCCGCATTCATCGCGCCGCTGGTATTCGGCAGGATGAGGTATTTCTCCGGATCGATGAAATCGAGGATGTTGGCGTACGGGTCGGCCTTGCCGGAGAGGTCCGCGCGGCGGAGCGCCACGGTCACGATCTGCGAGCCGGAGGCGGCCAGCGCATCGCGCATCGCTTCATTCGAGGAAAACTTCCCCGTGCCGACGAAGAGGCGGGATGAAAATTCGCGACCGGCAATGACAAGCGGCTGGGACATCAGGCCGCGGACTTTATGGGAGCGGGCCCTGCTTGCAAGCGGCGTGTGTTCCGGCGGGCGCTGGCGATCCGGCGGGCTTCCATCGTGATCTTTGCAAGGTCCGTCGGCCGCGCTTGCACCCGGAAAACGGCCCGCTAGCGTCGCGCCCGTGTCCACCGTGCCGCTTTCACGCACCGCGCCCGCGGTCATCGGCGGCCTGTGGATCAGCTTCTTCCTGTGGGGGATGGCACCCGGCTATTACACGCCCGCGATCCCGAATATCCTGGCGGCGAAGGGCTTGGGAAGCGAGTGGCTTTCCTATGCGTTCCTGGCGGGCCCGCTGGCGGCGATAGTCTCGCCGCTGATCATCGGGGCGCTGGCCGACAATCGCTTCGCGGCGCAGAAGGTCGTCGGCTGCATCTCGATCGTCAGCTCCTGTTTCCTCGCGTCGGCCTTCGCGGTACTGGACCGCGGCGGCGCACCTTCCGTTTTCATCGGCCTGCTGGCATGCAGCTCCATCATGGGCGCGCCGATGGCGAGCATGCTGGCGAGCATCTCGATGGTGCACCTGAAGTCCGGGGAGCAGGAATTCCCCATCATCCGTCTGGGCGGGACGCTGGGCTGGATGGCGGCGGGCTTCATCACCAGCTTCGTCCTCTTCGCGGATGCATCGCCGCGGGCGGGCTACGCGGCGGCGGTCACGCGCTGCACCTGCGGGATCTTTTGCTTTTTCCTGCCGCACACTCCGCCCCTCGGCAGATCGCGGTCCCTGCGTACCTTGCTGGGGCTCGATGCCTTCAAGCTGCTGAAGGAGCGGGATCACCTCGTGTTCTTCTCGGTCACGGCCCTGCTCTCGATCCCGCTGGCGGCCTTCTTCATGCACACGCCGATGCATCTGGCCGCGCTGGGCAATGAAAAGCCGACCGCGACGATGACCATCGGCCAGATCAGCGAGATCGCTGCCATGCTGCTGATGTCGATCGTGATGACGCGCTTCCGGGTGAAGACGGTGCTGATGTTCGCCCTTGCCCTGTCCGCCCTCCGCTATGTCCTCTACGCGATTGCCGGGACCACCGGGTCGAGCACCTGGCTAATCGGCGGGATCGCGCTCCATGGGCTGTGCTACACGCTGTATTTCATCACCGGGCAGCTCTTCCTGGACCGCCGGGTGGAGCCCGGGATGCGCACGCAGGCTCAGGGCCTGCTTTCGCTGGTGAGCAACGGCATCGGCTCGGTGATCGGGACCTTGCTGGCGGTGAAGCTCCACGATTTCACCGTGGGGGCCCATCACGGCGGCTGGGCCGCCTACTGGGGGATTCAGGCGGGCTGCATCGCCCTCTGCGTGCCGATCCTCGCGATTTTCTACCAAGGCGTGGCGGCGACCAAGCGCAGCGGCTAGGGCGTGGGAATGGTGCCGATGCAGGCACTCAAGGCGCGGACATTTTCCGGCGCATGCGCCGCGGAGAGGGAAACGCGGAGCCGTGCGGTGCCACGCGGAACCGTGGGGAAACGGATCGCGGGGACCAGGAAGCCGTGCTCTTCCAGCCGCCGGGCCGCATCCAAGGCCGCCTCGTTCCCGCCGAGGATCACCGGCACGATGGCGGAAGGATGCCCGGGAGAGAGGGCGTCGACATTCACCCGCAAGCGCTGCCGGAGGCACTCACCCTCCGCGGACCGGATCAGCTCCAGCGAGGTCAGGGAGGCATGGGCCACCGCGGGCGGCGGGGCGGTCGAGTAAATGAAGGACCGGGCGCGGTTCACCAGAAGATCGCGCCACGCCGAGGTGCATGCGAGATATCCGCCGGAAAGTCCCGCCGCCTTGCTGAAGGTGCCCATCTGGAAATCGACGCGGTCTTGCACGCCAAGTTCTGCTGCCAGGCCCATGCCCCGCGGGCCCAGCACGCCGAAGGCATGTGCTTCGTCGAGGAAAAGCAGCGCTCCGTGCCGGTCCTTCGTTTCCACGATCTCCCGCAAAGGGCAGAGATCGCCGTCCATCGAGAAGACCGATTCCGTGACCACCAGCACGCGTGCCTGGGCATCCTTTCCGCGGATGCTTCTGAGCATCCCGTCGAGCTTCGCCACGTCGTTGTGCGGGAAGACCCGGAGGGTCGCGCCGGAAAGCCGCGCCCCGTCGATGAGCGAGGCATGGCAAAGCTTGTCGAGCAGCACCGTGTCCCGCTTCCCCACGAGGGCGGGCAGGCTGCCGGTGGCGGCGGCGAAGCCGGAGGAAAAGGCCAGGGCGGCCTCCGTTCCTTTCGCCGCGGCGAGAGCTTCCTCGAGCTGCCGGTGCGGCGGCAGCGTCCCGCTGACGAGGCGGGATGCCGTGGCACCGGCGCCGTATTCCCGCACGCCTTCGATGAAGGCTTCCGCCAGCTCCGGATGGGAGGCGAGGCCGAGGTAGTCGTTCGAGGCGAAGTTCCACAGTTCCCGCCCTTCCCGCGCGACCCGAGGGCCGGCCGGGGAATCGAGCGGGCGGAGCGTGCGCAGCAGCCCGGCCGAGGCCAGCCGGGCAAGCTCGTCCTGCGGGCCGCTCATGTCACTGCTCCGAGCCGGGGCGTTCGAGCGCCCAGCGCAGGAGCTTTTCGGAATCGTTCCAAACATTGGCCGAGTTGCTCTTCAGCACCACCACGACCGCGGAGCGATTGCCGAGGGTGCCGGAGGAGACGAGGCAGCGGCCGGCGGCATTGGTCGTGCCGGTCTTGAGTCCGTCGCAGTAGGGCACGCGCTTCAGGAGCTTGTTGGTATTGGTCAGTGTCTTCGTGCGGCCATCGTTGTGGCGGAAGGTGGTGCTCTTGAGGGCGGTGAAGGAGCGGATCGTCTGACTGCGCCATGCGGCGCGGGCGGCGATCGCGATATCGCGGGCCGTGGAGAACTGACCGTCGGCAGGCAGACCGTGCGGATTCAGGAAGCGGGAATGGCGCATGCCGAGCGAGGCGGCCTTGCGGTTCATCATCGCGGAAAAGGCTTCCTGGCTGCCGGCGACGTCGCGCGCGAGGGCACGGCCCACGTCGTTGGCGCTTTTCACCATCAGCACCCGCAGCAGGTCGCGGCGGGAGTGCACCTCCCCGGGCTTGAGGTAGAGCTTGGTAGGCTCGCAACGGGCGTCGTCGGTGGAAATGGTGACGGGCTTGTCGATATTCCCGGTGTCCATGACCACCAGCGCGGTGAGGAGCTTTTGGGTGGAGGCGACGGGGCGCTCGGTATCGGCGTTTTTCGCATAAAGAACGCGGCCCGAGACGGGATCGATCACGATGGCGCTTTCCGCGACCACGGGCGGCGGCGGCGTAAGCGGGATGGTGGCGGTGCGGACCGCCTCGGCCCGCATCACCTGCGGCCCCGATCCGTCAGGACGCGAGGGCGGGGCACCGCCGCCGCAAGCCGGAAGAAAGACCGAGAGGGCGAAGAGGGCAAAGGAACGCAAACTGGCTCTGCGAAGCATCGGGGCAATCATCCCGCTTCAGCCGCCCCGTCTCAAGGCGGGAATCCACGAATTTCCGCTTGCTTCACCAAAGCTGACATGTTCTTGTTCCTAAGAACACTGTTCACATACGCCATGCAGGACGGCTTGACCCAACGCCAAAAGGAAATCGTGGAATACCTGAAATTCGCCCAGCGGAAGACCGGGGTGATGCCATCTACCCGCGAATTGCAGCACTACTTCGGCTTCGCCAGCCAGACGGCGGCGATGAGCCATCTCCGGGCGCTGGAGCGCAAGGGGGTGATCCAGAGGCTGCCCGGGAAGGCGCGCGCCGTCGTTTTTCCGGAGGAACTGGATCGTGAGGAAATCGTGGATATTCCCGTTTACGGTCAGATCGCGGCCGGGATGGCCCAGGATGTCGAGGCGGAGCGCGAGGGATGCATTTCCATCGATATTTCATCGATCGGGATCCCGCGCAGCGCCCGGACCTTCGCCCTCAAGGTCCGCGGGGACTCGATGATCGACGCGCATATCTGCAGCGGGGATACCGTGATCCTGGAATTCCGCGAACCGCGGGACGGGGACATCGTGGCGGCGCTCATTGACGGGGAAACCACCTTGAAGCGCTTCATCATGAACAAGGGAAAGCCTTTCCTGCGTGCGGAGAACGAGGAGTTCCCCGATCTGATCCCGGCCCGGGAGCTGATCATCCAGGGCGTGCTGGTCGCGCTCCTGCGGAAGGCGGCCTGATGGGACTGGTGGTGGGGGTTTCCCGCGAGACGCATGACTGCCGGAGACGACCGCGACTTGCTGGACGAACAACTTGCCTACTACCGGGCGAGAGCCGCTGAATATGACCAATGGTGGTTTCGGCACGGGCGCTATGACCGCGGCCCGGAAGAGAACGCCCGATGGTTTTCCGAGGGCGAAGAGATTGCTGCCGCTTTGGAGGAATTCCGGCCTTCAGGCAGGATACTCGAGATTGCGGGCGGCACCGGGATTTGGACGGCGAGATTGAGATCCTTCTCCGACGACCTTGTAGTGCTCGACGGCTCCAAGGAGATGCTGGCCATCAATGCCGCACGGGTTGGTACCGGCGGCGTGCGCCATGTGCAGGCGGAGATCTTCACTTGGGAGCCGGACGGTCTTTACGATACCGTGTTTTTCAGCTTCTGGCTTTCCCATGTGCCTCCGGTCCGCTTCGACTCCTTTTGGGACCTTGTCCGAAGGAGCCTGGCACCGGGCGGACGGGTCTTTTTCGCAGACTCCCGTCGTGATGCAGGTTCAACGGCGATAGATCATCAACTGCCGGAGACGGCCTCGATCATCTCCCGGCGCCGCCTGAATGACGGGCGTGAATTCGACGTCTACAAGGTCTTCCACGATCCCGCGGCGTTGTCGCAACGGCTTCTCGCGCTTGGCTGGGATGCATCCATCCGCCAGACGGAGCGCCACTTCATTCACGGCTCGATGGTCCGCTCAGCCGATCCCGCGTAGCGGTGTCGTGGCGTCGCCGAGCTCCTTCGTCTTCACGCCGGCCTTCTCCAGCATGCCGAGCCAGAGCGAGCAGAGCGGCGTGCCCTCGTCGTAGGTCTCGTGGGTGCCGGTCTTCAGGCCGGCCTTCGTGCCACCGGCGATGACGATGGGAACGTTCTTCGGATCGTGCGAGTTGCCATCGCGGATCGGGGAGCCGAAGGCGACCATGGAGTGGTCGAGGAGGTTGCCCTCGCCTTCCTTGATCTCCTTCATGCGGTCCAGCATGTAGCCGTACTGCTCCACGTGCCAGCGGTTGATCTTCTCGTACTGGTCGAGCTTCTTGCCGTCGTTGCTGTGGTGGGACAGATCGTGGTGGCCGCCGTTGACACCCTCAAGGAAGGAGAAGTTCCGCCCCGTGACGTCGTTGCCGAACATGAAGGAAGACACCCGCGTGGAGTCCGACCAGAAGGCGAGCACCATGAGATCCATCATGATCTTGCAGTGCTCGGCATGATCGAAACGCGGGCGCGAATTGAGCTCCTCCTCGCGCGAGGCCTTGCCCATTGCTTTCGAGATCCGCTTGTCGAGCGTGTCGAGCTGCTTGAGCAGCTCCGGCGGCAGGTTTTCCCCGGCACCGAGCAAAGCGGCCTCCGCTTCAATCCGGCGCTCCACTTCCCGGATCGACTCAAGGTACTGCTCCAGCTTGTGCTGGTCCGCCTGGCCGAGCTTCGACTGGAGGCGCTTGGCATCGGTGCGGACGAGATCGAGCACGGACTTGTCGTCTGCCGCCTGTTTCTCGCCGCCCTTCGAGCGGCTCCGGAAGAGGCGGTCGAAGGCAACGCGGGGGTTGATCTCGCAGGGCAGGGGAACGGTGGAGGTTTTCCAAGAGATGTGCGAAGCGTAGAGGCGCGTGTAGTTGACGTTGGTGTCGATGCCGGTGGCGACGGGCTCCGTGCCCAGCTCCAGCGAGGGGAGCTTGGTGTTCCGGCCGAGGTGTTGCGCCGCGATCTGGTCCATCGACATGCCGCCGGCCGCAATATCGGAGCCGGTGGTCTTGGTGATCGTGGTGCCCGTAAGCCAGCCACCGGTTTTCACATAGTGGCCGTCTCCGGTGAAGGATGCCTTGTTCTGGAGTCCGGTCAGGATGAGCAGTTCCTGGCGGTGCTTTTCGAGCGGCGAAAGGATGGGGGAGAGCTTGAAGCCCTTGCCCTCGCCCTCGGGCGTCCAACGGTCGGCGCGCACCCCGTTCGGCATGTAGAGCAGCGCGATCCGGATGGGAACCGCGGAAGAACCGGCCGCCATCAATGGCCGCATCGCATCGAGAAAGGGCAGGGCAAGCGTGGCGCCGGCTCCGCGGAGGAAGCTGCGGCGGGGCATGAGCCACTTCTGGGTCTGGATATTGGCCATGAGGTGAAATGACTAATTTTAAGCACTAACGTTTCAACGCGGGCTAGCGTTTCGCGCTGCGGTTCTGGAAAGGATAGGACTCCACGATGGAAAGGATCAGCGTCTGCATCTTCAGATCGTCCTTGCGGAGCTTCGCGACCAAGTCGGTGACCACCGCCTCGTCGTAATACTCCAGGGGACGGCCCAGCGAGTAGGCTAGCATCTTGCGGGCGAGATTCCGAAGGAAAAGCTCGTCGGAGCCGAGGAGCAGCTTCTTGAGCTCGGCGGGAGTGGAGAAGGTGACATCGCCGGGGAGGGTGGCCTTGGAGTCGATGGGTTTGCCATTCGCGTCCGTGCTGCGCCAGCGGCCGATGGCATCGAAGTTCTCGAGGCCGAATCCGAGCGGGTCGATCTTCGCGTGGCAGCCGGCGCAGGAGGCCTTGGTGCGGTGAACTTCGAGCATCTCGCGGAAGGAGAGGCCTTCGGTGGACTTGTCATCGCCGGGCAGCACCCCGGCATCGGGCGGCGGGGGCGGAGGCGGGGTGCCGAGCAGCGTGTCCAGGATCCACTTGCCGCGCTTCACCGGGCTGGTGCGGAGCGGCATGGAAGTGGCGGTCAGGATGGAAGCCTGGCCGATCACGCCGCCGCGGTTCGGATCGCTGAGCGCCACGCGCTGCATCCGGGAGCCCGTGACCCCGTCCAGCCCGTAGTGCTTCGCAAGCTCGGCATTCGCGAAGGTGTAGTCCGCGCCCAGCAGTTCGAGCACCGGGCGGTTCGCACGGACAAGGTGGCTGAAGAACTCCACGGACTCGCGGTACATCGCCACCCGGAGGGTTTGCGTGAAAGTGGGAAACCGCTTTGGATCCGGCTCCGCGTTCTCCCGTAGTTCCTCGAAGCCGAGCCATTGGCCCGCGAAATGGCGGGACAAGCTCTCGGCGCGCTTGTCGGCGAGCATCCGCAGGGCCTCCCCCCGGAGCGTAGCGGGATCGGAGAGCTTGCCCTCATCCGCGAGCTTCAACAGGCGGCGGTCCGGCATGGACGCCCACAGGAAATAAGACAGGCGGGTGGCCAGCTCGAAGTCATCGACCCGCCATTCCGTCTTGTCCGCTTGATCGGCCTCCATCCGGAAGAGGAACGAGGGATGCACCAGGAGAGCCTGGATCGGGGCGCGCAGGGCCTCCTCGTAGCTCGCACCGGCGGCCAGGCGCTTCGAGAACAGCTCCAGCAGAGGAGCCAGATCCTCATCGCCCACGCGGCGGCGGAATGCGAGCGAAGCGTGGGAGAGCAAGACGGTACGCGCGGCGCGTTCCGGCGGCATTTTGTCCCCGGGCTTCGCGATCAGGATCCGGTCGAGGCGGGCCGGGTCCTCGTAGAGGGATGCGACGATCTTTTTCGAGGCCGTCAGGTATTTCTCCATCAGCGATGGCTGGACGAAGAGGGCGTCGCCAACATTGTCGAAGCCCTCTCCGCCCGCTCCGTCGGAGGGGAAATCGCGTCCTGCCTGGAAATCGATACCGAAAAGGTCGCGGACGGTGTTGTTGTATTCGTTGCGATTGAGCCGGCGGACGGTGGTGCGGCCGGGGTTCCGGGGGAAGTCGCCGGTCTCCAGTTTTTTCAGCACGCTGCGGATCTCCGCGACCAGTGCCTCGCGCTCGGCATCGCTCGGCAAGACGTCCTCGTCGTCGGGCGGCATGTCGCCGAGTTCCACCTGCTTCGCGATATTCTCCAGAAAGCGGTGCTGCCGCAGCGCGGCGTCGGTCGAGCCGAGCTGGTGCACCTCGATCCCGCCCTTCTGTTTCTTCTCCCCGTGGCAATCGAAGCAGTATTTCGAGAGCAGGGGAGTAGCCGTCCGCGCGAAATCGTCCGCAGCTCCCGTCAGGGAACCGGCGAGAAGGAGAGTGGTAATGGCGCGGAAAGACACGAACCGGACCTGAAACGTCCCGGAATGGCCCATGCTTTCAAGGTTTTTTGGAGCGGGAACCCCCGCCAGGCTATCGAGAAGCCTTAGCACAAGTGCGCCCCGAGCGAGGGTCTCGACGCGAAAATCTGCGGGGTGATGCCGGTGGCTTCCTTGTATTTCTCCGCGAGGGTCGCGGCGATCTCCGGTGCCTTGCTGGATTCGCAGAGTGTCACCGTGGAACCGCCGAAGCCGCCGCCGGTCATGCGGCTGCCGATCACACCGCCATTCCGGCCGATGGCACGGGCGATTTCCACCATGATATCGAGCTCCGCGCAGGAGACCTCGAAGTCGTCGCGCAGCGAGTCGTGGCTGGCGGCCATCAGCGGGCCGAGGGCTTCGAAGTCGCTCTTTGCGAGGGCTTCGGCGGCGGCGACCGTGCGGGCGATCTCGCCCACCACGTGGCGGGAGCGGCGGTTCACCGGCTCGCCGAGACGTTCCCAGGCATCCTCCACCTCGGTAAGGCTGACGCCCCGCCAGGAGGTCTTCCCGAGGATTGCCAAACCGTCTTCCGTGTTCTTCCGCCGGGCCGCGTAGCCGCCATCGGACAGCTCGTGGTGGACCATCGTGTTCGAAATGAGGACCGTCAGATCCGGATTTTCAAAAGGCACGAGTTCCGGCTCGCCGGTCATGCAATCGATGAGGATCAGGCGGTTCGGCTTGCCGAAGGCGGAGGCGAACTGGTCCATGATCCCGCAGGGCACGCCTGCGAAATCGTGCTCCGCTTTCTGGCAAAGGAGCGCCTTTTCCTTGGTATCCAGGACCGTGTCCACCAGCCCCTCCAGCAGGGTGGCGACGCAGCACTCCAGCGCGGCGGAGGAGGAAAGACCAGCCCCGCCGGGTACGGAGGAGAGGATGTAGGCATCGAAGCCTTGAAGCGTGTGGCCGCGGTCCGGGAACCCCTGGAAGACCCCGCGCCGGTAGTTCGCCCATATCGGGGAGGGGACCTGTTGCGGGACGTTGAGCGGCAGGATCGCGGGCTCCCCGCCGAGCGCCGTGGCCACCCGTGCGTGATCTTTGCCATTCAGCGCCGCGGCGATCACGATGTAGCGGTCGATCGCGAAGGGCATCACGAAGCCGTCGCAGTAGTCGATATGCTCGCCGATGAGATTCACGCGGCCGGGTGCGGCGGCGGTAACGGTGGCTTCGATACCGAAGTGGTCCTTGAGACCGGCGGCGGCATCGGCGGCGAGATCGGCGAGAGAGATGGCGAGATCGAGTGACATGGATGGGTGCTTCGGGAACGGAAGAGGCTTATTCGCCGGGTTTCGGCTCGGGTTTGGGTGCGGGAGGGGCTTGCGGGGTCGCTTGCGGCTTTCCTTCCGGGGTGATGCCGGGCGGCAGCATGCCCGGCGGGATCGCGGGCCGGCGCGGCGGGGGGATTTCTTCCAGCGTCAGCAGGAAGGACCAGCGGTAGGTTCCCCGTGCAGGAATGCGGTACTTTTCAAGCGGCAGCTCGCCCCAGGAATTCGTGCCGCCGAGTCCCATCTGGCGGTGGTCGATGTTTAGCCAGACGCTTGCTGCGGGAAGGAGGTCTTCGGAATGGCGCGCCAGCTCGATATCGTCCGGGGACACCGGGTAGGATGAGACGGACAACAGGGTGTCGCCGGTGGCATCCGCACGCAGCCCGGGGCCGCCGCCCACCGGCGTGAAGCGCGCCCAGCGCACCTCCGTGCGGTTGCCGCTTTCCTGAGGATCCAGATAGCGGTTGAAGAGCTGCGGGACGGAGGCGCTATGGAGGGTGGTCCAGGCACCGCGACTGCGGTCGATGTAGGTCTCGTGAGGGCCCTTGCCATACCACGAGGTCGCGTTGACCTCGCTGGAAACCCTGCATTGCATCCCTACTCTGGGAATCATCGGCAGGTTTCCCTTCGGCGTGAATTCGACGGCGACGGAAAGTTGTCCGGAAGGATGCATGCGCCACTGCACGACCGCCTCGCTGTCCCCGGCGGGGACCTTGATCCGGGAAATCGCGAGCGCGTCGTTCCCTTCCTCCTTCACCTCGATGCCGGTGGCGGTGGCATCGGCCCCGGCCCGTCGCCAGACGGCGAGCTGGCGGGGGAGCTTGGCACCCTCGTCATTGTTCGTGGGGGGACGCCAGAAATTCAGATGCAGCGGCGAATGGAGCAGTTCCTTATCGCCGACCTTCCAGGAAGAGAGCATCCCGGACTTCTTGTCCACCACGGCCACCCTCTTGCCGGCGGCGAAGGTCACGGTCTCGGCGGTATCGGTCACGGCGACCTTGCCCTCGCCCGTTGCGGGAGCGGCGGGCGTTCTCTTCCCCCAGGGCAGGACGAGCTCTTCCCACGCCACCGGCATGCCCGCGGCGTGCCAGGCGGTGGGACCGGCCTGATCGAAGCGGATGCGGAAGATATACTCGGCGCCCGCTTCCGGCATCACCCCGGTGGGTACCGTGACTTCGGCGCTGCCCTCCGCCGGGATCTCCGGCATCTCAAGCGGCCCCTCGGCGACCTGCGCACCGTTTTTCAGTAGCTTCCACGATGCCTTCAGGTCGGAGCTGCTCTTGAAGAACCGCTCATTGGAGACCCGGATGCGCAGCGCGGGGCCGGAAAGATCCGCACCCGTGACATGAATGTCCTGGTGGGCTTTCTTCACCTCTTCGAATTGAGGGCCGGGGCGGCCGTTCGGGAGGCAGATGCCATTGAGGCAAAAGGATTTCTGGGTCGGCCGGTCGTTGAAATCACCGCCATAAGCGAAGATCGTGCGCTCCTGGGGTTTTTCCGCGTCCTTGGTGAAATCGTAGGAGAGCAGGGCGTCCTTGGCATCGAAGCCGATCTCTTCCGCCGGGAGCGCGCGGCCGAAGATCGCCGCACGCCGGAGCGAGCCGTCGAATTTCCGGTCGGTCTTCTCCGTATCGAGACCGAAGGCGACTTCCCAGCCGTTGGTGGAAATCGCCCCGGTGCAGGGACGGGCGGCCGCCTGTTTTCCATCGAGGTAAATCACCAGTTGCTGCCCGTCGTAGGTGCCGGCCACGGTGTGGAAGGAGGAGCGCCAGCCCTCCGGCAGATCGGCTTGGACCGCTTCCCACTTGCCCGCGATATAGACGAAGAACTCGATCTTGGTGCCGTCGGAATTCACCTTCAGCGTGTAGGCGGTGTCGCCTTTTGAAATGATCGGGTAGCCCTCGGATTCGTTGCGGTTGTTATCGCCGCCACCCTGGGCCTTCACTCCGCCGACATTCCCGCGCACTTCGGCGATCAGCGTGACCGCGCCGGTGAGATCGAGATCCGCGGATTTTTCCACGATCACGCCGCCCCCGTAGAGCCCCTCGTCTTTGGACAGGGAACCGTAGAGGCGGGACTTGTGCGCCTTCCCCGAGCGGTCTTCCGCGGCGTCGGGAGCGTGGATGTTTTGGATGATTCCCTGGTCCTTCCAGTCCCAGATGAAGCCGCCCTGGAGCAGCCGTTCCTGCCGGTAGATATCCCAGTAGTCGGCGAGATTGCCGGAGGAATTCCCCATCGCGTGATTGTATTCGCACTGGATCAGCGGGCGCTGGAAGCCGGGGGGCTTCTTTTCCTCGCTGCGGCAGTAGTCGAGGCAAGCCTTGATGGAGGCATACATCGGCGCGAAGACATCCACGTGGGAGCGCGTCTGCGCCTGCTCGTAGTGCACCGGGCGGGAGGGATCGCGCTCGCGGATCCACTTCGACATCATCTGGAAATTGAAGCCGTCGCCGGATTCATTGCCCATCGACCACATCACGATGCAGGGGTGGTTCTTGTCCCGCTCGAGGCAGCTCTTCATGCGATCGAGATGGGCGGGTCCCCATACCGGGTCCTTGGCCAGCGGATTGGCATCCGGGCCCCAGCCCATCCCGTGGGTCTCGATGTTCGCCTCGTCGATCAGGTAGAAGCCGAGTTCGTCGCAGAGTTCGTAGAAGCGGGGATCGTTCGGATAGTGGGAGCAGCGGATCGCATTGATGTTCGTCCGCTTCATCTGCAGCAGATCGTCCATCATGTCCTTCTCCGTCACGTAGTGGCCCGTCACGGGATTGTGGTCGTGGCGGTTGACTCCCTTGAAGAGGATCGGTTTCCCGTTGTGGAGGAATTGACCGTCCTTCACCTCGTTGTGGCGGAAGCCGGTCTTGCCCGCGTAATGGGCGATGGCCGCGCCGGCCTCGTCGGAGAGGGTGATGACGTAGGGGTAGAGGACGGGGGTCTCCGCGCTCCAGAAGGAGACTCCCGCGACGACCGGCATTTCCAGCGAGTACCAGGATTCCCCGTTGGCGGGGATCCCGACCGGGCCTTCCTGGGAGACGAGTTCCTGCCCGTCGGTGCCCAGCAGGGTGAAACGCACCTTCGCGCCCTTGGTCTGGGTGGATTCATTCACCACGGTGGCGGACACCCGCAGCGTCCCCTGCTTGTAATCCGGCGTGAGGCCCGCCTGCACCCAGTGGTCGCGGACGTCGAGTTGCGGGGAAGTCCAGAGATACACGTCGCGGAAAATCCCGCTCAAGCGCCACATGTCCTGGTCTTCCAGATAGGAGCCGTCGGAGTGCTGGTAAACTTCCACGGCCAGGACATTCTCGCCGTCCTTGAGGAACTTGGTGACATCGAACTCGGCAGGCGTCCGCGAGTCCTGGGAATAGCCGACTTTCTCGCCGTTCACCCACAGGTAGAAGGCCGAATCGACGCCCTGGAAGACCAGATGCACCGGCTGGTTCTTCCAGCCTTCCGGGAGGGAAAAATTGCGGCGGTAGGAGCCGACCGGATTCCGCCGGTCCTTCGGGAAATTCGTGAAGTGCTCGGGCGGCTCGCCCATTACCTTGGGTGGCTCGGCGGCAAAGGGATACTCGGAGTTGGTGTAAACCGGCACCCCGTACCCGTGGAGCTGCCAATTCGAGGGGACCGGGATCTCCTTC
>CAMPGU010000065.1 GCA_946885645.1 uncultured Haloferula sp.
GATGCCCTGGTGATCTACGCCGATGGGTGGCACGCGCACCCGGCGAATGACAAGCTGGCGGAGCTGGAGGCGTTCATGAACGCGGGGAAGGGCTTGGTAGCGCTTCACTGGGCCACCGGAATCCAAGCCGCGAATCCGGAGAGCAAGGAACAGGGGTCGGACCCCCGGCGGGTAGCATGGCGGGCGCTGATGGGTGCGGACTTCGAGGCCTACCATTCGATCAGCACCTTCTGGCAGGCGAAGTTCGAGACCGCTTCAGATCATCCCGTGATGCGCGGGGTGCAGCCCTTTTCGCTTTACGATGAGTGTTATTTCCACCTGCGGGAATGCGGTCACGATCACGGAAAGGTCCAGCCGCTCTTCCCCGTCTCGCCGGCGCGCGAGCTCGTGGAGCCGGGCCTGACGCCGTATCGCGGAAACGATCAAGCGCGCGCAGCGCTCGCGGAGGGGAAGGCGCCCCAGTATATCGCTTGGTGCTTTCCCCGGCCGGCGGGCGGGAGGTCCTTCGGCTTCACCGGCGGTCATTTCCATTGGAGCTGGGCGAACGATCAGGCGCGGAAAATGGTGCTGAATGGCATCCTTTGGTCCGCAGGCGCGGCAGTTCCGGGGAAGGGCGTGACCTCTAAGACTCCGGACGCCGCGCGATTGCTCGAGGGCTTGCCCGACAAGAACCCCGGCTGGACGGCGGAGGCGCTCCAGGCGGCATTGGACCAAACGGCGGCGGGCGAGGTGTTCCCTTGGCTCGACTACACGGACAAACCCTTGCCCCCGCCAGCGGTATCGCTTTTCGATGGGAAGGCGCTCGAGGGCTGGGATCTCCTCCCTGGCGAGGAGAAATGGTGGGGCATACGGGATGGCGCAATCACCGGCGGTTCGCTGGACGAGAACATCGCACACAACACGTTCCTCGCCTCGAAGAAGCGCTACGCCAACTTCGACCTGCGCCTGAAGATCCACCTGGTGAAAGGCAGCGGCTTCATGAACTCGGGCATCCAGATCCGCAGCACCCGGGTACCGGGGAACCACGAGATGTCCGGCTATCAGGTGGATGCAGGGATCGATTGGTGGGGGAAGTTGTACGATGAGTCCCGTAGGAACAAAGTGATCGGGGAGCCGGTGGATGCCGCCGCGGTCAACGCTGCGGCGAAGGACTGGGATTGGAACGACTACCGGATCCTGTGCGAAGGACCTCGCATCCGCACCTGGATCAATGGCGTGCCCGCGCTCGATTATACCGAGACCGATCCGTCCATTCCGCAAGAGGGCCTGATCGGCTTGCAGGCTCACGGCGGCGGAAGAATGCTCGCGCAGTTCAAGGACATCACCGTACGGGAGTTGCCGCCGACGCCGGGCTCGCCCGTGTGGGAGGATGCCTCCGTCCGTTCGCCGGAGCGGGAGATGGCCGGCTTCAAGCTGCCCGCGGGCTACGAAGTAGAGCTGGTGGCTTCCGAGAGGGAGGGCGTGGGCAAGCCGGTCACCATGGCGTGGGACCACTCCGGCAGGATGTGGACCATGACGGCGCTGGAGTATCCGGTGGACGCGAATGAAAACGCCGCGAACGCCGAGGCGATGTTCGCGCGCGGGGGAAAGGACAAGGTGCTGGTCTTCGACGAGCCCTGGAAACCGGGGCCGCAGACGCCGCGCGTCTTTGCCGATGGCTTGGCCATCCCGCTGGGCCTGCTGCCTTGGAAGAACGGGGCACTGGTGCAGTATGGTCACGAGATCCGCTACTACTCCGACCGGGATGGAGATGGGAGGGCCGAGGGTCATGAAGTCGTGCTAAAGGGCTTCGGCATTCAAGATTCCCACCTCTTTCCGCATCAGTTCGAGCGTTCGCCGGGCGGTTGGTTTTATCTCGCGCAGGGGCTTTTCAATGATTCCAAGGTCTCCCGCCCGGAGGGCCTGTCCTTTGCCAACGGAGCCAAGGAAGTGGCGTTCGATCACTGCAAGCTGGCGCGCGCTAAGCTCGATGGCTCGGATTTCGAGTTGCTGACAGCCGGGCCGAACAACATCTGGGGCTTCGCGATCGCGCGGGATGGTACGGAGTACCTCCAGGAAGCGAACGACCTGGGGCATCCGGTTTCCGAGTTCATCGCCGGTACGCATTATCCTTCCGGCTCTCCGCAAAAGCTCCGTTCTTACGCGCCCGTCCTCCCGCCCTCCACTCCGGGACAAGCGATGGGCGGTACCGGCTTGAGCGGGCTGGCATTGGCCGAGGATGAAGCCAGCGCCTTCGCCGCCAGATGGCCGGGCACAAAGGTCTTCTATCTTGCAAATCCCATCACCAACCGCATCCAGATCGTGACGCTCGCGTACGATGCGGAGGGTCACCCGGTTTACCGGAAACAGGAGGACTTCCTAACCTCGGCGGACGAGTGGTTCCGGCCGGTCTCCGTGCAATTTGGTCCCGATGGCTGCCTCTACATCGCGGACTGGTACAACAAGATCATCTCCCACAACGAGGTGCCGCGTAATCACCCGGACCGCGACAAAACCCGCGGCCGCATTTGGCGCGTGAAACCGAAGGGGATGCCGGTCACGCGGCCACCGGATCTCACGAAGATATCCGCACGGGAGCTGGCGGATCACCTCGGCCATGACAAGGTCCGGGTGGCGCGCATGGCTTGGGAGGAGCTGGGCGATCGCGGCGATGCCAGCATCGTGCCGGTGCTGGAGGAGAGGGCGGCGGATCGCTCGCTGCCGATATCAGTCCGACTGGGAGCCCTTTCGGCGTTGCAGGATCTGCACGCGGCGAAGCTCGCCCTTGTATTCCGCCTGCTGCGCGATCCCGATGCGTCCATCCGCCGCGAGGCCGTGGAGGCGACGGAGGCACTGGAGCCGGACGAGAGGGCGTTCCATGAGATCGCGAGCGTTCATCTGCAAAAGGAGCAGGATCACGGTGTGCTGGCGGCGCTCGCGAACTCGCTGCGCCACCATGCCTCGGCGTCCCCCGGGATGGTCGTCAGCTTGGCTGCCCATGTCCGCCCCCCTACGGCAGGAGGAGATAGCGAGGCCTACGAGCGATCTTTCCTGCGCTACCTGATCCGCTGGGCGATGGAGACGCATCCCCGGGCCACCCTGAAGGCGCTGGCCGGGGAGGAGTTGTCCGTGGAGGGCAGAGCATTAGCTTCGCTCGCGCTTCCTCCGGAGAAGGCGGCCCTCTTTTTCGTCGCGCTGTTGCCGGATCTCGACCGGCCGCTTGCCCCCGAGGAAGCGGCCGTATTGGGCGGCCAACTTTCACAGCCGGCGGTGGCGGAAGCCTTTGGCAATCTCACCCGCGATCCCTCGCGGCGAGCAAAGTTGCTGCGATCCCTGCTGCAGCTCGATCCCGCCGCCGCTACGGATGCCACGCTGCGCGATGTACTCGGGGAGGTGACCGCCGGGATGGTCCGTGAAGATGCGTCTTCCATGCCGCTCGCCATGGATCTCGCCCGGCGCTTCCGCCTGACCGGACTCGCGCCGCTACTCCGCGAGGAAGCGGCGAAAGCGACGGAACCCGCGCAACTCGCGGTCCTGCTCCGCACGCTCAATGAGCTCCAGGCGCCGGATCCGGAGCTCGCGAAACGCTTTCTGGATCATGCCGATCCGGAACTCGCCCGGGAGGCACTGATCGCTTACGCCGCCGCGGGCGGGAGGCAGGGCGTGCAGGATATTGCGGGGCGCTGGGCTTCGCTTTCGGGTGCCATGCGACAGTTCGCGGTGAGCGGCATGATCTCTAGGAGGGAATCGGCCGAGGCCTTCGCGGCGGAAGTTGCCGCGGGCGGGTTTGACGGTTTCGATACTTCCACCGTCGAGAAGCTCCGCGCGGTGCTCGGGGAGGAGCATCCCGGCTTCCGCAAGCTTTTGGAGAAAGTGGAGGGTTTGCTGGTCCCGGCGATTCATCTTCCCGGCCAAGCGGACGCGGTGGTCGCCGCGGATCTTTCGCTCGACGGCCCCTTCACCGTGGAGACGTGGATCAAGCTCGCTCCGGGCATCGATAATCGGGACGGGCTGCTGGGGACGCGGGGCGGGGGACCGGACATCAATTTCTATGACTCCCGCCTGCGCCTGTGGAGCGGCTCGGAAGACGTGGTCATCGCAGAGCGGCCGGTGGAGGCGGAGAAATGGACGCACTGTGCCGTGACGCGCGACTCCGCCGGCCGGGTGTCGCTGTATCTCGATGGAGAAGCGGCGGGGACTTCCCGAAGTCACTTCACCGCGCCTCTGAAGGACTTCGATCTGGGCCGCGCCAATCAACCCGGCGGCACGGCGGCGCATCTCCTGGAGTTCCGCATCTGGGACAGCGCCCGTAGCTTGGAAGAGATCCGGCGCGACTTCCGCACGCGCTATCCGGGTGGCTCCCGGGTCCCCGGCTTGATCCTGCACGTCGCCGGCGGCGGAGCAGGGGTGCCTCTCCGGGGTGGTGCCACCATCAAGTGGACCGCGGATTCTCCGGAACTTATCACCCCGGAAGCCGCTACGGCGCTGGCGGCGAAGTTCGAGCGCTTCCGCGGCTTGGCCGCAATGCCGGGGAATGCGGCAAGGGGCGCGGAACTTTTCAAGAATACCTGCATGATTTGCCATCAGGTTCGCGGCCAAGGCACCGCCATAGGCCCTGACCTCGGCGGCGCGGGCGCGATGGGTGTCGAGAGCCTCCTGCGGAATATCCTGACGCCGAATGCGCAGTTGGAGAGCGGCTACTACCGCCATGACATCGCCCTCAAGGACGGCACTTTTTTGAGCGGCTTCCTGGCCTCCGCGGATGGCGGAACGCTGTTGCTCCGCCAGATCGGTGCCGATGAACGCGCGATCCCGGCGGATCAAGTGAAGGAGCACACGGTGTCGAAGCGTTCACTCATGCCGGAGGGTCTCCTGGATGGCTCTACGGACGTCCAGGTCTCCGACCTTTTCACTTATCTACTGACCTTGAAATAGAAGGGTGGAGCCGGACGCATCGCCGCCATCCACTAGCGCTTGCGGCGGAGCACCAGGGTACCGAGGGCGAGGAGACCGATTGCAAAGCCGGATGGCTCGGGAATGGTTGTGCCGCTGGCATTCACGAGCGCGCTGTAGCCTCCCAACTGGACCCAGGTTTGGGTGGAGTTGATACCGCCCTGCACGCCGCCGAGGTCTTGGTTCAGGCTGTTATGCTGGGTGGAGGTCGCCACCACGTAGCGCAGCGCGCTCGTATCGGTGATGCTGATGCTCTGCGTCCGCAGGAACGCCCCGAGGTCCGCGAAATCGATCATGAAGCTCAGGTAGTAGTCAGGATCCCCGCTCGTCGTGGTGGTGACGTCGTTCATCGTCCCGCCGTCCGTCGTAAAGTTCACGGGGCGGTAGTTAAAGGTAGTAGCGTCCACCGCGTAGGTCTTATAGGGCGTGCTGGCGATGGATGTCGTGCTGGGACCGGTATTGGCGGATGCTCCCGCATCATAGATCCCCAGCACCGAGGTGCTGCCCTGAAGCCCGAGCCCCACGAAGACGTCCAAAACCGCGTCTTGATTGGCGTCGATCCCCACCCAGGCCACGCGGGTGAAGGCGGGATTGCTCGTGGTACCGCCCGCCTTGTCGAGCCGCATGCGGAAGCCGAGGGTCCCGTCCGTGTTGCTTGCGGGGCCGTTGTTGATAAAGGTGGTGAAGAAGCCGTGGTTCGCCGTGGTGCCGACGATGTCGCTCTCGGGCTGGCCGGTCTGCTGATCGGCAAATGAATCGTAGTTTCCCGCGAGCGCCGTCCACGCGGGGCTCGATTGTGAAACCGTGGCGGCGTTGGAGACCGAGGTGCCAAGGCAAATTGAGGCGAAGACGCCGCGAAGGATGGCAAGGTGCATCGGAGATCGGGGTGAGGGCTCTCGCTTCGGGTGGGACCGAAATGAGCGACGGGAGTAGCACGTCCGACCACCTAAGTGTGGATGAGTAGCTTAAAATCAAGGAATCATTAATAATTCCGGAATTTAGCTTAACATGATAACAATCTGCACGATGGTTTCGGGATTCACGGCGTACTCGCGATCCCGGTCGATATCCTTCTTCCCGGAATAGAGCGCGGGCCGCGGGCGGGATCAGGGCAAAAGAAAACCCGGCACCTCGCGGTGGCCGGGTTTCCTAGCGTCAAGAAACACACTCAAAGATCCATGGTATCAGGGACCGAGCGGAAGCCGGAGGCAGAAGATCGTCGAAAGAACTCCGATCGCTACGGGAACCATGGTGATGGCATCCCTGCTGATAACATTCGCGAAATGGAAGAACTGGTTGTGTTGCGGCGTGGGGAACAGCATTCCCGGCAGCGTCAGGAACAAGGCTACCGCAATCGCGGGAATAGCCGCGATCACCATGAAAATCCCCGCACGGCGGCTGAACTCTCCTTTCAACAACAGCTTCGGGCCGTTGATGAACCAATTGCGGAAGAATTCGCCATTGAGGTGGCTGAAGAATTCTCCCGGGGCTTGCCGCCTGCGATTCTTTCCCTGCGGCTGGCGCAGTTCCGAAGGGGTCGCGGCGACAGCGGCCTCTTCGTGCTTGGCTGGGTGGGACAGCATGAAGGTCAAACTACACGCGATCGCGTAGCTAGACAATCCGGAAATACAAAATTTTTTGAACGAAACGGCGCTTTGGTTGTCGTCATGGGAAGAGACGTGCGCCCGAAGAAGCCTCCCTGCCAAGTGCTTCGCTCTCCTCAGTGATTGAAAATGAACTCCTTGGAGTTCAGCAAGGCCCAGAAGATGTCGTTCAGGATCTGCTTTTTGTCCTTGTCGTCTTTTCCTTCGGCCGTCGCCGCGAGCAGCTTGCCAATCTCCTCCCCGGTCGGTTCCCGATTCACGGTTTTCAGGTAAAGGTGCCGGATCACCTCCTCCGGCGTCTTCTTTTGTTCCAGCAGGGTTTGCACCACCTTGCCCTGCTGGATCCGGTTATGCGTGGCGTCACCGTTCAGGAGGTGGAGAGCTTGGGAGAGATTGGGCTCCATCTTCACCTCGCAGGAGCAGACAGTCGCGCGGGTGGCCCGGCCGAAGGTGGTCAGGAAATAGGTGGAGGTATTACCATCGGCGATCTGGACGGCCCGCGAGCCGAGCGGTAGACCCTTGAACTTGTTCGGCGTTTGCGTCACCTGCGAGATGCAGTCAAGCAGCACCTCCGCCCGGACGCGGCGCACCAAGGCACGGGAAAAATTCCGCTGGTCGGTCTCGTTCGTTTCATTGGTGGCACTGGAGAGCTGGTAGGTGCGGGAGGTGCAGATATCCCGCACCAGCTTGCGGAGGTCGTAGTCATATTCCACGAACTTCCGCGAAAGCGCTGCCAGCAGTTCCGGGTTTGAAGGCGGATTGGAAATGCGCACGTCGTCCACCGGGTCGGTGATTCCCACGCCAAAGAAATGGGACCACACCACGTTCGAGACGTTGCGGGCGAACCACGGGTTGTCGGTGGAAGTCAGCCACTCCGCCATCGCCTCGCGACGGGATTTCTTCCCGAAGTCGTCCGGCGTCGCGGTACCGAGGAAGCGGGGCTTCACCGGCTGTTTCGTCACCAGATGGGGCACCTCGCCGCCGCCGTCGAAAATGATCCGCTCGCGGGGATCCTCCGCATTCTTCCGCTTCACCTGTGCGAAGAACGCGGCGAAGCCGTAATAATCGTCCACTGTCCAGCGGTCGAAGGGATGGTTGTGGCACTGCGCGCACTGGATCCTGGTGCCCATGAAAACCTGCGCCACGTTCTCGGTAAGCTTCAGCGTGTCCTGCTCCACTTGGAAGAAGTTGGTCGCCGGGCTCGAGAAGGTGCCGCCTTCCGACGAAAGCAACTCCCGCACGATGTCGTTGAAAGGCACGTTTCCCGCAATCCGGTCCCGCAGCCAGTTGTAGTAGCCCAGCGCGGCCTTGTACGAGACTTGTTGGCCGCCGTTGTTGAAGGTGCGGATTTGCAGCAGCTCCGCCCACTTCATCACCCACATTTCCGAGAATTCCTTCCGCGCGATCAATTCGTCCACCAACGCCTCGCGCTTCTTCGGATCCGTGCTTGCGAGGAACTTCTCCCGCTCCGAGGGCTCCGGCAGGCGGCCGACGACATCGATGAAGACCCGCCGCAGGTAGGTTTCGTCATCACACAGGGGCGCGGGGATGATGCGCAGCTTGTGGAGCTTGTCGTAAACCGGCTTGTCGATGTAGTTGAACTCCGGCAGCTCCGGCCGGGTGTAGTCGAGGTTCTCGGGAATCACGATCGACTGGGCGACTTCCGTGAAAGTCATGAAACGCGCTAGCAAGAACGCCTCGCCGCGGTGCTTCGAGACCGACATGCCGCTGCGCCCGTCGATGGAGACGGAATTGTCGTTGGACGTGGAGAAGGAGGAGAGCGTTGTCACGTCGCGGTCCGTTCCATCCGAATAAGTGGCCCGCACCGTGTAGGGCGTGTGGAGGTCCGGGCCCTTGAGGACCACCTGGGGAGGCTCGATGACGATGCCGGTCGGCTGCGCGATCTGCCCTTCGTCGTGCTCCGCGCCGCTGCGGATCCACTCCACCAAGGTGTTGTAAGGAGCACTGCCTTTTTCAAAGAGCTTGCCCCCCGTGTGGGGAACGGCACCGGTCGCCTTGTTCACCAGCAGGGATTCCTCCGGCAGGGCCAGGTTGATCCGGCGGCCCGGATTTTCGCGGGTCAGGCGGAAGTGATCGCCCCGGGAATCAAATCCGAAGAGCGTCAAATGGAAGCCGTCCTTGCCCCGTGCCGACCCGTGGCAGGAGCCCGTATTGCAGCCGGAGGAGGTGAGCACCGGCATCACGTCCAGTTGGAAGGAGATAGGGCGGGGTTTGGCGGCATCTTTCACGGCGACGACGACCTCGGTTATGAGCCCGCGATATTCGAGGGTCAGGGTGGTCGCGCCGTCCTTCAGCGGCTTCAGCAGCGTCCCTTCCAGTTTGGCGATGGAGGGGTCGGCGAGACTTGCCTTCACCTGCCGGGTGATGTCCTGGGTTGCCGCGTCGTTGAAGCGGGCCACCACCAGCACCTTGTGGAAATCGGCGGCCGTTTCCAGTGTCACGGCCTTGGGAAACGCTTCAATTGCCCCGATGGCGGGATCGGGCTCCGCGTTCCAGTCCGGCAGTGCCGTCTTCGGCCGAGGGGCCAGCGTCATCCCGTCCGGCCACGGTGCACCCTCCTTCAGCCAGGTCTCCAGCGCCGCAATCTCCTCCGCTTTCAGCGGTGCGCCCTTCGGGGGCATGATCTCGTCGTCGTCCTCATCCAGCTTCACCCGCACCAGAAGTTCGGATTGCTCCGCATGCTCCAGATGGATCGCCGCTCCTGACTCGCCGCCCTTGAGGAAGGCCTCGCGGGTCGTGAGCAGCAGCTCGCCCTTGGTTTTCTCCGGGCAATGGCACGAAAGGCATCTGGTTTCCAAGATCTTGCGAGCGGCATCGAAGGACGCGCTCTCCACCGCGGATGCCACCGGAAGCAGCAGCCACCCGGCCGACAGGAGGGCCAGCGGGCCCGCAAGGGATGCCGGGGTCATGGAAGCGGCGTTTCGGCGCATGGACCCACTACGGCGCAGCTATGAAACGCATTTCATTCCTCTGCAGGCATTTGCACGCCGCAATCTGCCGCCTCAAGTCGAGGACGTCTTCACCAGCAAGCCCTTCTCCCGCGCCAAGCGCAGCACCCGGGAGAACAACCATCCCGCCAGCGCCAGATAGATCACATTGAGGCCCAACGCCGCGCCGAACTGCCGGAAATCGAAACCGCCGTGCTGGATCGAGCTCCGCATTCCCTCGAAAACGTGAGACGGGGGAAAGGCCGCCGCGATTCCCCGCATCCAGGGCGGCAATGTCTCCAAGGGATAAAACACGCACGCGAAGGGCTGGATCATGAACGGCAGCGCCCACGCCATCGACTCCGCGCCGTGGCCCCAGCGCAGGATCAGCGCGATCGAGAAGATCCCCAGCGCCCAGCCGAAGATCATCAAGTTGGCGTAATACGCGATCAATCCCCACTGGAATTGGAGCAAATTGAAGGAATACGCGATCGAGGCGATGATCGTAAGCACCACGGCGGTGATCCCCACCCGCAGCAAGCCTACCCCGAAGGTTGCGGCGATATAATCCGTCATCCTCACCGGCGCGGCAAAGATGTTCAGGAGGTTCCGCGTCCAGACGTCTTCCAGAAAGGAGATCGAGACTCCCTGCTGGGCGCGGAAGAGCGCGTCCCACAGGATGATGCCGCTGATCAGGAAGGTGATGAAGGTGGGGAAAGATCCGCTGCCCTGGCCCTGCAGGTAGGTGGTCACCAGCCCCCACACCAGCAGTTGGACGATCGGCCAGAAAAAGAGTTCGAAGGCCCGCATCGGGTTCTTCGCATAGAGCAGCACGTAGCGGGTGAGCAGCGCGCGGATGACGGAGGGCTTGAACATGAGGGATCGCTTCGCGCGGAAGCTCATCACATCCCCGCGCCGATGAATCCAGCGCGGATCGGCACCGGGTCAACGGGAAACTATCCCCCGCCCAAGTACTTCACGACCGCCTCCGTGCGGGTCCTCACGTGGAGCTTCGCGTAGATATTGTGCAGGTGCGTTCTCACCGTCTCCACGCCGATGCCGAGATCCCAGGCGATCTCCTTGTAGAGACCGCCCTTTACCAGCAGTTCCAGGATTTGCTTTTCCCGCGGGGTCAGGTTGTGGTCCTCGTTCTTCGCGGGCGGGGATTTCTGAAAATGCTGCACCACCTTGCGGGCGATCGCGCTGGACATGGGGGAGCCGCCCTGCAGCAGGTCCTCCAGGCACTCCAGCAGCTTCGCCGGGGCATCGCGCTTCAGCAGGTAGCCGGAGGCCCCGGCGGCCAGGGCGTCGTAGATCCGGTCGTTGTTGTCATAGACCGTGACCATCAGGACCTGCACGGCGGGATGCATCTGCTTCAGCCGGGCAACGCACTCGATGCCCGACATGCCGGGGAGCTGGATGTCCATCAGCACCACTTCCGGGCATTCTTCCTTCATCCCGGCCAGCGCGGCCTCCGCCGAAGCATACGCGGCCACCTGTCTCCAGCCGGGCGCGGCGGCAAGCAGCTCCGCGAGCGTCTCGCGCAGCGAATCGTCGTCTTCGACCAGGGCGATGGTATGGGATGCAGCGGACATTGCGGTACTTTTCAGTGCGGGAGACCGGGGAGCCGGCAGGTGAAGAAGATACACGTCCCGTGGCCGGGTGACGAGTCGAGCGTGTAACTTCCGCCGATTTCCCGGATCCTGCCCGCCGTATTGCCCAGGCCGTGGCCTTCCGGATGCGCGGCGGGATCAAAGCCGCGACCGGTGTCCCGGATGGTGATGGCGAGCATCTCGTCCTCCAGCGAAAGCGAGAGGAAGGCTTCGCAGGGGCCGGCGTGCTGGAGGATATTGTGAAGGGACTCCTTTACCACCAATGAAACGTGGTGACGGAAATCCGAGCCTAGGGGCCGCGCCGGGAGTTCCGCCGGGATGTCCAGGCGGCAGCGCACCGGGGAATCGCGGAAAATCTCCTCGGCCAGCCGGGTGAGGTGGGACCCCAGGTGGTCCAAGGTATCGTGGGCGGGATCCACGGCCCAGACGAGGTCATCCATGGCAGAGACGAGCTCGCGGGCGGCACCGGTCATCTTCTCCAGGTGGCGCTGCGCCTTCCCGGGATCCCGCGCCATGTCCCGCTGCGCCAGTGCGGCGGTCATGTTCAGCACGGTCACGCGCGTACCCAGGTCATCGTGCATGTCCCGGGCGATGCGGCTGCGGTCCCGCTCCAGCGCATGCTGGAAGCGCAGGCGCTCGAGCCTCTGTTTCGATTTCCGGCGCAGGTGGCGGAGGGAGCCGGCGGCGGCCAGCCCCACCGAAGCCGCCGTGACCGCGGGCCAGAACCACACGCGCTGCCAATACGGCGGGGCGATGTGGATGGGCAGCGCGATCATTTCCCCCGCGGACTGGTCGGGCCCCGCCAAGCCGATCGCGCGAAAGATGTATTGTCCCGGCGGTACATTGATGTAGGTGGCGCGGTTCACGCTGCCGCCGATGACGTTGTAGGCTTCGTCCCAGGAAAGGACCAGCGTGCGGGCGCCGGGGCGCTGCTCCGGCAGCTTCCGCACGGTGACCCATTCACCGTGCTTCGCCTGATCGCCGTCCACCAGCCCCAGCGCGGGTCCGTCGGCGCGGATCGTCAGGTAAGAGATCGCCGGATCGGTACCGCCGCGCTGCCAACCTGCCGGCTGATCGGCGGGAGAAGGCGTGGTGTCGCCTCTGCCGAAGCCCTCCGTCTCCCAGAGCGAGGGACCCGTGCTGCCCGGCACGGTGAGCGCGATGTTGTCGAGCATCATGAGGCCGGTGGTGTCCGGAGAGCCGGAGCTGACGGAGATCCGCAGGGCGACGGATTCCGCCGGCAGGTAAACCGGCTCGGTGCGCCGCGTCATCCGCGAATCGTCGAATGCCGTCTCCCAGCCGTCGCTGCGACCGACCGCGGAAAAGACGGATTGGGAGATCACCTGATTGTCCGCATCCAGCGCCTGGCAGGTGAGGCTCATGCCTCGCTCCGTCTCCTGCCAGCGCTCGTCGATGCCTTCGAGGCGGCACCTCAATTTGACATCCGCTTCGGTCTGCTCCGGGCTAAAGCCGAAGTCGAAATCCAAGCGGTGCAGCCCGGACCCGAGTTTCAAGGCTGCCCCCGGCTTTGCGGGAACAGCCACGGAGGAGGCATCCACCAGCACGCTGGCCAGCTTCAAATCCAGCTTCCGGGGAGCGGCATTTCCGGAGGGTGGTGCAGCCGTGCCGCCCGGCGGGACCCGTTTTGCGGCAGGCACGAAGAGGAAATCAGTGGGATGCCGCGCCACCCCGCTGATCCGCACTTCATCGATAAGCCCGGGAAACGGTTCGCCTTCCGCATTGCCGTTGAAGCCGCGCGCTTCGTTGCCGATCGCCAGGTCGCCGGTGTTGCCGTTGAGGTCGTTCGAAAGCGTGCCCCGGCCGATGAGATTGGCCTCCGAGACGCCGCTATCGATCCGGGTCCAATAGAGCCTCAGGTTGTTGGTCGCCCCCGCATTACCGTCGTAACTCACCGCAACGTGATACCAATGATCCGCCTCCAGTGCGTGAGGCCCCGTCAGCGGGATCGTGGCCAGGCCGCCACCGGTGGCCCCGCAGTGGGGCAGGGTGATGAAGGTCAGAAATCCCTGCCTCTCGATCCGGAAATTGAAGATTCTCCCGTCCGCATCGCCATCCATGGAAAGCAGGCCCAGCGCGATCGTCCGCGCCTGCATCGGCAGGATCTCCGGCTTGACGAGCATCTCGTAGGTGAAGGCTCCGTCCGCGCCGAAGTAGCGGAAATCCTTGGCGACGTTGTCCTGGCTTCCGGCAACGAGCCGGGGAGCTTCCGCGAGGATGGCACCGGCCAGGTTGGACTCGCCGGGTGTCCCCCCGGCGCTCGCGCGCAGGGAGATCGAGGTGCCGAGCCCCGGCAGCGAGGCTTGTCCCGCGAAGGCGCCGTTCAGCAGCCCGCGCAACGGGACGGGCGAAGGCCCCGCATCGGCGAAGGGCGCCCGGGTTTCATCCAGATGCCAAAGGTGCAGCGTGAAGTCATCCTTCGCATAAGGCACGGGTGCCTCCGCGGCCGCCGAGGCCAGGCCGGGGATCGCCGCGCAGGCCGCGGCACAGAGGAGGGGAAGGATTCGGGTACGACCCAGCATGGGGTGAGGATGACACGGCGGAGGCAAGACGGGCATTGGAAAATCTCCCGTCCCGCCAGCCGCTACATCCCGGGACTAGCGCCTGCGCCGCATCAAGCCCAGGAGTCCGAATGCGCCCAGCAACGCCGCGGTCGGTTCGGGCACGATGGCGAGATTGTCAACGGAGCTCACGGTCTGCGTATCGCGCAGATCCGCGTAGAAGCCGATGGCATTGCCAAGGGAGGAGGTGGTGAAGGTGAACGCGTTCCCTTCGGCGGCACCGTTTAGATCCAGCGTCACCTTTGCCGCCGCCGTGGTGAAGTAGCCCACCTCGAAGGAATTGGTTGTCGTGCGCGTGATGAATAGCTGGGCCACCAGGCTTTCCGCCGTGGCGGAAGTAAAGCCGGTCGAGGGCGTGGTGTTGTTGATCACGCCGGCGCGCACGGAGTCCTGGCTCGGGCGGACGGTGACATAGAGGTAGCTGTTGGAAGTGCGCGTGTCACCGCTGGTGCCTGCCGTCAGGCCGGTGGGTGTGTCCGTCGTGGAGATCGCCAGGCCGAAGTCGTTCACGGCACCGGCAGTGCCCAAGGTGGTCGTGACGTTGGTGTCGAGCAGGAGCGTCTGCCCCACGGCCAGGCCGACGTCGTCGCGCAGCAGCAGCACTTGCTCCGGAACGTTGGTGACGCTTGCCGCGGAGGTGGAGAGGAAGCCGCCCGTCGCGGAGAACGAGACATTCGACGTGGTGTTGTTATCCAGCAGCCGGGTGAGCGTGTATTCGGAGAGGCTCTCGTCGCTGAAGTCGTCGATCACTACGGCACCGGCGGTGGCGATCAACAAGGGAGCGAGGGAGGCACAGGCGAGGATGCGGGGCAGGGAGCTCATAAGCGGGAGGTAGGGATTGGTGTGCGCGGCCCGATGGAGTCGGGTAATGGATGAGCATAAGCCCCCGATCCGGCCGCTTCCTCAATTCAAAACCTGCCTTCTCCCCCTTAATGGGGAAGCTCCCGACCGGCCGGAATCAATCGCCTTCCATCCTGATCTTCCAAGCGCCCGCACCGAGCCCGAGCACCTGTTTGTCCGGGCTTGCCTGTAGGATTTTCACCCCTGCCGGTCCCGTCACTTCCGCTTTGCCGGGGAAGGGGACATGAAATTCCGCCGCCGCGCCCCGCGGTATCGCGACCGCCGCGCTCCATGTCGCGGCATCGCTGCCGGTGATCTCTAGCAGAACAGGGCCCCTCGGCGTCGGGGTCCGGATTTTCGCGTAATCCAGCGAGGCCGTCTGCGGCTTGATCCGCAGGCGCTTGAAGCCGGGCTCCAGCGGCTCGATGCCCATCAGCTTGCGCGTGATCACATTGGAAGGCGCGGCACCCCAGGCGTGGTTCCAGTCGAGATTCGGCTTCAGCGCGGGGTCCCATGCCTCCAGCGTTATCGTGGTTCCGGTCTTGCCGATCATGTTCATCCACGAGCGCGTTTCGCGCGATGTCAGAAGTGCCAGCGCGTGTTCCGCCTCTCCCGCGTCGTAGAGGCCGTCCAACAGAAACTGTGCTCCATAAACGCTGCACGCCATCTGCCGCGGCTTCAAGAAGGCGGCCACCCGTGCCACCCGCTCCTCAGGCACCAGCCCCAGGGCGAGCGGGAAGAAATTCGCATGCGCGGAGGCGTGCGTGCTACCCGGGCCGTCCACGTAGCAACCGCGCGTTTCGTCCCACAGCATCGCGTTCACGGCTTTCTTCGTCGCCTCCGCCATCGCGGCGAATTCGCGCGCGTCGGAGGATTTTCCCAGAGCGGCCGCGATCTTTTCCAGCAGCACCAGCGAGCGATAGTGGAAGGCGGTCACCACCGTCTTCACCTCCGGCTTCATGTCATAGCCGTCCCGTTCACCGGCGGGCCAGTCGATGATGTCCGTCACCTCGCCTTGGTTCCATCCTTCGAAGAGCCCGTCCTTCGTCCGCCGCCCCGTCATCGCGCGGCCCTTCAATGTGGAGTAGTGTTTCCGCAAGGAGGTATCGCTGCCTGACCACAGGAAATCGTGCCACGCCAGGATGACCGACTGCAGCCGCCACTCCGTAGGCCAGGTCGGCTTCTCCAGCAGGTACTCGTGGGTCAGCCGTGCGGTATCGTAGCGGGCGTCCAGACAGTAGTGGGAAAGCTGGTTGATCAGCACGTCCGCCTCGTAGGGCTTCCGCTCGCGGTCACCATCGACATAGAGCCCCATGAAGGTGGTCGCCTTGATACTGTGCTTGCAGAGCTTCCACACCGCGTTCAGCTCCGAGCTGGAGCTTTCAAAAGCCGCCGCGCTGTCGTCGAAGGGGACGCTCCAGGAAACCCTTGTCACATTCCGCGCGGAGAAATCCGGCGGCGCGCCCTCGATCTCCACGTAGCGGAAAGGCATCACCTCTTCCTTTATTTCCTCCGGGAGATCCAGAAAGCCCTCCTTCATCCAGCCCGGCGGCTTCCACGCCAGCTTCGGGCTCACCGGCCGGCGGGGATTCAATGCCACCTCGTGCTTTTGATACCGCACCGTGCCCCCGGGATTGCGGTCCACGGTGGACGGTTCGGACAGCGCCTCGCCCAAATGGAGCACCACGGACGGGCGACCGGAACCCGGATAAGGACCCAACTCCACGTTGCCGAAGGCAGCCGTGCCGAAATCAATGAACCAGTGGCCCGCCGCCTTTTCCTCCGCTTTCACCGCCGCCTCGCGCGTCGCCCTCACCGGGCTGCGCTCCATGGCTGAAAGCGGGACGAGGAAAAGAAGCGCGCAGAGGAGGAGGGAGCGCATCGGGAGAGAGGTGCAAACGGGTTTAAGGGCCATCGAACAGCGGAAAGCGTGGCATCGCAGGGACCGGATTGGCCCCTGCGGGGTTTCATCCAATCACCCCCTTCCGGCGACGTCCCTCCCTTTTCCACCTTCCCCCACGAAATGGGGGTTGTTGCAGCGTCTCGTTTCCGGCCGGGGAGGGGAGAGAGCCGGGACACAAACGTGCCGCCTTTGCGGAGGAACGCCCGCCCCTCCCCGGCAACTTCCGCCGTGTGGGAAATTT
>CAMPGU010000066.1 GCA_946885645.1 uncultured Haloferula sp.
AGGTTCAGGCGTTCGCGGGCGAGCACGATCTGGCTGAAGGGATTCTTGCTCCCGTCCGGCGAAATGTTGACACCGCTGATGTCGATCGCGGATTGGAGCGCGCCGCTGCGGCCCAGCATCTTCGGGTCGTTGACGCCGCTTTGCGTCATGGACACCAGCGAACGGTTCACGAATTGCGACAGGGAAACGAAGGGCCCGCGCAGACGGACCTGGCGGGTCAGCTCGGTGGCCACCGCATCCAGCTCGGCATCCGTCAGCTTGCGGTAGCCCGCAAAGGAATCCTCGTCCTTGCCGGTCGGCGGAGTGGTGGCCGCGGCGAGCTGCTCCAGACTGCGCGGGAAGATCGCATCCGCGTCCGCCCCGAGAGCGGCGGGGTGCTTCAAGTGCTTGCTGCTGGCCAGAAGAGCCTTCCAGGCATCCTTGTCGGTGGAATTGACATTGTGGGAACCGTTCACCAGCAGGTGACCTGCCGCCTTCAGCGGATCGCGCAGATCGCTCGATTGATCGGAAGGATCGACCTTTACCATCGTCGGGTTGCGGGGGGTCGGCGAACCGGTGCCCGGAATGGACGAGAAGAAGTAGGTATCCCACAGGGCTGCATTGAGCAGGTAGGAGATATCGTAGTAGTTCGTTCTCGACGAGCTGGCGGAGTTGAACCCGGTGATGTTGAAATCCATGCGGGAGTGGGAGGTCTTCGCCCGGGGAACGAAGGGTGACGCATAGGAGTTGCCGACCGCGTTTCCAGGCTGGTGACCCACCGAAGCATAGATGTCATCCCCGGTCAGATCGCCGTGCTGGAGCTGGCCCAGCGAGACGAGTTCGGCCGGCGGGCTGAACAGAACCGTGCGGCGGGGAGCGAAGTGGGAGTGGCCCCAAGGCAGGGGATCCGCCACGAGATTCCGCGAAAATTCGGAGCCTGTCTCTCCAGGGATTTCTCCCAAGGCAGAGCGGCTATTGGCGATCATCATGAAATACGGAGGCGGGTTGTAGGAGATGATCGGCTTCCGGAAGCGGGTTCCTTGGATGTTGAAGTCGGCATAAGTGCGGAGCGTGGAACTCCTCAGACCGAGCTGACCGGGATCCGGCAGCATCGTGTCGTATCGTTCACCGGGTTGGCTGAGCTGGAAACTGTAGAACTGGAGCGGCAGGGGCTTGTTCATACTCGGTGCCTCCGAAGCAGTGATGGGGCGCGCCGTCACCTCGTAGGGCGCGTTGTCGAGTTCGAAGCGTTCGATCCTGCGCAGGATGCTGCTGCTGCCGGCGGGGCGCAATTCGACGCTTGCCTGTGAGGTCACGGTGTCTTCCCGCACGTCAAGCCGGATGCTGCTGTTCTGGGAGGTATTCCACGTGTTGTTGGTGGTTTCCAGGATCACGCTGTTTGAGAAATTGTCCGGCGCGCTGCTACGCAGGGTGGACAGGTTCACGATGACCGGGGCTGTCGTCATCGGGCGCGGTGCCGGACCGCTGATGGTGTAAGCCCGCGCTTGGCCAGCCGGCAGGGAGCCCGCCGGAATCCGGAAGATGGTGCGATTGAGGACCGCAGGCTTGGAGGTATTCTGAGCCAGGTAGGCAGGCTGGTCTTGCGGCGGCCACAGGTTGGGCTCTTCCCAGATTCGCGATGGCTGGCGGTTCGGGTCGGTGTCGTTCTTTATCTCTAGATCGAGCCCGGAGCTCCACTCCAGGGGATAAGGGTAGGGATTGGCGAGCGAGACCGCGATCTTCGCGCAAGGCTGCACGTGGTAAGTGCTGCCGCTGCTTACTTTCAACTTCACGCCGAGCAGCAAGCGGAAATCCGCGATGACCGGGGCGATGGCGCTGCTGGTGATATTGGTGGCGGGGGTGACCGTGAGCTTGCCGGCCTGTTTGGCCTCCTGGCCGAGATCGTGGAGCTCCTTCAGGCGATCCCATCGCGGACCCTTCATGGCTTGCGAGGTCACCGACTTCGGGATGATGTTGCCATTCGCCGCCACGCCATTGAGAAGCCCCAATGGGGGGCTGCCCGGTAGCCCTTGGGTCATGTAGGCGGAGAGATCGAGGCGCAGCCCTCCCTGAAGCGTGTCGGTGAGCACGCCGAAGCTTTCGGTCGTTGCCGAATGGAAGGCCTTGCCCTTCATCACCCCGCCCGCGTCATTCAGGTTCGGCATCATCAGGCTCGCCTGGGAGATGCTCACCACCTTCGCGATCGAATCTTCGCCCGCGCTTCCGGGGGAGGGATAGTTGGCAAATCCATCGACCGCCTCCCAGCCGCGGCGCTGGGCGGCAAGACTCGGGTAGGTCGCATCGTCGTTGCTGTCGAAGGGGGTAGCGAGATTCAGCTTCGCCTTCACACCTTCGTCCCCGATCCACCAGGCATGGCGGCCGGCAGGGTTGGTCGCGGAGGCGGAATCGTCGGCGATCTCCACCAGAGGAGCGCTCACGTAGCGCTCGAGCGTATCCGGGTTCGGATCGCCTGCCGTGCCCTTGCCGACCAGTACCACGGCCCTCTTGCTATCGCTCACCGCACCGTTGGTTTGCACGGCGACGTCCTGATTCGCCGGGGTGAAGCCGGCGGATTGGTCATCCTCTTTTCCGGTGATGTGCCATTTGGGATGCGTCGGCACGGGTATGGTCTTGTAATTCGTGGTGCCGGGATTCGCGTCATTGGTATTTTCCCAAACCCCGGTCCAATAGCGGGTGCCGCGCTGCACCGCGGTGAGGCCTTTGTTCGCCGAGTTGTTCCCGATGGGAATGTTATTTCCCGGGCTCGCTCCGGAGGAGAGGGGGGTGCCGGAAGAAGTGCCGCCCATGTCCGCGGTGGCGGATACCCGCTGATCCGGTCCCAATTCCTTCTGAAGTTCCGAAATCGCGAACATCAGCGCCATCCGAGCATTGGCACGGGCGGCAGCCATCGCATCTCCGCGCGACGAAGATCTCAGCGAAATGCTCGACAAGCCGAGCAGCCCGATGGCGAGCACCGTGAGCAACACCATCAGCGAGAGTGAAATGACAAGAGCGAATCCGCGGGTTTTAGGAGAAGGGTGACATTTGGGGCTTGTCGTGCCGATCATGGTTTTTTTGGGGCCGATAGATCGGTCGCCGTGCTCCGGGGTAGGTCAGATCCTGAATCACGATTACGCCGATCTATATGCCGACGTATTCACTAAGTATTCTTGATGCGCCAGTATAAAATTCGCCTTTTCTGTGTTTGTGTGAGGAAATCTGTGGGGTTTTGAGTAGTTCATGTGGGAATTTAGGCGAAATAGTGCTATAAGCGGATAAATCGGGCGTCCGCGGGGCATTCCCTTTTTGGGTTAGGGCACCGGTAAGCTCCCGGCGCTCTTGACCGGCCTCCGGCTGACGCCGGGATAAATGACGCCGGTGACCGCCTCCTAGCGGCCGATCAGGCGCTCACGGGTCTCCGCGTCCACCGGCTTGCAGGAACGGTAGCCGTCCCCCTGCTCCGGGACGGAGCAAAGGAACTCCGTCCGCTTCTCCTCGCCGTCAAAATCCAGCCCGATCAAGGCGCGGCCGATGCGTTCGCCGGACTGGCGGTAGTTGAAGTAGCAAAGGTTCGCCCGGCCGCGGACCAGCTTGTCGAGGAAATCGTGCAGGGCACCCGGCCGTTCGTAAAAGTCGAGGCGCAGGAAGGCGGGGCACGCCAGCAGATCGCCCCGCAACGGGATCGCGCGGAAGGCGATATCCACCGCGCCCGTAAGGTCTTCCCACGTGAAACCGCGGGCATCCAGCTTCGCGGGCAGGCCCTCGAGCGCCGAGGGGTCCTCAGCGGTGATGGTGAAGGCGGGCCAAGCCTCGGCTTCGTGGAGCTTCCCGTACTGGAAATCGGCGATGTTCAGGCCATCGAAGCAGGTATCCAGCAGCTCCAGCATGGTGCCGGGGCGCTCGGGAATGCGGATACGCAGGGTGCGGGAGGCATTTTGGGAGGAGCCCTCGGATTGAGCGATCAGGCCGAGCTGGAGGAAATCCACGTTGGCCCCTGAAACGACGACCAGCACGCGTTTCCCTTCGAGCCGGGTACGGTCCTTCATGACGGCGGCGAGGCCGAGCGCGCCGGAGGGCTCGGAGACGCAGCGCAGGCCCTCCCACAGCGTGCGGATTGCCCGGCTGACCTCGGCATTCGTCACCGTTTCCACGCGAGCGAGGGTGTCGCGGCAGATTTCGAAGGGCAGCGCGCCCGCTTTCCGCACCGCGGTGCCGTCACAGAAGATATCGACCTCATCGAGTGCCACCGGCTTGTCCGCCTCCAGTGCTGCTTTCATGGAGGCTTGGCCGAGGCCCTCGACCCCGACGATCTCGATTCCCGGCCAATAGGTCTTGAGCCAGGTGGAAACGCCCGCCGCCATGCCGCCGCCGCCGATCTGCAGATAGGCCGCATCGAAAGGACCGTGGCCGGAGAGCACCACCTCATCCGCCAGGGTGCCTTGGCCGGCCATCACCTGCAGGTCGTCGTAGGCATGCACGTAGGTTGTTCCGGTGGCCTCTGCATCTTCCCGCGCGGCGGCTACGGCTTCATCGTAGCTATCGCCGGAAAGGAGGATTTCGACGCTTGATCCGCCGTGATGAAGCACCGCGGCTTGTTTCACCCGCGGGGTGGAGCGCGGCATGTAGATGCGGGCCTCGATGCCGAGGACACGCGCGGCGAGGGCCACCCCTTGGGCATGATTCCCCGCGGAGGCGGTGACCACGCCCGCGGCGCGCTGCTCCGGGGTGAGCACGGCCATCCGGTTGCACGCGCCGCGCCACTTGTAGGCTTTGATGGGGGAGAGATCCTCGCGCTTCACCCAGATTTCCGGCCCGGGGCCGGGCAGGACGAGGCGCTCCAGCGGTGTCGGCTGGCCGAAGCGGTAAACGCGCTCCCGCGCAAAAAGGATCTCCTGACGCAAGCGTCGGTCGAGCGGCAGTCCATCGCGTTCCACGGCGGGATTCTGGACATCGGGGGGCGGGGCGCAAGGCCGGGGAAAGGGCGCTCCTAGATCGCCCGGCATGCCGCGAGCAAGGCCTCCACCTTGCCGAAATCCTTCACTCCGGGACGGATCTCGGCTCCGGAGGCGACGTCCAAGGCCGCGGGCTGTACCGCCGCGATGGCTTCCGACACGTTCCCGGGCGTGATTCCACCGGCAAGGATCAGGGGCAACTCCGGGTTCTCCGCCACGAACCGACGGGCCAAGGCCCAATCAATCGTTTGGCCGGTGCCGCCATAGACGCCCGGCGCATGGGCATCGAGCAAGATGCCGGCGGCCCGGAATGCATGCACCGATTCCAGGTCCGCCACGCCGCGCACGCCGATGGCCTTTACAAAGGGAACCCCGGCGTTTTCCAGCATCCTCGCGTCCTCCGCCGTCTCATCCCCGTGGAGTTGGACCAGATCGATCAGGCCTTCCTCATAGAGGCGGACGGGCAGTTCGTAGCCTGCATTCACGAAAACCCCTACTCGAAGGATCTTGCCCTCCAGCTCCTTGAGGAAGCCGGCCTGCGCAGGATCCAGATAGCGTTTCGATAGCGGCCAGAAGTTTGCCCCCAGCGCATCCACGCCGAGATCGGCCAGGCGCTGCGCGTCCGACGGCAGGGTGACGCCACAGATTTTCAGCGAAGCAGGGGAGGAGGACAGGAAAGATGCGGCGGTCACGCGCGGAACCATCGGCGGCGGAAGCCGGGATGCCAAGGGGAAGTCGCGGGACCGGCAGCGCAACGCCGCTACCACGCCACCTCCAGCACCTGCTTGCCGATCATCTTCCCTGTTTCCTGCTCGCGGTGAGCGGCGGCGAGGGTCTCTGGAGAAAGCCTGCCGCCATTGCGGGTCATGGTGCTGCGAAGCCCTCCCGCATCGACGAGCGTGGCGACCTCCTTCAGCAGTTCATGCTGCTCGATCATGTCCGGTGTCTGGAACATCGGGCGCGTGAACATGAATTCCCAGATGAATGCCGCGCACTTGCTCTTTAGCATCCCGATGTCCGGGATCTCGGCGGACTCCACGATGGCGGTGATCTTTCCCTGAGGAATGATCGCCTGCGCCATCGCCTTCCAATGCGCGGTGGTATCCGCGAAGCAGGCGATGTAGTCCACGGTCTTGAAACCGATCTTTTCCAACTCGGCCGGCCAATCTCCCGAATGATCGATCACGTGATGCGCGCCCATCTTGTGACACCATGCGACCGTCTCCGGCCGCGACGCCGTGGCGATGACGGTGAAGCCGGTCAGCACCGCGGCGAGCTGGATGCCGATGGAGCCGACCCCGCCCGCTCCGCTGAGGATCAGCAAGGTCTTGTCCTTGCCTTCCGCCAATTCTCCGGGCGTGAGTCCCAGCCGGTCGAACAAGCATTCCCACGCCGTGATGGCGGTCAGCGGCAGCGCCGCAGCCTCCGCGAAACCGAGTGTCTCCGGTTTCTTCGCGACGATGCGCTCGTCCACCGCCTGTAGCTCCGCATTCGATCCGGCGCGGGTGATGTCCCCCGCGTAGTAAACTTCATCGCCCGGGCGGAAGAGGGTGACGGCTTCGCCCACTGCCTCCACCACGCCCGCGGCGTCGAAACCGAGGATCTTCGGCTCGGTTTCCCCTTCGGCGCGGGCCCGCCGTACCTTGTAGTCCACCGGATTGATGCCTACCGCCTTCACCCGCACCAGCAAGTCCCGCGGCCCCGGCACCGGATCGGGCAGATCCAGCGTCGCGAAGCATTCGGGATGATCGAGCGGCAGTTTGCGCGTGATGGCGATGGCTTTCATGTCCTTGTGATTACTTCACTTCCGCGGTGCTTGTCAGTGCGGAGATCTTCTTTTCGATCGCTTTCGCCCACATTTCGTATCCGGCCAGCTGCGGATGGAGGAAATCCGGCATGGTGGCGGCTGGCAAGACTCCGTCCGGTGCGAGGAAGGCGGCACCGGCGTCCAGCCAATGGACCTTGTCCCCGTCCGCGAAAGTTTTGATCCGCCCGTTGATGGCGTCGTTGATCTGCCTGAGTTTCCCATCCGGTTTCTCGTCGCGGGGGAAGACGGAGAGGAGCAGGATCTTGGCCTCCGGCTTCCGGTCCTGGAGCAATTCGAGGATCAGTTTGATCCCCTCGGCCGTCTGCTCCGGCGGATCCTGGCGGTGGCCGGTATTGTTGGTGCCGATCATCAGGACGAAGAGCTTGGGATCGACGTTCTCCAGCTCGCCGTTCATTAGCCGCCAGAGCACGTGCTCGGTGCGGTCGCCGGAGTAGCCGAGGTTCAAGGCCTTCCGCTGGCCGTAGTATCGATCCCAGACCGGCTTGCCGTGGCCTTCCCAGCCCTGGGTGATCGAATCGCCGATGAAGACGAGTTCGTGCCCGCCCTGCTTCGCCAGAGAGGTCTTCTCCGCATGCCTCTCCTTCCACCAGCCCTCACCCAGGCGGTTCCCGGGAAGGGTCGCGGGGCTCATCCGATACTCCTGGCGCACCGCGGCATAGCGGTTCTTCAGCTCTGCAAAGAGTCCGGCGTAAGCGGGATCATCGTGCACCGACCTCATCTCCTCCGGATCCTTCACCAGATCGAAGAGGTTCCACTCGTTCGTCTTCGGGAAAAAGATCAGCTTGTGGGTGCGCGTGCGGATACCGTCGTGGGCGGCTACGGCGTGCGTCCTTTCCCCGCTATAGAAATAGTAAATCTCCTTGCGCCAATCGCCGGGGGTCTCGCCCTTCAGGACGGGGAGCAGGCTCCTACCCTGGATACCTGCCGGAATTTCCGCTCCCGCTGCTTCGAGAAAGGTGGGGGCGTAGTCGATGTTCTGGATCAAGGTGTCGCTCCGGGTGCCGGGGGAGACCACGCCGGGCCAGCGGATCAGGAAGGGCATGGCAAGGCTTTGCTCGAACATCCAGCGCTTGTCATACCAACCGTGTTCGCCGAGGTAGAAACCTTGGTCGGAGGAATAGATGACCAGCGTGTTTTTTGCCAGGCCGCTCTTGTCGAGATAGTCGAGCATGCGGCCGACGTTCTCGTCCACGGCGCGGACGCAGCGCAGGTAGTCCTTCAAATAGCGCTGGTATTTCCATCGGGTGATGTCCTTGGCTCCCAGCTTCCCGGCCTTCATGTCCGTGGCGAAGGCGGCGTTCCCGGGCTCATAGGCAGCGTCCCATGAAGCCTGCTGCTCCGGGGTCATACGGCGGTATTCTCCATTCGGATGTTCGCTGGTGAAGTGCTCCGGGAAGAGATTGTCGCCCTTGAACTTCATGTCGTGCGCCCATGACATGTTCCGCGCGATTTCCATTTCCTGCCGTTTCAGGGTCGCGCTGCGGTTCGAGTAGTCGTCGAAGAGCGTCGCGGGTTCCGGCAGGGTGACGTCCTTGAACAACCCGTAGTGCCGCGGGGCGGGGGACCAGTTCCGGTGCGGGGCCTTGTGCTGGCACATCAGGACGAAGGGCTTCGACTTGTCCCGCCCGCTTTCCAGCCAAGCGATCGCCTTGTCGGTGATGATGTCGGTGCAGTAGCCCTTCACCCTGGCCGGGCCTGCCGTGGTGATGAAGTCGGGATTGTAGTAGCTTCCTTGGCCGGGGAGGATCTCCCAGTGGTCGAAGCCGGTGGGGCGGCTGACGAGGTGCCATTTGCCGACGAGCGAGGTCTGATAGCCCGCCTTTTGTAGCAGCTTGGGAAAAGTCGTTTGGCTTCCGTCGAAGCGGGCGTTGTCGTTATCCAGGAAGCCGTTGATGTGGCTGTGCTTCCCCGTGAGAATGGCGGCGCGGGATGGGCCACAGATCGAATTCGAGCAGTAGGAACGGGTGAAGACGGCACCCTCCTTGGCAAGACGGTCGATGTTGGGCGTCGGGGCCACCTCCTTCAGCGGGCCGCCATAAGCTGAAATGGCATCGAGCGCGTGGTCGTCGGAGAAAATGAAGAGGATGTTCGGTCGTTCCCGGGCAAGAAGCGTGGAGCCGAGGAGGGTGAGAAGAGCAGCCAGTCGCATGGGAGCCATCATACGAAAGCAGCGCGCATTCCTTGCAAGGAGAAGAGGAAGCCGGGGCGAAACTGCCGTTTGACGCCGTAGTCCCGACCGTCTTTGCTAACGAGGCTATGAAAATCGTGCCTCTCATCAGTTCCGGCGTTGCCGGCCCCCTCGGCGTGCTCCATCTTCCCCGCCTGTGGCTAAAAGTTTCCTTGGAAGCCCGCGGCTTGCTTGCCGATGGCTATCCCGGTGCCGGCCACGGCTACGACCAGATGGTCATCAACGCCCTCGGCCTCGACCGGGATGCGGTGCTCGCTTACATCGCCGACACGCGCCCGACCTATCCGCAGTTCGAGACATGGGTGAAGGGCCAGCCGGACGTGAAGCTGGATGCGGTGACGATTTCCACCCTGAATGCCTCGATCACCGGCTACATTCACGGCGACGATGTCCGCAAGCCGATTCTGGCCGCGGCGGGGATTCCCGACGATGCCGCTGCGCCGAAGGACGCCATCAACCTGAACAATCTCGATGATTGGCAGGAGTTCCATGCCGCGGTGCTGAAGTGATCGGTCACCCGGCCCCGCCCTTACCGGAGCCTATCGCATAGGGGGCTGAAATGACGAGCCCGCGGGATAGTCGATCCTCGGTGCGCCGGCCCGGTTGGTCGCGTCTTCGCATGAGATCGTGGTGATTCGGGTGCCTCCATAGCGTCCTATCGGAACAAATTTTTTGAATAAAGACGCTGCTATGATATTCCATGCTCAATAAATCGCGAGCGGAGACCGGCAATCCGCTGCAATCGCTCTATATTGCCCCCTAATCTCCTGAACCCATGGGACTCGACAAACTCACCAACAAGCTCCAGGAAGCCCTTCAAGCCGCCCAGCGGCTGGCGTCGAAGTCGGCGCATCCCGAATTGAAGGGTTCACACCTCCTGCTCGCCATGCTCCAGCAGGAAGGCGGCATCCTGGCTCCCATCCTCCAGAAGGCCGAAGTGGATCTCACCAAGCTGAAGGCCTCCGTGGCCGCGGCCCTTGCCCGGGAGCCAAGCCAGCAGGGCGGCACCACGCAGCCCCAGATCAGCTACGGCCTGCGCGCGACCCTTGATGCCGCGGACGAGATCCGCGAGTCGATGGGCGACGATTTTCTCAGTGTGGAGCATGTCCTGCTCGGCGCGCTGAAAGCGGATTCCCCGGAGGGCAGGCTGCTCAAGGAGGCCGGTCTCGATGAAAAGAAAGCGAAGAAGGCGATCGAAGGGATCCGCGGCCCGCAAAAAGTGACCGATCAGGATCCCGAGGGCAAATACCAGACCCTGGAGAAATACGGCGCCGATCTCACGGCCCGCGCGCGCGAGGGGAAGATCGACCCCGTGATCGGCCGTGACAACGAGATCCGGCGGGTGATGCAGGTGCTTTCCCGCCGCACGAAGAACAACCCCGTGCTCATCGGCGAGCCGGGGGTGGGCAAGACCGCCATCGTCGAAGGCCTCGCCCGCCGCATTGTTTCCGGCGACGTGCCGGATTCGATGAAGGACAAGCGCATCATCGTCATGGATATCGGCGGGATGCTCGCGGGGGCGAAGTACCGGGGTGAATTCGAGGAGCGCCTGAAGGCTTTCCTGAAAGAAGTCACGGAGTCCTCGGGGGAAATCATCCTCTTCATCGACGAGCTCCACACCATCGTCGGGGCGGGCGCCAGCGAAGGCGCGGTGGATGCTTCCAATCTCCTGAAGCCGCAGCTTGCCCGCGGCGAGCTGCGCACTATCGGCGCCACCACGCTGGATGAATACCGCAAGCACATCGAGAAGGATGCTGCTCTGGAGCGGCGCTTCCAGCCGGTAATGGTCGGCGAGCCTTCGGTCGAGGATACCATCGCCATCCTGCGCGGGCTGAAGGAGCGTTACGAGGTCCACCACGGCGTCCGGATCCAGGATGGAGCGCTGGTCTCCGCCGCGATCCTTTCCGACCGTTACATTTCCGACCGGTTCCTGCCCGACAAGGCGGTGGACCTGGTAGATGAATCCGCATCGCGCCTGAAGATCGAGCTCGATTCCATGCCGACCGAGATCGACCAGATCGAGCGGGAGATCCTCCAGCTCGAGATGGAGAAGAAGGCGCTTGAAAAGGAGTCCGACAAAGCCAGCGAAGCCCGGCTCGAAAAGGTCAAGGAGGAGCAGGCGAATCTCAAGGAGCAATCCTCCGCCCTCATGGGTCAATGGAGGAACGAAAAGGAGATCATCGACAAAGTCCGCGCCGCCCAGGGACAGATCGATGCCCTGAAGACCGAAGCGGAGCAGGCCCAGCGGATCGGGGATCTCACCCGTGCGTCGGAGATTACCTACGGCAGAATCCCCGAGGCGCACCGTGCGCTGGACGAGGCGAAAGGACGGCTCGTCGAGCTCCAGAAGTCCGGCGCGATCCTCAAGGAAGAGGTGACCGAAGAAGACATCGCCCGCGTGGTATCCTCGTGGACGGGGATTCCCGTGTCGCGCTTGCAGGAGGGCGAGAAGGAGAAGCTGGTCCACATGGAGGAGCGGCTGGGCGAGCGCGTGATCGGCCAGAAGAAGGCAATCAAGGCCGTCTCCAATGCCGTCCGCCGCGCTCGCGCGGGCCTGCAGGACGAGAACCGGCCGATCGGCTCCTTCCTCTTCCTCGGCCCCACCGGCGTCGGGAAGACGGAACTCTCCAAGGCACTCGCCGAGTTCCTCTTCGATGACGAGCATGCCATGGTGCGCATCGACATGTCCGAGTACATGGAGAAGCACAGCGTTTCCCGCCTGATCGGCGCGCCTCCGGGCTACGTCGGCTACGACGAAGGCGGCCAGCTGTCCGAACACGTCCGCCGAAAGCCCTACTCGGTGGTGCTCTTCGACGAGATCGAGAAGGCGCACCCGGATGTCTTCAACGTCCTGCTGCAGGTGCTCGATGACGGCCGCATCACCGACGGCCAGGGCCGGACCGTGGATTTCCGGAACACGGTGCTCATCATGACCTCGAACATCGGCAGCCAGTACATCCTCGGTGAGGAGAATGCCGAGCAGCGCGAGGCGAAGGTGCTGGACGCCCTGCGCCAGCACTTCCGGCCGGAATTCCTCAACCGCATCGATGAGACGATCATCTTCGACCGCCTGCGCCGCGAGGAGCTGACCACGATCGTCGATATCCAGCTCGACCGCGTGCGGAAACGCTTGGCGAAGCAAGGGCTGGCGCTTGCCCTCACGGAGCAGGCGAAGGAATACATCGGCAATCAGGGCTACGATCCGGTGTACGGAGCACGCCCGCTGAAGCGCGCGATCCAGCATCACCTGCTCGACCCGCTGTCCCTCGAGATCCTCGACGGGAAATTCCAGGAGGGGGATGTGATCACCGCGGATGTCCGCGACGGCACCATGGATTTCCGCACGGATTGAAGGGTCGCCGCAAGGTCGAGGCGCTATTCACCTATCGCTCCTGCTGCCCTTCAGCCGCCTTGCCGCCGATAGTGCTCAGGCGCGCTTTTTCGAGGGCGGTCCTGACTTGGAAGAGCAACTCGCCTTTGTCGCGGCTGTCCAAAAGGAGAGCCATCTCCCGGAAGGGGAGCTCCTCCGGTTTGCAGTCGAAAGGGAAGTCGGGTGCCACCGGCGGCTTGAGAGAGGCCGGGAAGCGGTAGTTTCCTCCTCCCACGTCCTGGACCTCCGGCCGTTTGATGAACTCCTGGAATGCCTTCTCGTACGCTTCCTGTTCTTTCCGGTAGGTCTCGATCCGTTCCGCATTCCTGACGGAGGCGGCGATGAAGCGCTGGAGCCGGGCGGCGTCGCCGTCCCCGTCCAAATGGATGAAGTAGTAGGTGAGGAGGAGACCGGCGTGGTAGAGCTTCGGGATCTCCGCCGCGGTCTCGGGTCTCAGGGTGGGCGGGAGCCCCGAGCTTCGCAATGGCTTCCCGCCATTTTGCCACGTGCCGTGATCCATCGAGAATGTTTCATTGAGGGAAAATGCCGGCTCCTGCGCATTGTGTTTCCGGAGGGCGCTCAGGTGCCCCTCCGGACTGAAGGCCCCGATGCGCATGGGCATTAGTTCCATGTACTCCGCCGCCCCCTCGATCAGCCACATCGGCAGCGTCTGGAGAGCGTCGTCCATCATCATGTGGGTCAACTCATGGATCAGCGTCTTCGTGGTGTATTCCGAAGTCCGCTGCCACCCGCTCGACATTTCCTTCAGCCCGAGCGATTCGAAGGGCACCATGAAGACTTTCTTCGCCGGCATGTAGACTCCCGCGCTGTTGGTGGGTCCACCCGCCCGGATGTACCGCTCCCGGTTCCGGTAGAGTTCGGCACGGAAGTGCCCGCCCTTGGGCCTTGCCAGCATGCCCCAGGGGGAAGCTTCGAGAAGGCGGTAGGTCCCCTCGAAGACCCGCGCGATGTCCTTCACCACCAACTGGCCCAGTTCGTCCTCGGAGTGGATCTCGAAATGGCGGGTCCGGTAGATCGGTTTACTGCCCGTGGAGACCGTCTCCACCTCGATTTCATCCAGGTTGATCTTGATGTCGCCCGGCCATTTCTTCCACGGCTTCGGCAGCGCCCAGCCCCGCTTGGCGACGAAGTCCCGATCCGCCTCGCTCAGGCGGGAGAGCGGCACCTTGGAGGTCTTGCCGCTGCCGGAGAGCTTGATCGCAACGGCACCGCCCTCCGTTCCTAGCATTGAGCCGCTGATCTTCCTGCCGTCGGTACTCGTCCATTCCCGCGCGCTGCCTGTTTCTTCGCCAGCGGCGATCGACCAGGCCAGGAGAAGGAGAAGAAAGGCCCGGTGCAGGATCATTCCCGGTACCCTGCCGGATTGCCGATACACGGGTCAAGGACCGCTAGATGCATCGGAATGGATTCGTCAAGGTCTTGGGTAGAGCAGGAAGGGCGCGCTTCTCTTCCTGAAGCTCGCCATTCCCGGTGCCCAACCCGCCCTGATTTCCCATTCTTGATGGCATCCAAGGTCTTCACATCACCCAGCAGTTTGCCCATCTGCGACAGCTCCAGCTTGTCCGCGTGGCGGCGTTGCAAGACGGTGGCAAGGGTGATGCCGAGATCCGCCGCGCGGAACGCCTCCCGGTCGGTGATGATGAACCTGACACCCCCGCACTCTTCCCCGGCGAAGACGCTGGACGCCGGTTTGAACCTCACCGGTGCGAACCGGATCCCCGGCAGCCCGCAGCCGTTCATCTCGGCCGCCAGCACCATGTCGTCAATATACGGCGCGCCTAGTATTTCAAAGGGAGTGTCCGTTCCGCGCCCCACGCTCACCTTGCAAAACTCCAGCAAACCGACACCGGGATAGAGCAGGGCGGCGATGGGCCCGCGCATGTTGGGAGAGGGATTGATCCAGGGCAGGCCGGTCCCGTCGAACCACTGCAGCGGCCTGCCGCCCTCGCAGCGGATCACGCCGGGTTGGCTGCCGGTTTTCCGCTCGGCATGGATCAGCCGGGCCAATTCGCCAGCGGTCATCCCGTGGCGCAGGGGAATCTCATGTGCGGCCACGAAGCTGCGTTCCGAGGTAAGGAGCGGGCCCTCCGCCATCGGGCCCACGGGGTTGATCCGGTCGAGCACCACGAACCGGATCTTCGCCTGACCCGCGGCTTCCAGGCAGTTCGCCATTGTGGAGATATAGGTGTAGAAACGGCAGCCGATGTCCTGGATGTCGAAAACCAGCGTGTCGATGCCCGCCAATTGCTTCGCCGTGGGGCTGCGGCGCTCGCCGTAGAGGCTATATACCGGCAGTCCGGTACGCTCGTCCGTCGTATCGCCGATTTTCCCATGATCCAATTCGCCGCGAATCCCGTGCTCGGGCGAGAACAGCGCCACCAGCTCCAGCCCCGGCGCAGCGTGCAGGAGGTCGATCGTGGATTTCCGCTCGCGATCGATCCCGGTGTGATTCGTGATCAGCCCGATCCTCCTGCCGCGGAGTTGGCGAAAGCCGTCCCGTTTCAAAACGTCGATGCCATTCAGCACCGGGCCGGAGACTTTTGCTGGCAAGGGCGCGGTTTCCTTCGTCGGGTCCGGAGGGAGCGCCCCCGGGACGTGCTGGAAATTGAAATCGGGTATGGCTTGGGCTGCCAAGGTGCCGAGCTGGCGCTGAAGCGCGATCACGTTGCCCTTTTCGTCCGGATGATTGCGGTTCGTGAGGAGGATGACGGTGGTTTTTGAAAACGGGTCGATCCAGAGCCGGGTACCGGTCCAGCCGGTATGCCCGTAGCTGCCGATCGGGAAGATCTCTCCGCGCGGGCCCGCGAAGGGAGAATCGATATCCCAGCCGAAGCCCCTCCGCGGCAACCCCGGCGGCGATTGCACGGCGGTGATCTGCGCCACCGTCTCCGCCCGAAGAACGCGCGTCCCCTCCAGCTCGCCGCCGGAAAGGAGCATGCGGGCGAAGCGGGCCAGGTCATCCACGGTCGTGAAGACACCGGCGTGCCCGGCCACGCCGCCCATCCGCCGCGCGGTGGGATCGTGCACGACTCCCCGCAGCACGCGCCCGTCCGCGAGCTTCTCCGTCGGCGCGATCCGGCCGCTCACCTCCGGTGCCGGCAAGGTCCCGGGATCGAAGGGCCGGAAACCGGTGTCGTTCATCTTCAGCGGGCGGAAAATCTCGCGCGTGCAGTAGTCGTCGAGGCTGCTGCCGGTCACCCGCTCGACGAGGAGTCCCAGCAGGATGAAATTGATGTCGCTGTACCGGTAGGAAGTCCCCGGCGGATTCGGCAAGGGCTCCGCGCAAGCCACCTTGAAGGCCGCGCCGGCTCCTTTCCAATTCCCGTCCGGAGGCAAACCGGCACGGAGCCCCGAGCTATGGGTAAGCAATTGACGCACGGTAATCGCTTCCTTCCCGCTCCCGGTGAAGTCCGGGAGATAGCCGCTCACAGGTGCCTCGATATCGATCTTGCCTGACTCCGCCAGCTTCATCACCGCGGTTGTCGTGGCGATCACTTTGGTCAGGGATGCCGCGTCGAAGACGGTCTCCTCCGTCATCGGCTCCTCCGTCGGCACGATGGCGCGCGAGCCGTAGGCCTTGCGGTAAACGACTCCCTCCCGCTCCAGGAGGAAGACAGCCCCGGGGGTCCGGGCGTCGGTGATGGCTTGGGAAATCGCGTCGTCGATCGCATCCAGCCGGTCCGGATGAAAGGCCGCCCCGGCGAAGGCACGAGCCGCCAGCATGAAAATCGAAAGGAGGAAACAGGCAAACGGCATCCGTGGAATGATGGGGTGAAAGCAGTAGCGGGGTCGAGCGTCCTTCTTACGACCTGCATGCGGCAGATCTACCTTTTCGCTACAGTTCCTCGGACTCCAGCACGTGCTTGCCCGGAACGCCGGCGATTGCTGCTTGCAGCAGCGCCTTCGCGATCCGCTCCGCCGGCACCACCCGGTAGCGGCGGGGGACCAGCGGCTTGAGGAGGCTCAGCGCAAAGATCGCCACCTTCTCGCCGGTCCGGTGCTCCTCCCGGTTCCCTCCGATCACCGAGGGCCGCACGATGGTGAGGGAGCAGTAACCGCACGCCTCCAGGTCCCGTTCCACCTCGCCCTTCGTCCGCAGGTAGAAGTTCCGCGATACGGGATCCGCGCCCACGGAAGAGTTCAGCGCGTAGCTCCGCGCCCCATTCTCGAGGGCGTGCCTCGCCAGCCTGAGCGGGTACCCGTGATCCACCTCCCGGAACGCCTCCTGCG
>CAMPGU010000067.1 GCA_946885645.1 uncultured Haloferula sp.
TTCCACGATAGCGAGGGCGAGCTGGCGGCAAATCTTCAGGAGTCCCTCTCTTCCATCCGCGTGATTCAGGCCTTCACCATGGAGGCCGCGAACAACCGCGTCTTCGGGGAAAGGGCGGAGACCAGCGTCCGCGAGAACCTGAAGAAATCGGGCGCGGAGCTTTCGTTCGGGTGGGTGATCGGCGTCATCATGGCGATCGGCACCGCCGCCGTGGTATGGGTGGGTGCGAATGCGGTGCTGAACGGCAAGCTGTATCCCGGAGACGTGCTCGTCTTCCTCGCCTACCTGGGGACGCTCTATCAGCCGCTCAATGCCTTCAGCCAGGGCGCGGGGGTCTTCCACTCCGCTTCCGCGCAACTCGCACGCGTCTATGAGATCCTGGATGAACCGCTCACGATCGCGGATCAGGAATGCGGGGTCGTCCCAACGGAGCTCGAAGGCGAAATCGAGTTCGATGAGGTGAGCTTCAGCTACGAGGAGAACCGGGTCGCTTTGCACGGCATCTCCTTCCGCGTCCCGCCCGGACAGGTGCTCGCGCTGGTAGGCAGGACCGGCTCCGGCAAGTCCACGCTAGCGAGCTTGTTGCTGCGCTTTTACGACCCTGCGGAGGGCTCGGTGCTTCTCGACGGCCGCGACCTCCGTTCGCTGCGTCTCTCGTGGCTTCGGTCGCGGATCAGCATTGTTTTCCAGGATCCCTTCCTCTTCTCGGCCACCATTCGCGAAAACATCGCGCAGGGAAACCCGGAGGCGTCCGAGGAACAGATCCGGCTGGCGGCCCGCCGCGCCCAGGCGGAGGATTTCATCCTGAAACTGCCCCAGGGATTCGACACCCCGCTGGGCGAACGCGGCGTGAATCTCTCCGGCGGCCAGCGTCAGCGCATCTCTATCGCCCGCGCATTCCTGAAGGATGCTCCTGTTCTCATCCTGGATGAACCCACCTCCGCCCTGGATGCCGGGACCGAGCGTGACCTTCTCGGGGCGCTGGAGGAGCTCATGAAAGGCCGCACGACCATCATCATCGCGCACCGCCTTTCCACCATCCGCCGTGCCGACCTGATCGGCGTGCTGGAAGGGGGGAGGCTCATCGAATTCGGCACGCGGTCCGAACTTATGGGAAGCCGCGGCCGCTTCCATGACCTCGTCACGTCCGAGACCCACTTTTCTGCGAACGATTCGTGAGGAGCCCCCAAAGGCACCTGTCTGCAAGTAAACCACCGCATACTATATGAAAACCGTCGCCACGATTGCATTGACCCTCGCCTTGGCCACCGCGGCTCCCGCTCTGGAACATGTCACCCTCACCGGAGTCACCACCTCACAAACGGTCCTTCCGACGTCACTGATTGAAGTGGTCGGCACCAACAAGAACAACGACGGGACCGCTGACAATCTGAAGCTGACCTTCGCCGACGGATCTATTACCAGAATGGTCCTTCGCGGGAAGGAGTCCGGACAGTTCAGCGACATGAGGGGGAATGTTTTCACCGGCCTCACTGCGGTAGCGCTCGAACAATCCAACGGTACACCGGCACCGAATACGTCCGTGACCCTCAAGATCACGCCGGCCAGCGAGATCGGCGCGGTCCCTGCCGGTGCCGTACTGGTCCTTCCGGAAAACTCCGCGGGCATCTACGACGTCGTGATCGAGTCGAGCGACGATCTGGTGAACTGGTCCACCGTCATCACCCACGTGGTAGATGCCACCACCTCCCCCAATTTCTTCAGGGCCAGGATCATTAAATCTGCCGCTCCATAAAAGCCGAGCACGAGCATTTCCAAATAGACCGCGGGCCCCAGTGCCGCGGGGTCCGCCGCGCAAGGCATTCGCATAGGCGGACACGTGCATTCCGCGGACGTCCGCGGTGAAGCCGAGGTGCTATGTTCGCACAGTTTAGTTCCCATCCGCGGGTGTCGCCTACACAGTCGTCCCACCTTCTTGCCGAAACGATGGAGGATGCCTGAATGAGAGTCTTAGTCGCTGATTTCGGAGGAACGCGGATCAAGTCCGGCCTTGTTGAGGACGGCCGCCTGCTTTCCGTGCACATCCACGACACCCCCGGAGGGAGAACGTTGGAACCTCAGTTGCCGGAGCTCCGGCGCCTCTTCGGGAAGTTAGGAGGGGATGTCCCTCCGGAGGCGATGATCTGGGCGCTGCCTTGCATTGTCGCGCCCGACCGGCGTACCGTCACGCGGACTTTTGGGAAGTTTGAGGATGCGCCCGACCTGGATCTCTCCGGTTGGGTGGAGCACCATTTCGGCATCCCGCTGCTCTTGGAAAACGACGCCCGCGCAGCGGCGATAGGTGAATGGTTCCAAGGAGCCGGACAAGGGTGCCTGGACATGGTGATGGTAACGCTGGGAACCGGGATCGGAACCGCCGTCATCCTCGACGGGCGTCCCTTGTATGGTGACACCGGCATGGCCGGAAATCTCGGTGGCCACGATGTCATTCACGTGGGAGGAAGGGAATGTACCTGCGGGCAACGCGGCTGCGCCGAGGCCCATGTCGCGACCTGGGCGCTGCCGGGTATTGCGCGGGAGTCCCCGCTTTTTCCGGCGAGCGCTCTGGCGGACAGCGAGCGCCTCGACTACCGGGAGGTGTTCGCGCAAGCCGCAAGCGGTGACGCGCTTGCCCGCGAGTTGAAAGCGAGCGCCATACGCGACTGGACAGCGGTGCTGGCGAACCTGATACCGCAGTTCGATCCGGAGCGGGTTGTAATCGGCGGAGGCATCATGGAGGGAAAGGAAGAAATCCTGCCATTGCTTGAGGAATCGCTGTGGCAGGTGCTTCCCCACTCGCGGAAGGTCCGCCTTTACGCCACCGCCTTGGGAGAATTCGCCGCGCTATTCGGCGGCGCGGTTCTTTGGAAAGAGCGAGCCACCTCCTTTACTCTGTAACGACGAGCGTTCGCATGTGGAGCTCGCGGGATGGCGGACAAATGCGGGAGCGGCTAAGCGGAACTCATGGAGGTCCTGTCTCGGCAAACCGAGCCCGGGAGCATCCGCTTCCGGGGAGTGCAAATCCGGACCGCTTGTTTTGAAATCAGTCGGCATCCCGACTCCAACAGCAGACCGGAATTCAAAATTGGAAAGGTTCTTAGATCTTCGAATATTTGCGCAGGAGCTTTGATCAGGCCCAAAACACAACGGGCAGAGAGGTCGGCGGCGGCTTCAAGTCAGCTCGCCTGACGCCTCGCTGCGGGGCGGTAATCCTGACAAGGACCGGTCGGTCGGTCGGGCTCCGCTCCCGGAAAACCCTGATCCGGATGCGGAGCCCTGCAACCGCAGCCAGCCAACCGGAATCGGCCGCGGAACTTCGGCAACCGCCAGTGGCCCCGGCGGTTGCCAAATTTGTTATGTGCCGGTGGGCGGCTCAGGGAGTCGTTGCGACGTCAACCGCAAGCCTGGCAAAAAGCCGCCCGTCAGCCGCGAGGACGCGAGGAATATGAACAGTGACCGAGTCGATCCCGGCACCGAAGCCATTGGGGACGGTTACGACCGAAACGCCGTTCTCCCCATCCATCGCGGTGATCCAACCCGTGAGGTTCGAGCCGTATTGAACAGCCGGTCCATCCGCAATCGAGGCGCTGCTACGACGGAAGGTGAAAGCGAAGTGGGTCGGGTCAAGGGTGCTGGTCGGTGCGGCGGCGGGGCTCCGCGTGGTGGGACTAGAGCCAAGGACAAATTCGATGGCGTTGGAGAAGCCGTCGTCATCATAATCGTTGCCCGGAGCTGCGTCCGCTCCACTGAGACCCCAGGTGTCGGCAATGTATTGCTCGAACGGAGTGCTGCCTGACGGTTCCGAGCTGTAAAATAGAACTTCCTGGATACCCGAGTTGTTGGCCGCACCGGCGGTCAGAGTTGCATCGAGGCGAATGTAGCGTGCGGTGACCGGCGCAAAAGCCCGGCGGTACGGCCAAACATTGGCTCCGGGAGTGAAACTCAGCGTGGTCACACCGGTGCTGAACGTGGGATCATCCGAGAATAGCAGGTCGAAGGCGGTGGTTCGATCGACGGCCGCGAGGCGATCAAAGAAATCGAAACCTACGATGGGTTTCGACGTTCCCAGGTCGAACTCCACGAACATTTCCTCACCCAGCCCTTGAGAGGCATATTCGCTCCCGGCACTTCGTCCGGCATCGCCATCCGCAGCATTGTCCCAAGCGTAGTCGTTGCTAAAGGGAGTGGCTCCTCCGATCACCCCAGCGGGCGCATTGTGCCAACCTGCAGGGGTGTCGAGGATTCTAAACTCCGTACCTCCCAGATTCTGAGCCGATCCCGTCGAGGTCACCGCCTCCCAGCGAGCGTAGCGCGCGACGGTAGGGGTGAGAGGCTGAATGAAGGCGCGACCGTCGGAGCCGGTCGGATCAAAGGTATGGATGACGTCGGTTTCTTCGAAGACAGGGTCGTTGCTGAGGATCAAGCGCGATGTGCCAACGACATCGTTGTTGTTGAGGCGGGTCAGCATGATCATCCGGTCCATCGACACCGGTGCCCCGAAGTCGAGTTCCACCCAAGTGCCGTCCGCTTGGGAGAGCGGCGTGCCGGCGCCCCCGCCGGCGGTGGCGAACTGGGATGTCGTGCCGTCAAAGAGGTTCGCGGCCGTGAATCCTCCATTGAAGCCTGGTGAAGCGCCCGTGATCGTGGGATGAGAGAACACGGCAAGTAGATCCGTGGACGCCTGAATTTCGACGATCTCCACCGAACCTTCGAAGCCATAGTGGTTGCTGGTAATTTCCAAGGTGGCCGTGAAATTGCCGTCCACACCTTGCGGATCGAAGGTCACGGTGATGGTGCCGGTACTCGCCGCGGGGATGGAGGAAGGATAGGAATCGAGGGAAAAGTTGGCGGCGTCGGGACCGGTGATGGCGACGTCGGAGATGGTCAGGGTCTGGGCGAGGCCGACGTTCTCCAGAGGGATCTGTACTTGCCGGGTCGCCGAGGAAAGAGTCCCCGGGAACGTGAAGGTATCCGCCACCGAAAGAGCGGGATCGGGTTGGGCATCCGCTTGAAGGGATATCTCGGTTTGGGTGCCGGGAACTCCTCCTTTGTTGCTCGTGATCACGATCACCGCGGTAAATGGCCCCTGAATGCCTTGTGGGTCAAAGGTCAGGTCGATGGTGCCGGATCCTCCACCCGCTGCGAGTGTCGATGGGAAAGCGTCCACGGAGAAGAAGTCCGCATCGAAGCCCCCCACGATAACACTGGAAACCTCAAGGGTTTGGGTAGAGCCGGAATTGCTAATAGGGATGCTAACCTGGGTGGCGGCGACAGAACTCACGGCACCCAGGTTGAAAGCGGCCGGAGCGTTGAGAGCCGGATCCATCACTTGCGTGAACATCACCTCCGACAGGCCGGTATAGGCATCGCCATAGTTGGAATCTATCCTGAGGCGCGCGTGCGTAATATTGTTATTTCCGGTGAGGCTGAAATGTTGGGCGCTGATGTAGGTATTGTTCGGCGACTGGGTAAGAATCGCGTCGCTTAGGACTTCGGTGAAATCGACGCCATCGGTGGATACCAGGATGTCGAATTGCTGAACGCCGCGCGACGTCAGGTTCGTCTGGTTGCCATTCCAAATATGAATGGCGTCGAGGTTAAACGAACCGCCGAGGTCGAAATCGATCGTCGGAGTGGGATCGCCAGTGCCGGTGTGCCACTGATCGTTAGCGCTTTGGTGATTCCTATGAACGGCGGTGACGTCGTAGGAGGCCGGCGTCTCGTTTCCAGGCGTGCTGCCCGCGACGCGGAGCCCGGAGTTGTTGACGAGGTTATCGTCGATGATGTTGCCATTGTCACCCCATTCGGAGCTGGCGGTGGCAATGACGTCTCTGATGACTTCCGCCGCCTGAAGCGGTAGAGCGAGGAGTAAGGCAATAATGATTATGGGTTTCATGATGGGCATCGTCGAGGTTCTGAGCCCGGGGAAAGAGACCAGCCCCGGAAATGGCGTGGCCGGTGCCGATTCACCGAAGCTGACAGGACCAATACCGAACCGTAAAAGACCGAATGTTCAGACAAATACAACAGGAATTTTTGGCAGCGGCTGGGTCGGTGCGATCAGCTTGCGCGACTGACGGCTACCTCCGGCGCTCAGGCGGGCGAACGGCAGTTGGTCTCCATATTCCTCAATGCGTTTGCCCGATCACGTAAGGAAATCGGGCGTAAGGTGGGTCTGAAGCCGGGTCAACCGGGCTGATCGACCTCATGTCGCTGCGCGCGCAGTCCCTGCGGGAAGGAGGATGTTCCCCAACTTTTCGCTCCATTATCGCTCCCCCAGCTAGAATATTTGACTGGGCCTTTGATCGAATGTATGAACAGAGTCGTCCCATGAGAATAGATCCCGGCAGTCCGATGCCTTTGCACGCCCAGGTGGAAAGCATGCTTCGCGAGTTGCTGAAGCAACGAAAGTATCAACAGGGCGAGCTCCTGCCGCCGGAGGCGAAGATTGCCAGCGACCTGGGAATCAGTCGGAACACCGTACGTGCGGCCATTTCACGGCTGGTGCAGGAGGGAATCCTGGAACGTAAAGCCGGCCGGGGAACGCGCTATGTGAATCAACCCGTGCTCACGAGCTTGAAGAATTGGCCAAGCTTCACTCGTGAGATGAAGCAGCGCGGAATCGAGCCGGTGGTGTTTTCTCTGAATGTGGAACTCCTCACTCCTTCTCCCCAGATCGTGGAGGCGCTTCGCCTTTCCAAGACGGAGGGCGCCGGGCGCATCCTCAAGATGGAGCGAATCCGCGGCTATAACGGTATTCCCGCCGTTCACTCGATCTCTTGGTTCCATCCACGGACAGCTCTTCAGGTGGATGACGACTTCTCTCGCCCTTTGTACCGGTTAATTCACGACAAGAGCGGCCTGGCTGCAGAATCTTCGGAGGAGGAAATCTCAGCTGCCCTCGCTGATCGGGACTTTGCGGAGAGGCTTTGCTGTAACATCGGAGACGCGGTCCTGGTCCGGAAGCGGATTGTCCGTAACGACGAGAAGAAAGAGCTCGAATACAACCTCAACCGCTATCGACCCGATCGCTTTACCTATGGGGTGACTCTCCAGAAGTAGTCCTTTCCCGTCGTGACCGCTCGCTAGTGATAGGCCGATGAGGGGGAGAGGAGGAGAAAGCGCCCTACCCGCTCCTCGGCGTGGGACCCGGGACATTTCGGTCCAAGCTAGAGGGAGCTTCCATGAGTTCTTCCAGCCACGCTCCTTTTTGAAATACAAGCGCGAGTTCAGGCGTCCCGTTCATACAACCTGCCCTCTTATCAATAACCAATACTCTCATCGATGCCTGTTAATCTCCCATCGTTCCGCAAGATTGCTCCGTGGACAGCCGTGATGTCGGCTGTTGTGATCGGCGGTTGGTCTCTTTCCAGCCGAGGTGAATCGGCGGAACCTGCAACGCGTGGCGGGGGAGGGGCTGCGTCCCTCCCGGAAAAGATATCGTTTAACGAACACATCCAGCCGCTCCTCTCGGAATACTGCTATCACTGCCACGGTCCAGACAGCGGAACCCGCGAACCGAAGGAAGCGCCGCTGCGGCTCGACCGCGAGGCGGATGCTCTCGCGCCACGGGCGGACGGCAAGCCTGTGATCGTGAAGGGCAAGCCGGCGGAGTCGCTGCTGGTCAGATTGATTCACGAAGACGATCCGGAAAAGGTCATGCCGCCACCCGCGTCCCACAAGACGCTCTCGCCGGAGCAGATCGCGCTCCTGGAGAAATGGATCGAGCAGGGGGCACCGTACGAAGCGCACTGGTCCTTTATTCCGGTGAAGCGTCCAGGGTTGCCGGAAACCGGCAAGGACTGGGCGGCCAATCCCCTCGACCGGTTCATCGCCGCGAAACTCGGCGAGCAGGGACTGAAGCCGAATCCCCCGGAGGATCTGGCACGCTTCTACCGTCGCCTGCACCTCGATTTAACAGGCCTGCCGCCGGCACCGGCGGATCTTGCTGCCTTCCAGCAATCCGCAATCGCCAACCCGCAATTGTCCATCGAGGAGGCGGCTGACAAGCTGCTGGCTACCACGGCCAGCGCGGAGCATTTCTCCCGCCAGTGGCTGGATGCCGCTCGCTACGCCGACACCCACGGCATCCATATCGATAACTATCGCTCCATCTGGCCTTACCGCGATTGGGTGGTAAGGGCGTTCCATGCGAATATGCCGTGGGATCAATTCACCATCGAGCAGATCGCCGGTGACCTGCTTCCTAACAGGACGCTCGACCAGCAGGTGGCCACCGGATTCTCGCGCTGTCTCGCGACTACAGGCGAAGGTGGGGCGATTCCCGAGGAATACGATGCGATCTACGCGAAGGACCAGGTGGAAACCGTGTCGGCGGTCTGGCTCGGCCTGACCACCGGTTGCGCGGCATGCCACGATCATAAGTTCGACCCGATATCTACCAAGGAGTTCTACTCATTGACGTCCTTCTTCCGGAATACGCCGATGTCGGCATTGGACGGCAACAACGCGAATCATCCGCCGAATGTCCTGGTGACCCTGCCGGAAGACCGGGCGCGGCTAGCTGCCTTGCCCGGCGAGATTGCAAGTATCGAGCAGCAGATCGCCTCCCGCAGGGAAGCGGCGAAAAGCGACTTCGGGTTCTGGATGAAGACTGCCCGGGGAAGCCGGGCGACAGTCACCGACTCGACGCTTGCGGTGCACCTGCCCTTGGATGAAATCGACGGTCCATTGCGTGGCAAGGCGGACGGCAAGCCGAAGCAGTGGGAAGCGAACCTTTCGCGGGTGGATGGGCCGGCAGGCAAAGCGGTGCAAGTCAGTGACGGGATCGTGGACCTGGGGGATGCCGGCAGCTTCAAGCGCGGAGACCGTGTGACCTACGGCGGCCTAGTCCGCATCGAGGGCAAGCCGACCGGCGCGATCGTGGCGCGCATGAACCCGGCAGAAGGCTTCCGCGGCTGGGACATCTACCTGCAAGGCGGCGTGCCCGCCGCCCATGTGATCGAGAGCTGGCCCGTCAAGGCGAGCAAGATCAATGGCAGCGAGCCGCTCAAGCCGAATGAGTGGCACCATGTGATGGTCAGCTTCGACGGGTCCAGGGCCGCCGCCGACACGCTGGTACTTTATGTGGACGGCCAGAAGGTGAAGTCCTCGACCACTCCCAATACCGTGGGCGCGGAGATTGAGACCAAAGTCCCGCTGCGTCTCGGTTCGCGCGAGGGCGGAGATTCGAAGATCAACGGCAAGGTGGCGTTGCAAGACTTCCGCTTTTACAGGCGCCTCCTTTCGCCACAGGAGATCGGCACACTGGCCAGGACCGGCCTGATCCAGGGCATTCTCGCGGAGCCGGCGGAACAGCGGACGAAGGAGCAGGCGGAGACCTTGTTTCGCTACTACCTGACGACCGTGGACAAGCCCGCGCAGGAGTTGATTTCAAAGCTGGACGGACTCAAGGCCGAGCAGGGCACCTTGATCGGCCGCGGGACCGTCTCGCTGGTCATGGAGGAGAAGCCCGGCGTGCCCTTTGCCCACGTGCTGAACCGCGGCGTCTATTCGGACAAGGGGGAGAGGGTGGAACCTGCGACACCGGCCGTAATTCCCCCGATGGCGGCGGACGCGCCGAAGAACCGGCTCGGGCTCGCCCGCTGGCTGGCAGATCCTGCCAATCCCTTGCCGGCGCGGGTCACCATGAACCGCGCATGGTATTATTTCTTCGGCACCGGCATCGTCGAAACGAATGATGACTTCGGCATCATGGGCGCTCGGCCCAGTCACCCGAAGTTGCTCGACTGGCTGGCTGCCGAGTTCGTCGATTCGAAGTGGGACTACCGCCACATGGTGAAGCTGATTGTGACCTCGGCGGCCTATCGCCAGTCGGGTGTCGTTTCTCCCGAAAAGCTGGAGAAGGATCCTTCGAATCGGCTGGTTTCTCGCGGTCCGCGCTATCGGATGGACGCGGAGGTGATCCGCGATACGGCGCTGGCCGCGGCCGGCCTGCTATCGCCGAAGGTAGGCGGGCCACCGGTGAAGCCGTATCAACCGGAAGGCGTGTGGGAAGCGGTGGCGATGAAGGAATCGGACACCCGGAGCTATAAGCAGGACGGCGGCGAGTCGCTCTACCGCCGCTCCCTCTACACCTTCTGGAAACGCACCGCACCGAATCCGGCCATGGAGATCATGAATGCACCGACCCGTGAGGTCTTCTGCGTGCGGCGCGATCGGACCAACACGCCGCTCCAGGCATTCGTGACGCTGAACGATCCGCAGTTCGTCGAGGCCTCGCGCCGGCTGGCGGAACACGCGATGGCGGCGGCCAGTGATCCTTCGCAGCGCATCGATTACCTTACAGACCGGCTGCTGTCGCGCCGCTTTACAGCGGACGAGCGCGAGTTGGCATTGGACACTTTGGAGGCTGCGCTCGCCGCCTATCGGGCGGACGCCGGGCAAGCGCAGGCGCTCATCACCGTCGGCGAATCGAAGGCCGATCCCGGCTTGGACGTTCCGGAACTCGCGGCATGGACGCTCGTCTCCAGCCAGCTTCTCAACCTCGACGAAACTCTCAACAAGTAGTCCGCCATGCACTCGTTCACCGACTACAACTCCGCCATCACCCGCCGCCAGTTCTTCCGCAAGAATGGAACAGGCCTCGGCGTCGCCGCACTCTCCTCGCTGCTCGGCAGCGGCCGGGCGTTTCCCGCGGCGATGGAAGCGGCGCTTCCACACGCCGCCCCGAAGGCAAAGCGGGCGATCTACATCTCGCTGATCGGGGCTCCCTCGCAGCTCGATCTTTTCGACTACAAGCCGGACTTGCGGAAGCGCTTCAAGGAAGACCTGAAGGATTGGCTCGCGAAGGAGGGCCAGCGGCTTACAGGGATGACCTCAGGCCAGGCGGCATTCCCGCTGGCGCCCACGATTTTCAAGTTCGCCCGGCATGGGAAATCCGGAGCTTGGATCAGCGAACTGCTGCCGTGGACCGCCAAGATGGTCGATGACCTCTGCATCATCAAATCGATGTATACCGAGGCGATCAACCATGAGCCGGCGAACCAGCTGATTTGCACCGGAAACATGCAGTCCGGCAAGGCCTCGCTCGGCTCGTGGCTGTCCTATGGCCTGGGCAGCATGAACGAGGATCTGCCCACCTTCGTGGTGCTGCATGCCACCCACAGCTCTCCTTACTCGAATGTCCAGGCGATCTCCTCGCGACTGTGGGGCGCCGGCTACCTGCCCGGCAAACATGCCGGAGTGGCATTGCGTTCGAAGGGTGATCCCGTGCTGTATCTCCAGGACTCGCCAGGCATTTCCCGCGACCTGCGCCGCAAGATGCTCGACGGGCTCAATGCGATGAACCAGCGGTCCTACGAGGCGGTCGGGGACCCGGAGATCCAGACCCGCATCCAGCAGTATGAAATGGCTTTCCGGATGCAGGCCTCGGTGCCGGAGCTTGCCGACACCTCAGGCGAACCGGATCACGTCTATGAACTCTACGGCAAGGACAGCAAAGTAGGCGGCACCTTCGCGGCTTCGGCATTGATGGCGCGCCGGTTGCTGGAACGCGGCACCCGCTTCGTGCAGATCTTTCACCGCGGCTGGGACCAGCATGGCAATCTGCCGCGCGACCTGACATCGCAGTGCAAGGACGTCGATCAAGGCGTCTATGGGCTGATCCAGGACCTGAAGCAGCGGGGCATGCTGGAGGACACGCTGGTCGTTTTTGGCGGCGAGTTCGGGCGCACCGTCTACTCTCAAGGCACGCTCACAGAGACGGACTATGGTCGCGACCATCACCCGCGCTGCTTCTCCCTGTGGATGGCCGGCGGCGGCATCAAGGGAGGTCAAGTGTACGGAGAGACCGATGAAATGAGCTACAATATCGTCGGGCAGGACAAGGTCCACATTCGCGACTTGCACGCGACGATTCTCAATCAGCTCGGGCTCAGCCACGAGAAGCTCAGCTACAAATTCCAAGGGCTCGACCAGCGGCTCACGGGAGTTGAGCCGGCGAAGGTGGTAAGAGATATTCTTGCGTAGCACGGCCAGCAAAGCATCGCGCACAGTCTATGGCTTGCTCATAGGGTGAAGCAGCCCGGCTTGGCCCGGCTAAAGGAGTCTGCTGCGATCGGTTCTCCGCAGTCCGAATGCCTTGGAGTCAGAACCTCCGTGCCTTTGGATCTCGCGCATCTCCCCTTGTCGTGGGCGGCTGCACTTGACGGAAAGCGCTTTAGCCCTGCATCACTGCAGTGCCCGCTTGTCCCTTCTTCCGTCGCAGCGGGCGGGTGAGTGCGATCGCTATCAGGCAACTGCAGCGCCGATGGCGGGCGCAGCGTTCTCTCCGGAGAGGTGAATTCGTCCGTCATCCGGCAATTGAGCTTTAGGCAGAGCTTCTGCGGCCTCTGTCCCATCGGAATGGCTCCTCGGCGCACAACAGCTATGAACGGGAAAGAAGATCAGTTGGCTATTTGAATTGGACCACGTGCAGTACTCGACGTCCATCGCCAGGAACAGCGGCTTTGCGGTAGATGGTGCGAAAGTCAGGACCCCCGCAGCCGCCACCCTCGGGTAAAACGTGGAAGCGAGGAACCATTCGTCCGCGTAATGGTTGGGCCAGTTTGCCCACGGAATCGGCCGGACACCACACCCCGGCAAGTGCCCTACTTTCGGAAGCGTATCGCGCATGCAGTGCCAGGTGAAGGCGTGAAGCAACTGATGCATCGGCCACCCGCCCATGGCACCCATCTGGCTTCCGATGAAAGGGCGATAGCCTATGGATCGGCCCTCCGGTCCGCCGTCGATCGCCACCACCACCCGCCATGCCCCAAGACCGGCCCGGGCCATCGCACGGCTTCGCTCGAGATCATTCGGGAGCTCGTCAAACCTGTCCGTATCCGCGACGGTCACGAGCTTTCCCTTCTCTGAGAAGGGAAGCAACCTCCAGAGGCCTCCGGGGCCGAAATTAATCGATGAATGCTTCATCAGCCACACTTCGCATCCCGCTTCCGCCAGCTCGTTTGCTAGAAACTCCAGATCCGCAGCCAAGTGCACCCGGACGGTTACGTTGGGATATTTCTTCAGCAGCGAGGTCGTCTTTTCTAAAAGCGGTTGAACATAGTGGGACCATGGGTTGAAGCGGGTCTTGATTCCTGCACTTTCGGGATCCTTGAGGAGCTCCCGAGTCGGAGCGGGATAAGGAGCGGACTCTGCGCTCGTGGGCTTCCAGAAAAGGGAAAAGCTGGCAATGTGCAGCTTCTCCGGCTTCGGATTGATAACCTCCTTGAACGCATACATGAAGTCGAGCTCCGCGCGCTCTTCGGGAGTTGCTGAATCCTCGAACTCTTCAAGCAGGTTCAGATCCAAGATCGGGAATGATTCGCTCCAAGACATTACAGCGTTGATGGGTTATTTGATGATCGAAACTGACGGGATTGTTCTCTCCATCTGCGAAACCGTGTCAATCCTACAAGAGACTTCCGGGTTGTGCGGGAAACGCCGCAGAAATCCAGGAATTCTCCGGGCATGCGCTGGCCGGGTGTTACTCCGTAATCCGGTCTCAAATGGGACTCTCTTCGGATCTTTTGACTCGTGTCGATGTTGCCATGCGCGCGCAAGTGATTGGAAGTAAGCAAGCTCAATCGTGATCCAGCAGGGGGAATTCCCGCCGTCAGGCCCCGTGGGCAATCGCATGCCACATTGCCCCCGGGATCCCACAACTACGTCCGCACTTCGTGGAGGATCGAAGTTGGCGTCATGAGGTCACAGAAAATACTTGCCGAGAGCGGGCTCGGAATGACAAAACCCGATGACATTGGACCAACTAAGACCCCATGGAATTTGAGAACCTTTCCAGAAGAAGCTTTATCAAGCGCACCAGTGCCCTTGCGGTTGGGATTGCCGCTCCCGTCCTGCTCACGGGGTTGGCCAATGCGTCTCCCGGATACTACGAGATGTGCGTGTGGGGGGGGCAGTATTACATTTACAACCTCGGCTGGAATTCCCAGTACGCTTACGGCGAATGTTTCCGGCCGATGATCTGCAATCCGGACACCGTTTACGAAGACGGCCCGAACCAGCAGAAATTCATGATGGGTACCCGGTGGGAGTGCTACTCGGGAGACAACTGTAGCGAAACGCTCCCATTGTGGATGATCACCATCCCCACGGAATCTTGTGAGGCAACCGATCCTAGCGATTGGCCCTACTGATTTGATATGCCTTTACCCAAGGCAAGCAGGATCACCGTCCTGGCGGGAGCCTCGTTGCTCGTTCTTGCTGCCGTTCTGGCGTTGCGGCATCGAATCGGTGAAGAGGATGTTCAAATCCCTTCGAATCCTGGCTCGAACTCGATCTCGAGACCGGGAGCCGGTGCCGCCCCCGGGATCAAAGCCGGGCTCCCAAGCAAGACCGATGGCCCGAAGACTCCGGCCGAGGTAAAGAAGCGAGTCCAAAGCTTGGATCGGGACCAGCTGCTGGCCATTGTCGATGATAAGGAGCTCTTCGCTAGCTTGGACCAGTTTCTGCAGGGTGACCTTCTGGCGAGGTTGGCGTTCCTCGATCCTCTGGTCACGGTTCAGCGCGGCTTGGACGGAACGATCCCGGAGGCTGCTCTCAAAGGGACGAGGCTAAATCCCAATTTTGTCGAGAATAACAAGGAGTACGCCAGCGGACTCCTGAAGACGCTCGATCCGAAGGATTCCCTCCAGAAGTTGATTTTCTCGAAAGTTTACGCAGCGGGGATGGAGGGAGCGCCTTCCATCCTGGTGGAGTCGCTGCTGACGCGGAGCAAGGAAAATACACAGCCTCAGATGCTATCCGGATACCGGACTGCACTCATGCACCTCTACTCGATGGACCCGGCCAAAGCGCTGTCAGTTGTCACTGCAACCGCGGCCGAGGGTTCCAAGGAGCGGTTCGGTTCCCTCTTCTTCCTCGGACAAGAGATCTCCAAGAATCCCGAGAGTGAGAGCGCCCTCAGCTTGAATTCAATTTCAAACAAAGACTTGGAAGCCGTCACGGCGGGGAAGACCGTGGAATTGCTTCGTGCTGGAAATGCAAGTGGGCTCGAGCTTCTCGAGACGATGCCGAATGAGAGCCTCTTGAGCGTGATCTCTCAGCAACCGTCGGTTGCGGGGCTCTGCAAAATCAATCCCCAAGCCGCGGTGGATTTGATCTCCCGTATCGAGATGCCCGCGGATCGGAAAAGCGCGGTTGAAGTCGCGGCATACACGCTGGTCAGGCTGAGCAACCAAGCCTTGGTCTTGGATTGGATTGCCCAGCAGCCAGACTCCGAGAAGAAGTTCGCGGTTCTGAGGGGATCGATCAAGCGTCTCGAAGAGGTGTCAGCACCTGACGTGGAGGATTGGAAACGATTGCTGCCCGACACGCCGCCACCCGGCAGCGGGGCACCTAACAGCGGGCATGAATAAAAACCGGGCAATCATATTCTCGTTGATCGCTATCGCATGCTCTCTGATGGCGTTCCAGCTATTCAACGGTAGCACGGCGAAGCCGGAAGAGCGAACGGAGGGGAGAACCGGCGGAAAGAAGGGCAACCCCATCCAAACGATGAACGCAGGCCGCGCTGCCGCTTCTGAATCTGATCAGCGTGCAAGCGCTGGACTGATGCGCAATATCGGGAGGATGGATCGGGAGGCGTGCATCGCGGCCATCCAGAATGAGACTTCGGCAGAGGCATTGGAGAAGCTCCTGTCACGCCTGATGATTCTTGATCCCTTGGAGGCGATAAGATTGGCATCGGCCATGGATCCCGTGCCCCATTTGAAAGCGTGGCTCGGCGATGCTCAGATTGAACACATTCTAGCGAAACACGAGCAGGTGATTGAATCCTGGCTCGATTCCAATGCCGCTCAGACCAAGGGAGAGGCTGCCATCAAGGTAAGGCTCCTCAACGGCATCATTCCCGCGAAGCCGGCATTGGCGGTTAAGCTCTACGAGGCACGCAGGAAGAATTTCAACGAGGATGACGGAGGGCGCGCGACGCTCGCGCTGGCGACGATCATGTCGAAGAGCCCGTCGGAGGCATTCAAAACATGCCTCTCCAGTTTCGACGAAAAATCCAATCAGGCCCGGCATCTGAAATCGATGCTTCAAGTGGGATTCCCGCCCGCGTCCGAGACGGAAATCGAACGGTTGGTCGGCGAGCTTCCCGACGGTGAACTCCGCAAGTCTGCCATTGAAGGACTAATCTATGGATACGAGCGCCGGAAATCCGAGCGGGCAGCAGAATGGAAAAAGAAGCTGAAGGAAAATCCCGGAGCTTAGGCGCTGCGCTGCGATCCCTATGGCCGACGGATTGGAGGAAATTTATTGGTTCAAACGCATGAATGACAGGCTTGTAGTAGCTCGGTTCAAGGAAGAGCTGGATTGGCTGGTTGAGGTTCCGGAAGACATCGACATCTATGTTTATAATAAAGGTGAGGCCGATCTCGGCGAACCGGTTCGGTATCGCTGCAAGGCTGTGGAAGCCCGGAAGAATTTCGGCCGGGAAGCCGAAACCT
>CAMPGU010000068.1 GCA_946885645.1 uncultured Haloferula sp.
CACGGGTTCCGTGCAGGATGCCAGAGCGACGCCGCTCAGGAGGGTCAGGAAAACATTCGGCCTCACGACGGGATTTCACCGCGACCGCTCCGATTGGGCAAAACGAATGTCCGCTCCCGGCAAAGGAATGTCTTTCCCCTGCGCGGCCCACGGCTCTCCGAAGTCCTTTGGTAAGCGAAAAAAAGCCGGACGGTTTCCCGTCCGGCTTTTGAATGGTCAGGCGATCTGCGGCCGGAGCCGCGGAGCTTCTTAGAAGTCGCCCATGCCGTGGTCGTGGCCGTGGCCACCGCCGGCGGCGGGCTTCTCTTCCTTGATCTCGGTGATCAGGGCTTCCGTGGTGAGCAGGAGGCCGGCGATGGACGCGGCGTTCTGCAGCGCGGAGCGGGTCACTTTGGTCGGATCGACCACGCCCGAAGCAATGAGGTCTTCGTACTTGTCGGTCGCGACGTTGTAGCCTTCGCCACCGGTCTTGACGCGCTCGACGATGAGGGCGCCTTCGCGACCGGCGTTGGCGGCGAGCTGGCGGAGCGGGGACTCGATGGCGCGTGCCACGATGCCGGCACCGGTCTTCTCGTCACCGGTAAGGCCGAGGTCGCCCACGGCTGCCTGTGCGCGGATGAGCGCGGTGCCACCGCCGGGAACGATGCCTTCTTCCACCGCGGCGCGGGTGGCGTGCAGGGCGTCTTCCACGCGGGCCTTCTTCTCCTTCATCTCGGTTTCGGTGGCAGCACCGACGTTGATGACGGCCACGCCGCCGGCGAGCTTGGCGAGGCGCTCCTGGAGCTTCTCGCGGTCGTAATCGCTGGTGGTCTCCTCGATCTGGCGGCGGATCTGGTTCACGCGGCCGCTGATGCTGTCGCTGGAGCCGGCACCTTCCACGATGGTCGTGTTTTCCTTCGTGATGGTGACGCGCTTGGCGCTGCCCAGGTCGCTGAGTTCGACGGACTCCAGCTTGATGCCGAGGTCTTCGGTGATGACCTTGCCGCCGGTGAGGATGGCGAGGTCTTCGAGCATCGCCTTGCGGCGGTCGCCGAAGCCGGGAGCCTTCACGGCCGCGATGTGGAGGATGCCGCGCAGCTTGTTCACCACCAGGGTGGCAAGCGCTTCACCTTCCACGTCTTCCGCGATGATGAGCAGCGGGCGACCGGTCTTCGCCACCTTCTCCAGGAGAGGAAGCATGTCCTTCAGGGAGGAGATCTTCTTCTCGTTGATGAGCAGGTAGGCATTGTCCAGGGAGACTTCCATGGTCTCCGCATTGGTCACGAAGTAGGGCGAAAGGTAGCCCTTGTCGAACTGCATGCCTTCCACCACGTCCAGCGTGGTTTCGATGCCCTTGGCTTCTTCCACGGTGATCGTGCCGTCCTTGCCGACCTTGTCCATTGCCTCGGCGATGATGCCGCCGATGGTTTCGTCCCAGTTGGCGGAGACGGTGGCGACCTGGGCGATTTCCTTGGTGTCGTTGACTTCCTTGGAAAGGATCTTGAGCTGGGCCACGATGGCCTCGGTGGCCTTCATGATGCCGCGCTGGAGCGAGATCGGGTTGGCACCGGCGGTCACGTTGCGGAGGCCTTCCTTGTAGATGGCTTCGGCAAGCACGGTGGCCGTGGTGGTGCCGTCACCGGCGATGTCGGAGGTGCGCGAGGACACCTCGCGGATCAACTGGGCACCCATGTTTTCGTAGGGGCACTCCAGTTCGATTTCCTTGGCGACGGAAACGCCGTCCTTGGTGATGGTCGGCGAGCCGAACTTCTTGTCGAGGATGACATTGCGGCCGGCCGGGCCGAGGGTCGCCTTGACGGCGCGGGCGAGTTTTTCCACGCCGCGGAGCAGGGCTTGGCGGGCGGATTCGTCGAATTGCAATTGTTTGGCCATGATGAGTGTCTGGTTAGGAAGGTTGGATTAGGAGCTTCAGGCAACGATGCCGAGAATGTCGGATTCGGAAATGATCAGCACTTCCTGGCCGTCGATCTTCACTTCAGTACCGCCGTACTTGGAGATGAGGACCTTGTCGCCCACCTTCACGGTGAACTCGATGGCCTTGCCATTCTCATCCTTGCCGCCGGTGCCGAGGCTCAGGACTTCGGCTTCCTGGGGTTTTTCCTTCGCGGTGTCGGGAAGGACGATTCCGCCGGCGCTGACGGCTTCGGCGTCGAGTCGCTTCACGAGCACACGTTGACCGAGTGGTTTGATGCTGGCCATGTAGTTGGTTGGTTTGGTTTGCGTTTGTTGGTTGAGATGCCGCGCCCTTTGGGAAGCGCGGAAAGTTTTACGAGAGACTTAAGATTCAAGACCGGAAGACCCAAGAGAAGGGTTCCGCTTTGAAGATCCCGGATCCGGTCTTGCGTCTTGAAGTCTTGGGTCTTGCGTCTCTTCCAGGGCCTCGAGCCAGAAATCGAATTCTTCGCCGAGGCGCTGGATGATGAAATTTTTCCAGGTTTGGAAATCCCCCGAGTCGGCGGCTTCCAAAGCGGTGTAGTAGTCGGTGCGGAGCTGGGGGGAGATGGATACGGGCGGATAACCAGCGGCGAGAAGCACGAAATTCATGCCTAGCCTGGCGGCGCGACCGTTGCCATCGGAGAAGGGATGGATTGCGGCAATTCCATGGTGGAGCTTCACGGCGCGGTCCACGGGATCGCTGCTTTCGGCCAGCGTGGCGAAGAGACGTTCCATCAGATCCGGCACTTTCACCGGATTTGGCGGAATCAGATTCGCACCCGCGATCCGGACCGCTGACGTTCGATAGCTTCCGGCGAAATGATCCTCCACGCCGGTGAGGATGATCCGGTGGAGATCGAGCAGATCGCGCTCGGAGAAGGAAGCCCCCGCTCGGGCCAGCTCCTTCACCCGCTCCCACGCTTTCGCCAGATTAACCGCCTCCACGTGATCCTTCAGCGGCTTCCCGGACACCGTCACGCCCTTCGACAAGACGACTTCGGTTTCGCGGAGCGTGAGCGTGTTCCCTTCGATTGAATTCGATTCATAGACCATCCGGACATCCCACGCCTCCGCAAGACTCCGCACCGCGGCAGGTGCCAGCGGCCGGAGTTGCGAAAGACGAGAGTGTTTGTCCGCGAGATTGAACATAGCTGGAGGTAGAGAGAGTCGGTGACCGAGCCGGATTAGCAGGATGTGGGATCGTGGCTCTCGTCTGAGAATTTCTCGTCGTCCCACTGACTCCACTCATGCTCGTCACTTTTCGCATGCTCGGTGAAACGAGTCATTTCTGGACTAGGATAGCAGTCGTAAACTGCTCCGACTCCCCAAGAGACACTGAAGTATTCCCGATCAGTTGCGTATAGGCATTTCTTGGCCTTCTCCCCTTCGTAATTATGCCAAGCTTCGGTCGCGGAGACGAAGTGGAGAAACTCCCTAGGCTGGCTATTGAGTTTGAGAAACCGTTTACCAATCAAAGCGCTAAAATCCATCGGCGGATATTGTGTTGTGGTTCACTTATCGACCACTTCCGCTTCCACCACCTTGCCCTTGGCCTGGCGGGGTTCGGAGGACTGGCCGGAGTCGCCGGGCTGGACATCCACATCGCCGCCGCCTTGCGGATCCCCGCCCATCGCCCCCTGCGCTTGCTGGGCGGCATTGTAGAGATCCTGAAGGGCGGCTTCGAGGTCGGTGGTGCTGCTCTTGATCGCGTCGAGATTGTCGTTCTTCATCGCGTCTTTCACCGCATCCACCTTGGCCTGGATGCCGGACTTCAGCTCGGCAGGGGCTTCGGCAGGCAGTTCGGCGAGCTGCTTCTCGACCTGATACACCAGATTCTCGGCCTTGTTTTTCACGTCCACCGCTTCCACGCGGCGGCGGTCTTCCTCCGCGTGGGCTTCGGCTTCCTGCTTGGCCTTCTCGATCTCGTCCTTCGAAAGTCCCGAGGAACCCTGGATCGAAATCTTCTGCTCCTTGCCGGACTGCTTGTCCTTCGCGGAAACATGGAGGATCCCGTTGGCGTCGATGTCGAAGGTCACCTCGATCTGAGGCTCGCCGCGACGGGCCGCTGCGATGCCGTCGAGCTTGAAGTTACCCAGCAGCTTGTTGTCGCTGAACATCGGGCGCTCGCCTTGGCAGATGCGGATGTCCACGGCGGGCTGGTTGTCCGAAGCGGTCGAGAAGACCTGCGATTTCTTCGCCGGGATCGTGGTGTTGCGCTCGATCATCGGCGTGGCGCGGGAGCCTTCCGTCTCGATGGAGAGGGTCAGCGGGGTCACGTCGAGCAGGAGCACGTCCTTCACGTCGCCCTTGAGCACGCCGCCTTGGATGGAGGCACCGATGGCGACCACTTCGTCCGGGTTCACCCCGCGGTGCGGCTCCTTGCCGGCGAGCTCCTTGGCCACCTCGATGACCTTCGGCATGCGGGTCATGCCACCCACGAGCACCAGCTCGTCCACCTGGGCGGCGCTCACGCCGGCTTCCTTGAGGCAGTCCCGCACCGGCTTCTTGGTGCGCTCGAAGAGGGCGTCGGTAAGTTGCTCCAGCTTCGAGCGGGTGAGCGTGAGCTGGATGTGCTTCGGTCCGGTCTGGTCGGCCGTGATGAAGGGCAGGCTGATGTCGTAGGACTGGCTGGAGGAAAGGGCGATCTTCGCCTTCTCCGCTTCTTCCTTGATGCGCTGGAGCGCGTCCGGCTGGCTGGAAAGGTCGATGCCCTGGTCCTTCTTGAATTCGCCGACGATCCACGAGATCAGCGCGTTGTCCCAGTCATCGCCGCCGAGCTGCGTGTCGCCGTCGGTCGCGAGCACCTCGAAGACGCCGTCGCCGATTTCCAGCACGGAGATGTCGAAGGTGCCGCCGCCGAGGTCGTACACGGCGATCTTTTCATCGGACTTCTTGTCGAGGCCGTAGGCGAGCGCGGCAGCCGTCGGCTCGTTGATGATGCGGCGCACGTTCAGGCCCGCGATTTCGCCGGCGGCCTTGGTCGCGTTGCGCTGGGAGTCGTTGAAGTAAGCAGGCACGGTGATCACCGCGTCGGTGATGGTCTCGCCGAGCTTCGCTTCCGCGTCGGCCTTCAGCTTGCCGAGCACCATCGCGGCGATCTCCTGCGGGGAGTAGGTCTTCTTCTCACCGGCAACTTCCACCTCGATGTGCGCGTCGCCATTGGAGGCTGCGACGATGGTGTAAGGCATGCGTTTGTCCGCTTCGGTGAGTTCGGAGAACTTGCGGCCGATCAGGCGCTTGGCGGAGAAAATCGTGTTCTTGGGATTGGTCACGGCCTGGCGCTTCGCCGCCTGGCCGACCAAGCGCTCGCCGGATTTCGTGAACGCAACGATGGAAGGAGTCGTGCGCGCGCCTTCCGAATTTTCGAGCACCACGGGCTCGCCGCCTTCCATGACGGCCATACACGAGTTCGTGGTGCCGAGGTCGATACCGAGAATTTTGGACATGATTTGGGGTGGGTTGGAGATTTTCAGGGGCCGGCTTCGGGAGAAGCGGCGGCATAATTATTTATGACGACGCCTTCGCAGCCCATATGCCAGCAGCCGGGGGAGTGGATTGTTCGATTGAAAATGAATCCCTTGCGTCTCTGTCATGCTCTTCAGCGCGGCAAGGGCGGTGCATTCGGGAGACAAAATGTCTCTATGGCACGGGCCATCTTGTCGCACTGTGACACATGCACGAGCGAGCTACCGATGCGCGGGCAAGGACTTGGGCTAGGTCTCACAACGAACCGCCCGTCTAATCTTGCCATCGTGGCATCGGGCGCACTAGCGACCGATGACCTGACGGATGGCCGCGAGCATCGCCCCACGGATCGCGGTGGCGTGAATCCTTGGTTTCTTCGCAGCCATATCACTGGGGATACATGATAGAGCGCGAATTGCTCACCACGGTGCCGGTTCCACCGGCATGGCGATCTGCAAACACGGCAAACCTTGTGAGAACATTCCGCGGACAGGGAGGGATTCGAACCCTCGGTAGTATTGCTACTACACACGCTTTCCAAGCGTGCTCATTCGACCACTCTGACACCTGCCCTAAGCGGAAGGGCGCGCACCCTAGGGGTCGCCTGCTTGCTTGGCAACCCGATTTTCATGGAGAAACGTGAGAACGCGGGAATCGGCCTTAAGTGGTGCCCACGATGAATCCTTCTTCGTCCAAGCGGTAGCCCGGGGGGAGCTTGATGCCCGCGGGGGCGGCAGGCCCCCGGACGTTCCATCCGCCCGCTTCTTCTGCCGCCGAGAATCCCGGCAGAAGAATTCCAAGTGCCCCCGGCTTTCGCCCCGCCTGTGGCTTGCTGCCCTCGTGAGGCTGCGGCGGGTCGGGCATGGACATGGCGACGATGATCCCATTGATCGCAAGGCAGGGGCAATGGATCCAGTCCGGCCGGTCGAGCAGTTCCGCGGCCCGTTCGCTGAAATCGTAAAACACGCCCGTGGCATCGCCGGGTGCCGATTCCTCGAGGTGCTTCCGCAGTGCTTCTCCGCCCAGCCAATGGGTGTCCCTGGTGGCGTCGGCGGTGAAGGACGCACGCCGGAAGGAACGATAGAGGCGCGAGAATTCCGCCAGTCCCGGCAGGGAATCCGGCAGGGGATCGCCTTCCAAGGTTCCGAAGTCGCCGCGGCGTGGCAGGGCATTCACCTGTGCGAGTTGCATCGCATTTGCCCGGGCCGCCCGTCTTGATCCGCCCCGGGAGGTGTCCAGACGGGCGTCAAGCGCGAGGGCGGAGGCCTCCAGCATCGCGGCCCGGATGCGGCCCGGATCGGCACCCTCGGGAGCAACGGGTTTTCCAAAGCCGACGGTGATGCCGTAGCGCAGCCGGTGGGGGATTTTGGTGAAGAAGCGGTTGCCCTCGAAGGAGAAGATCGATCCCCACGCGCCGTCGGTCCAGGCCGGCACCATCGGACAACCGGCTTGGCGGGCGATCAGCTCGAAGCCGCGCTTGAGTTCCCGGAGCGTGCCCGTGCGGGTGAGCTGTCCTTCCGGGAAAAGGCACACCACCTGGCCCTCTTTCAGCGCCTCGGCCGAGGCCCGCAACGCCTCGCGGGGCTTCGCGGAGGAAATCGGCACCGTTTCGAAGAGCTGGCTGAAAACCCGGATTGCGGCACTGCCCATGAAGCCTTGGTCCATGACGAACCGGATCGGCCTCGGGCAGGCGGCTGTAAGGAAGAAGGCGTCGGCCCAGGTGATGTGGTTCGGCAACAGCAGTACTCCGCCTTTCGCGGGAAAATCCTGCTCTCCCGCCGTCCGGATCCGGTAGAAGAGGCGCAGCAGCGCCAGCCCCACCACGCGCACCAAGTCCGCCGGAAGGAGGCGCGCGATGTAGATCGTGATCAAGCCGCAGGCCACGGCGGCCAGCAGGAGCTGGCTGTGCAGGCCCAGCCACCAGGGATCGCCCAGGGCGGACCGGGCGGCACCCGCGAGGAAAAGCACGGCGACGGCGATCACGCCGGCCATGCAATCCTGCAGGTTCGCCGCAGCCAGCAATTCGCCGCGTTGTCCGCCGGGGCAGCGGTCTTGGAAGTAGGCGTTCAGGGGCGTGAGGAAAATCGCCGCTGAAAAGGCCGTCAGGGCCAGCAGCACGAGGAAAGCAGTCCCTGCGGGATGGGGAATGGCGAGGAGCAGGGTGCAGGCGGTCATCGCCACTCCTGCCAAAGGCACCCAGCCGAGCTCGATCCGCCGTTTCATCAGCAGGGAGGCGACTCCGAAGCCCCCTGCCATTCCTAGCGAGGCCGCGATCATGAACTTCGAGGACATGCTGCCGAAGCCAGCGCCGCCGCCGGTGAGTTCTTTCGCCAGGGTGATCGACCACAGGTTGATAAAACCCGCGAAGCCCCAGAAGAAGGCGATGCCGAAGGAGGTGCGCCGCAAGATCCGGTCCCGCCACAAATCCCCGAGCTGCCGGAAATGCCGCACCGCCAGCGCGGCGCTGAGAGGCTCCGCGGAGCCGCTGGGGGTGCGCGGGATGAGCCACGCCAGGCCGATCGCAGGGAGCGAGAGCAGGGTGATGACCAGCAGGGGGCCGTAGGCCGCCTGCCAGCCGTCGTTGCTGCGTTCGAGGCGGCTGTCGAAAACGAAGCCGGAGAGGATCTGGCCGGACAGGATCGCCAGCATCGCTGTCATCTGCTGGATGCCGCTGGCATAGCCGAGGTGCCGGGACCCGACGAGTTCCTTGATGAGGCCGAGCTTGGCGGGGCTGATGAACGCGGACTGCATCGCGAGGCCGAAGAATCCCGCGAGGGCGAGGCTGAAATTTTTCCCCAGGATGGCCATGCAAAGCAGCGCGAGGATCGCCGCTTGGGCCATCGCCGAGCCGATCATCACGTTACGCTTTGAAAACCGGTCGCTCAGCCATCCAGCGAGGGGCGCGAAGAGGACAAAGGGCAGGGAAATCAGGATCCCGGCTGCCAGTTCGACCTTCGACGCTCTTCCCATGAGCCAGCCTCCCAGAGGGATCAGCAGGAACTGCGCGGCCTTGTCATTGAAGGCATTCTGGGTCTGCTGGACGATCATGCTCCAGTAGCCGGTCCACTCCCGCGGGCCCGGCTTCTTTTGCTCGACGTCCCGCGCTTCGTCCACTGCGGCCATGTTAGAAGGGGGGACGAGGCGGGGCAAAGCCGGAATTTTTGTAGGGATCCGACGCTCTTACGTCCGAGAAATGGTATGAATACGACGTAGGCTTGGCGAAATAATCCGTAGAAGCGAGCGATAAAAAATTAAAACGTGTTCGATCAGGCCAATTCAGCCATCGCGAATCTCCAATGTAGATTATTGATTTGTAGTGAATTGTGACCTAATTGGATCGGGCTGACGAAGTGGGGAAAACCGCAAACATACAAGTTGGAAGCGTGTAAATACAAGCGGTCTTCCTAGGTTCATTTAACGTGGAGGGAGATTGCGGAAACCGCGGCTTCCTCCCGTTCTAACCCGACGAGGAGGGGCAACCCATCGGAACCGCCATCTCTCCTGACGGAAACCCAAGTCACGTCGGCGGCCTCCCGCCGATGGACCGTCTTGTCGTTCCGGGCAGGCGTTATTGAAGAACCCCAGTACCGCCCAAGTGAAACCCGCCATTCCTCACACTCGTCGCAATCTTTTGGAGACCGCTCTGGGTCTCGGTTGCATTCTTGCCTCCACCCTTCCTTCCGCGCAGGCCGCTACCCTTTATTGGGACGGCGTGAGCGCCGGATGGGATGCCGTCGCGAACTGGTCCACCGTGGCCGCAGCGACTACCCCCGACCCCGCCGCCGTCCCCGGCGCGGCGGATGACGCCATCTTCAACATCGATACCGTGGATGGCGCCACCGCGGTCGGCCTGAACGCGGCCCAAGCCGCGAATTCCCTCACCTTCGTGAATACCGGCACGACCCTGCTGCAAGGCGGGGGAACCGACCAGACGCTCGCGCTGGGAGCGGGCGGCATCGTCATGGATGCCGCTGCCGGTGCAGCCACGATCGGCTCCACCGACGCCGGGCAAGCCGTCGCTGTCACCCTCACGGCGAGCCAGACCTGGACCAACAATTCCACGGCCACGCTCGCACTTGCCAACCCCTTCACCTCGGCGGCAGGGATCGGCCTGACAAAGGCGGGCAGCGGGACGGTGGCGATGACCAACACGGCCAACACCACCAACATCGGTGGCGTGTTGAACGTCCAGGCCGGCAAGTTCCTGATCTCCGGAGACGTGACCTCTCAAGGCCTTTCGGGCGCGGGCACGATCGAGAACGGCGGTGCCGCCTCGAAGTGGTTTTTCACCAATCAGGCCACGAACACCGCATTTTCCGGCGCGATCCTGAATGCTTCATCGAGCGTCCGCCTGGGTCTCATAAAAAGAGGCCTGGGAACGCTCACCCTCAGCGGGAACAGCAGCACTAATCTCGATGCCCTTCGGATTGAGGGCGGCACCATCAACGTCACCGGCGGTACCATCGGCGGCCTCGGCACCGTTCCCATCGGCGGTAGCGCTGCCGCCCCCGGTGCCCTCATCGTCAGCGGCGGTGCCGTGACCTCCGGTGGCAATACCAACCTCGGCGACGGTAAGACGGCGTACGGCGCTCTCAGCGTGAGCGGTTCCGGCTCCTACACCTCCGGCAGTTGGATCGTCGTCGGCGGCAACAACGACCGCGGCGTGCTGAACCAATCGGGCGGCACCATCACCGTCGCCACCAACCGCATCACCATCGGTGCGGGCAACAATGCATCCCTGGGTGTGGCCAACCTTTCCGGCGGCACCTTCACCAGTGCGGTGGGAGCATTCGTGGGTGAAAACGGCAACGGCACCCTCAATATCTCCGGGACTGCAAACGTCACCCTCGGCAACACCCAGTTTGCAGGCAACGCCGTGTCGCTGGCCGGCAACCTCAACCTCAACGGCGGCACCCTTAGCACCAATTCCATCACCAAAGGGAACAGCACGGCTACCGGCGTTTACCGCTTGAATTTCAACGGTGGAACGCTCAGGGCCACTGCCGCCGGCACCTTGATGGCGGATCTGGCCCTCACCGACGCCTACGTCAACAGCAACAGCACGATCGATAACAACGGCCTCGCCGTCACCATTGCCGAGCCCCTTCGCGCGCCCACGGGCGACGGCGTTGCCACCATCCCGGTGACCGCCGGAGGCTCCGGTTACGTCGACACGCCGATCGTGCAGATCACCGGCGGCGGCGGCACGGGAGCCACCGCCGTGGCCAATGTCACCGGCGGTGTCGTCACGGGCATCACCATTACGAATCCGGGCATCGGCTACACCAGCGCGCCCACCATCGCCCTTCATGGCGGCATGGGCACCGGTGCGACCACGGGCACCCCGACGCTTGCGCCGAACACCAGCGGGGGCATGACCTTCATCGGCAGCGGCACGACCACGCTGACGGGGGTCAATACTTTCACCGGCACCATCGCGGTGAATGCCGGGAAGCTCGGCATCGGCGGCACCTACGCGAACACCATTTCCGTCAGCAGCGGAGCCGGAGTCGTCGTCGCCGATCCGGCGGGTGCGGTGGGAACCCTCACCGTCCCGGCCCTCGCGCTGCCCAACGGCTCGACCGCGACCTTCGAGACGGCCGGCGGAACCACCAGCGACAAGATCGTGGTGAGCAATGCGGCCGGCTTGTCCCTGGGCACCGTCGCTGTCACCCTCTACGACAGCGGCACGACCAATCCGGCGACTGCGGGCACCTACACGCTATTCGAATATAGCGGGGCCTTGGGCGGGGGAGTCGGCGGGCTATCGGTGGCCAATCCGCGGACGGGCTACATCTACACCTTCCAGAATATCGGCAGCACGGTGGTGGTGAACGTCGTGGCGGACGATACGGACGGCGACGGCATGACCGATGCCTACGAAACCGCCAATGGTCTGGATCCGAACGACGCCACGGGCGTGAACGGAGCAGACGGTAACCTCGACAACGACTTCGCCACGAACTACGAGGAATTCCTCGCTGGAACGGCCGCGAATAACGCCAGCTCCGACCCGCTGAATACCGACAACGACGGTCTCCCGGATAGCTGGGAAGTCGAACACTTCGGAAACGCCACCGCCCAGACCGGCAGCGGCGACTTCGACGGTGACTTCGATTCCAACCTGTTCGAGTACACCAACGCCACGGACCCCGCGGATCCGGCGGCGTTCACGGAGTCGGACTCCGATGGCCTGGGCGACGGCTGGGAAATCCTCTATTTCGGCAGCGTCGGGGCGAAGGATGGCACGGTGGACTCGGACGGCGATCTCTTCACCGACCTCCAGGAGTACCTCTATGGATCCGATCCGAACGATTCCTCCTTCTCGCTGGCGGAGGCCAAGCTGGCGCACCGGTGGAGCTTTACCGGGAACCTCAACGATTCCGTGGGAACGGCCCACGCGACAATCGAGAACGGCACCACGAGCAATACCAATCCCGTGACCCAGAACCCCACCTCCGTCACCCTTGCGGGCGGAGCGAAGGCGGACTCCCAATGGGTGAAGCTCGGCAGCAACCTGCTACCGGCGCGGAACACCCCCTGCACCATCGAGGTGTGGGCGACTTACAACCAGATCCAGAACTTCTCGCGAATCTGGGACTTCCACAACAGCACCACGGAGAATCTCTACATGAGCTGGTCCGTGGGGACCGGTGCAGCGACCGACCGGATCCAGTGGATCGATCCTGCCGGGCTTCTGGTGGACAATACCAATTCCTACGAACTCGCGACGAAGTATCACATCGTGATGACCATCGCCCCGGCCGCAACGCCGGGCAGCTCGCTGGTGACATGGTATTCCGCACCGGAGTATGACGGGGTGACGAACTTCGATCTCGGTCCGGCCCGGGGCACGGCCACGGTTGCCAACAGCCTGGCATTCCTCAACGACACCGTGAACGCGCTCGGCTTCTCACCATGGCCGGACAACACGGCCAGCGCGACCTACGACGAGTTCCGTTTGTGGGACGGTGCTCTTCCCGAGTGGGCGCTCCAAGGCCTGCATGAGCAGGGTGCGGACGACGCCGCGCAGCCGGACACCGATGCCGACCAGATGCCGGACGCCTTCGAGAGCTTCTACTTCGGGGACCTCACTTCGGGACCGGGAGACGACTTCGACGGTGACGCCAGCAGCAATCTCGCGGAACTCGTGGCCGGCAGTGATCCGAGCGATCCCTTCTCCAATCCCGGTGACTCCGACGCCGACGACCTGCCGGACGCGTGGGAGATGCAATGGCTCGGCACTTTGGAACAAGATGGCTCCGGCGATCAAGACGGCGACCTCGCCTTCAACAGCGAGGAATTCGCCGCTGGTACCCGCCCGGATCTCTACGCCGAATTCCCCGATGTGGATTTGGATAACATGTCGGACGGTTGGGAAATGTCGTACTTCCAGAGCCTCGACGACGACGGCACCTCGGACGGCGACGGAGATACCGTGACCTCGCTGGCCGAGTTCACCGGCATGTCCAGCCCGGCCGATCCCCTTTCTCCGGGAGCTGCGGACGGGGATATCGACAACGACGGCCTGCCGGACCGCTGGGAAGTCGCATGGTTCGACCAGACGACCCTGGCCGTCCAGACCGCCACGGGGGACCCGGACGGGGACGGAGCCACGAATGTCCAGGAGTACCAGGCGACATCCTTCCCGACCGACATCCTCTCTACCCCCACGGACATCAACGCGGACGGCGAGAGCGACCAGTTCGTCTTCCACGGCATGACGGCCGCGGGCACCGGCCTGCTGGACAAGGATAGCCAAGCCACACCGTTCACAAACCGTCTGGCGGATACCGGCACCACGATTCCCGCGGTGGATCCGAATCTGGATCTGGATACGGCCGCGGGCACGCTGTCGCTGACCACTTCCACCTCCGATATCAACGGTCAGGTCAACATGGCCGAGCTAGAAGCGATCGGCATCCCCCTGTCCTCGCTGGGCTTCACCGGCAACCAGGACTTCCGGATCCGCGCGCACTTCGTGAATCTGCCCGCCCTTGGCGGCTTCGATCAGATCGGAGCCTACGTGGGCACCAGCAGCACCTCGATGACCCGGGCCTCGGTTATCAGCGGCAATTACGGTTCACTCGGAGTGAACACGAACGGAGCCGCCGATAGCGACGCCTTCTTCGGAGCGGCGGGGACTGCCGGAGCCGTGAACAAGGACCTGACGGTAATCATCGAACGCATCGGCGGGGTCTGGGCGATGTATTGCAACGATTCCGCCTGCGCCCCCGGGGCGCAGCCGGCCTTCCTCAATGGGAATGCCTCGTTGCAAGGCGGAGTCTTCGTCCTCGATGGCGGGAGCGGAGGTGTCCACAAGACGGCGGTGCTGGAAAGCTTCACCGCGGTCGGATTCGGTCAAAGCTCGTCGGATGCCGATGCCGACGGTTTGGATGATACTTGGGAGACCACTTACTTCGGTGGCACCGGCGCGCAGGATGGAACGGGAGATCCCGATAACGACGGGACCGACAACCGGGCCGAATTCCTGCTGGGCTTGAGCCCGGTTGACGGAAGCCAGCGCTTCTTCGCAAGCCAGAGCAACGTGGTCGCGGGATCGACGGTGACACTGACCTGGCCCGCCCAGGACGGCCTGACCTTCACGGTCCACCGCTCTACGGATCTGGTCTTGTGGACACAGCTCGGCGGCGAGATTACCGCTACCGGGACCACGGCGACCTACACCGATGCCACAGCCCCTGCCGGTAAAGTATTCTACCGGATCACGCTGACGACACCCTGATTCATTTTCTTGGGGTTATAAATGGGCAGCCGGAGGCTTGGGGCCTCCGGCTGTTTTTTTTGTCCGGTTTCAGTTCTGCCCGGTGGCCGGTCCGCTTCCCTGAGTTCCCCGATCCGCAAAAAGTTGTAATACGGTCGTTGTTCTACCTGAAAAACGCGTCCAGCAAAATTTTAGGCGGGAAACCTGGCAATTTGATCATATCGAACAGGGTTTGCGTTGAGCCCGAAGCCTGTCTCATCTCATTCGCCGGAAAGATAGAGCCCGAATTTGTGAAGTGTCGGTAAGGGCGCGAAGGAGGCGATAGGAAAGGCATGAGTCCCTCCTGCCGGGGCAAAAACATGCACAGAAGATGAAGTCTCCCATCACGACACTTTCCGGCGTAAAAAGAAACCTTTCTGCGCGACTTTCCTGGAATTCCTCCTGCGGATCTCAGGCCATCGTTGGAGCCCCCGATGAAGCGTCGCCGCAGTTTGCGCCAGATTCATCAGCGGAAACCGGCAATAGTTATCAGGGATCAAGCCCGGAACAGCCGATAGAGCTACATCCGTTACACCGGCACCGACTTTATTTGATCCATCTGGCGGAATCATACCACCACGATCCGGTTGAATACAAGCAATCGAAAGAATACATGGTAGGGTCATCCGCGAAACTCAAGAAACGTCCCGTCGTGAAGACCCCAGACTGCTTCGGGAAGAAACAAAGCCAAAGGACGGGCTGACAAAAAACCCGTTTGATGTATTCTCAAAGTAGGTACAAGATTTTCCTGTAATGAAACCCAATCGTTCCAATCGCTCCCCGCGGCGCACCGGAAGCCGCGGCTTCGCTTTGGTGATCTCGCTGTCCCTCATGGTCCTCTTGACCGTGCTGGCCGTAGGCCTTCTGACGCTTTCGGCGGTATCCCTGCGTTCCAGCGGGGCGGGCGAGGCGCGGGCGGAAGCGCAGGCGAACGCCCGCATGGCCCTGATGCTGGCGATCGGCGACCTGCAGACGTCCTTGGGACCCGATCAGCGGGTTTCGGCGCGCGCGAACTCGATCAAGCCGGGCACCGCCGAGCCGAATCTGCTTGGCGCTTGGGATAGCTGGCGTTGGGAGCCGGGCACCGCGGGTCCCAATTACGGCGACAAGACGAACAAGTTCCGCCGCTGGCTTGTTTCGAGCAAGGATCCGGAGACGATGGAATCGGTGGGGGCGGTGGACTCCGCGATGGATGACCCGGTGTGGATGATCAATCCGGAAACGGTCGGCTCCGTCCAAGGCGACGCCGGCCCGGGCCTCAGGGCAGCCCGCGTCCCGCTCGAGATTTCCGAGGCGCGCAAGGGTGCCTTCGCATGGGCGGTGATGGACGAAAGCTTGAAGGCTCCGGTGCGCTTGCGCGACGAAGAGCCGGCCACCAACGGCGAGAAGCTCGCGCGGCGCGTGGCACCCGGCCGCGCTCATCCGGAGAGCATCCTGGCTGCCCTTGCTCCCGACAAATTGGGCGATCCGGCCAAGATCGTGTCTCTCGACAGCGCGGTGATTGCCGCGGAGCTCAACGCTTCGAAGGGTGCGGGCAAGGAGATCCTCAAGTATCAGGCCGATGTGACCCCGTATTCGGTCGGGCTTTTGACCGATACGGCGAACGGGGGCCTGAAGACGGATCTGACCACGGTTTTCGAATCCACCTCGATCTCCCCCAATATCAACGGGGAGACGACGGTTTACAATGCCGTCAACGACGGTGCCCCCCGTTGGGATTACCTCCGCAGCCACTACCAGTTGCACCGGCGCGTGGCCAATTCGGCCAACGGCTCTCCCCAGATCTCGCTCACCAGCACGGATCTGCGGCCCAGCACGATCGGGATCACCCCTGCACCCCCCACCGAGCGCCTCCTGCCGGTGATGGCGAAGCTGCAGAGCATGTTCT
>CAMPGU010000069.1 GCA_946885645.1 uncultured Haloferula sp.
GCTCAGGGCCGGGTGCCTTGGAGCTGGCCGAAAAGCTTGCCACCCGCCGCATTGGACTTCGGCAACTGGACTTGAATCAGATCGTAATCGGCGCTCGCTCCGCCGTCTTCGGTAATGGTGACGACAACCCCGTTCGCATCCGTTCCGGGGATCAACGGCACGGTGTTCCACGTCACAAGACTGGTTCCCCAGCGGAAATTCAGCGTCGAGTCTGTCTCCGAAGCATCGGAGCGATCGAAGGTGAAGATCAGGTGGGTGGCACTTTGAGTCGTCGTCACCAAATCGCCATCAAAGGCCAACGGAGTGCCGCCGAGCTGGTACTCGAGGACGTTGCCGTAGCCATCGGTATCAGGGTTGTCTTCGGCGCCATCGTTCACGCCGGCGGTGAGCCCGGAAGTCCCGGCCCACTCGACGTACCCCGGCAGGGTGCCGGTGAAGCTGAGGACCCCGGAAGCTTCGTCGAACAAGTAGTTTCCGTCGCCGCTCGTCCAGATCCGCGATCCGGCAGTGCCGGAATCCGGCGTAAAGCCCCCTGCCAGGGAAGCCGAATCGACAACCGTGAAGCCGGGATCATAGGTTGGAACAAGCGTGACCAAGCTCCAGGAAGCGCCGGTCGAAAGCGCGACGGTGCTCAGGTCGATGTTCATCGTCCCGGCCAATGTGAAGGTTCCGGTGCCACTGATCGAGTTCGCCACTCCGGAGGCGGCGGGTCGGATGTAGTAAACGCTGTCCGTGCCGGGATTCAGCGCGCCGTTCACGACCAAGCTGGCAGTAGCATCCATCGAGAGGTTGCCGGTCCAGTCGTTGGTCGCATTGTCGAACTGCACTTGCCGGATGGCGGTGGCATTCCCGCTCAAGATCAGATCGCCGCTGCCCGACACCTTGGCACCCACGATCACCGTTCCGTTGTCGGCGAAAAGCGTGGACGGATCGACCACCAGAACCGTGCCGGCCACGGTGACGGGTTGGCCGGCGTCCTCGCCGTTGCGAACGGTCACCCCGTCGAAGACGTAGTTCGCCTCCACGATGCTAGTGCCACCCTTCAGCAGGAACTGGCTCGAGCCGAGCGCCAGACGCGCCCCCGCAAACACGGTCGTTTGATTGGCCACGTTGGGCGTGCGGAGCGTTAGGCCATTGGTGACCAGGTAATTTTTCCCTGCCACCGGGACGGCTGCGCCCGGCCAGTTCGTCCCCGCATTGAACGAGGTGGTGCCGAAACCGTCGCTGGCCGCAAGCAAGATGCCGTCATAGAAGCCGTCGCCGTTGATGTCGTTGAAGTCGCTCCCGTTGGTGGGGTCGGTGCCATCCGCGAACTCCTCGGCATGGGTGGCTTTGTCGTTGTCGAAGTCGTTCGTGCCGTTGAACACCAGATAGTTCGCACCGAGAACCGGCTGGAAGTACACGAACTCCCAGTAATCGGGCAATTGGTCGATGTCGGTGTCGCGACCGGAGTATTGTTGGGTCGGATCGAAACCGCCTTGGAACTCCTGGAGATCGGAGTCGAAATCACCGTCGTTATTGGTATCCGTGCCTCCGGACCGCAAGCTCGAGTCTGCCGTGTTCAGGTCGGGGAAGAAGGTGAATTCCCAACCGTCGGAGATTCCGTCGCCATCCGTATCGGGGCTGGAGTTCGAGTCCGTGGGGATGGTGCCGTAAACTTCTTCAGACTCGTTATCGGCGAAGTCGAAGTCAGGATCGTCCGAGCCGATCTGGAGGAGATTATTGAAGTGCTCGCGTTCCCATGTGTCGGCAAGGTTGTCCTTATCGCTGTCCAGCGAGGTTGAAAGGACGTCGTCCGGATGGGTTTCCGCGGTAAGCTCCGCCTCGTCGTTCTCCCCATCCCCATCGGTATCCACACCCGCCGTCGCGGTGGTAAGATCGCCGAAACGAGCGACCTCCCACGCGTCCGGAAAGCCATCGGGCTCGGAGTCGGTTCGGTCGATGTTGTCGGGGCCGAGGAGATGGAATAACTCGCGCTCGGTTTCGCTCAAGGTGCCTTTCCACAAGCGCACTTCGTCATAGGTGGCGAAGGCGGTGTTGTCCGGATAGAAGGAGCGCCCCAAGGTGCAAGCGCTGTCGATGAGTGCCCGGAGATCAACACCAGCAGGGGTATTGAAGGTGCCCTTGGCCTCATAGAGCGGATGCCCCCCCGCTTGGGAGCCGGCTGCCGGAGCGGAGTACCAAGTGACCCGCGCTCCGGACGCGAGGGCGCCATCGGTGAATGCCGCGGGCTCGATGGTCATCAAGATATGGTACGGAGTCCCCGGCACATAGGGAGCATTGCCGGGTGCGAACGAGGCGGTCGGCTCCCAGGAGACTTGGTCGGCATTGAGGTCCGTTCCTTGGGTCCACGTCATCCGCAGTGATTCGTTTGCCGTCGGATTGACGCCGTCGTTCACCCCGAAGTCGAAGATGCGGCTCCAGTTCTGAACCACCTCCTGGGTAGCCCACAGTTCGATCGTCACCGGCTTGACAGTTCCGGCCTGGAGGCCGCTGAGGAGATTGCTGCCGAGAACGACATAGTCGCTCGCGCCCTTGGCTCCGCCGGATAGACCGACGCTGGTCGCATTCTGGGTTGAAGACAGGCCGACGTCCGCAATGACGTCATTGGCGATCTGGGCATCGCTGCCCCCGACGGAGTCGGTGAGGTCCCCGGTGAAACTCCAGCGGTGGGCGAGCTTCGCATTTCCGGGAGCCCACGCCGTGTCCTGCGGATCGGTGCCGGCCTGGAACTCCTGCAGGTTGGTGAAGCCGTCGGCGTCCGCGTGACCTGCCGAATCGTCGGTGCCGACCACCAATCCGTTCAGGATTTCCCAAGCATCGGACATCAGGTCGCTATCGGCGTCGGGCCAGATGGACGCGTTGGTCGGCGAGGTGCCCGCCGTGATCTCGTCCGAGTTGGTGGCGGAGTCGCCGTCGTAGTCTCCCCCCGGGGTCTGGGCGAGATTGCCGAAGGCGGCGATCTCTGCGGTGTCCGCAAAGGCGTCTCCATCGATATCCCCGGGAACCGACGCCGGATTGGTCGGATCCGAGCTGTTCACGCCGCCGTTGTACTCAGCGAGGTCGCTTTGACCGTCGCCGTCCCAGTCGCCCGATCCGTCGCCGGATCCCGACGGGGTCGTGATGGTCCCGTTGAGCTGGGTCAGTGTCGTGATGGCGTCCCAACCGAGTTCCCAAGCGTCATTCAAGCCGTCGGCATCGGAGTCAGGATTCCCCGATTGCACGAACGCCAGCGAAACTTCACCGTCGGCACCGCCGGTCCAGCCGAGTGCCTTGACTCCGGCCACCCCCGAGGTGTTGGCAAACCCGCGCGCGAGCGCTCCGCCGCCAATCGTGCCGTTGATATCGAAGATGCCCGAATTCGCGCTCGGAATGATGGAGCCGGATGCAGGGACGATGCCCGCCCCGTTGCTGTTGTTGATCCCCTTGAAATTGACCACGAACTTGTCCGCGCTGGAGGTAGTGATGGTCGCCAAGGTTCCCACATCGATCGCCGTCGCTCCACCCGAGGTGTCAACGCCAGCAAGTTCGTAAACAAAGAAGCCCGCGGCGGGTGCCCCCGCGGCGCCCAGGGTCGCCGTGATGGCGATGGTTGCAGGTGCCGGTTCGGGAAGAATATAGCAACCAACCGCGGTCCGTCCGTTGGTGGAGAACCGGGTAGCGGCATTTCCGCCAAAGGTGATGCCGGAGATCGCCGAGGTGTTGTCGTTGTAGTAGCCGGCTACGATCACCTTGGCGGTCAAGGACGTCGCGAGCGTATAGGTGTAGGTCGAAGTGCCCGGATTGGCGGCATTGCTGTTGGTGACAAAGCTGCCCGTTCCGTTGACGGTGACTTGAGCCGCGAGTGGACACGCGGCCGCCGCGAGAAGGACAATCGCGGCACTCAGTTGGGTTGATTTCATGGACGTTGGGTTACCAATGGGAGATCTCGGGTTTGATGATTCTTCGTGTGCGGGAGAATGAATCCATAGAACTGATCCGGAGTGACTGGATGGGGAAATAGGAGACGCGGAGAATTACACGTTTAATTCAAAGATCGTTTCGCGGTCGGTGATGGAGGGGACTTTTCTATTTCCGGCTGCTGGAGCGACCCGGGAGACAAGAAGCGCTCCTCCGGGTGAGCACGGCTTCCCCGAAGGCGAGGATTTCCAGATTCGACGTTTAATTAGCCGGGCAAATCAGCTTCTGTCTAGAAGAATTCTCGTAATTTTGTATGACATCTAGCGCGTGCACGAGGCGGTGCGAAAAATAAGCGGTCTCCTCAATCTGCTACGATGGCGTACCCGAGATCTTTCGATCATCATGGCGGGCGCGCGTCTCCTCCGACGCGGTAATGGGCTGCCATCCGCTATCCTACCGAAAAAAAGAGGAGCCTCCTTTCCCTAGCACCACCACTCCCGGTATGGCTGCGGCACTTTTACCCATCTTCTAACCAGGACCCGTCCCCTACTGATTGACGACTCCATACAAATCCCTGGCGGCAAACTCCTAGCGGCCGGCAATTTTTCACCTCAACGTGGAAACTTTCCGCAGCGGGGCGTGTTTCTCCCCAAACCCGAGTCTCTTCCGACCCAAGATCATGCATTTGCCAATAAAACGGTTAATTCTCCTTCCGCCCTTCGTTATCCTCGGCGTGGTGCTTGCGAATCCGCTGACCGTTCCGAGGCCGGAGGCGCGGCGGGTGGAGGTGCTGTTTTTCGGAGCCCCTACAGCCAACGGGCCGGGCCATGATCCGATCACCCGCTATCGCACCATCAAGCGGAACCTCGGCACGGAGGGCATCGACTTCACCTACTCCGAGGATCCCGCGGAGGCGCTCCACCCCGCGACGCTCGCGAAATACGACGCGGTGCTCATGTACGGCAACTGGGCCCAGGGCGGATCGATGCCTGCGGACCAGCTCAAGGCGCTGACAAGCTATGTCGATGGTGGAGGCGCTTTCCTGCCCATCCACTGTGCCTCGGCCTGCTACGGCGGTTCGCCGGAGTTCATCAAGCTCGTCGGGGGCCGTTTCAATGGCCATACCACGGGTGTCTTCAAGGCGACAAACGTCAATCCGGAACATCCGGTCATGCGGAACTACGGCGGTTTCGAGGCGTGGGATGAGACCTACGTTCATGACAATCACGGCGACGACCGGGTCATCCTCGAAAAGCGCGAGCAAGAGCCGTGGACCTGGGTCCGCGAGCAGGGCAAAGGCCGCGTCTTCTACACTGCGGCCGGCCACGACCACCGGGTGTGGGACCAGCCCGCCTTCCACGACCTCATCAAGCGTGCGATCCTATGGAGCGTGGGCCCGGCAAAGCAGGAGATGCTGCAGGCGCTCAAACTGCCTAAGCTGGAGCAGCAGGAAGTCCAGCTGCCCGGCTATGTGAAACGCCAGCTCATCACCAAGGCGCAGAAGCCCTTGTCGCCGGAAGACTCGATGAAGCTCGCGCAGGTTCCGGCGGGCTTCGAGCTTTCGCTGTTCGCTTCCGAGCCGGACATCGTGAACCCGATCTTCGTGAACTGGGATCACCGCGGCCGCGCCTTTGTCATCCAGACCGTGGACTATCCCAACAACCTCCACGCCGGCAATCTGGGCAATGACAAGATCATCATTTGCGAGGATACCGACAAGGATGGCCGTGCGGATAAATTCACGACTTTCGCCGACCAGCTCTCGATCCCGACCTCGCTGGTCTTCGCCAACGGCGGCGTGATCTGCACCAACGGCACGGACATGCTCTTCCTCCAGGACACCGACGGCGACGACAAGGCGGACGTCCGCAAGGTGCTCTTCACCGGCTTCAGCATGGGCGACACCCACGCCGGCGTCTCCAACCTCCGCTACGGCCACGACGGCTGGATCTACGCGACCGTCGGCTACTCGGGCTTCCGTGGCTATGTCGGCGGAGAGAACCACCAATTCACCCAGGGCGTGTTCCGCTTCAAGCCGGACGCATCGAAGCTCGAATACCTCCAGCCGACCACCAACAACACGTGGGGCCTCGGCACGACTTCCGACTTCGACATCATGGGCTCGACGGCCAACGGCAACCCTTCGTTCTACCTCACCCACCCGCAATCGGCCTATGCCTCGATCGGCCGTCGCGCTCCCCGCACCCCGCGGGCCGACGACAACCCGATCTTCAATCCGAGTTCCACCGACATCCGCCAGGTGGACCAGCATGAGAAATACACAGCGGCTGCCGGCCACGCCTTCTACACCTCCGAGCGATTTCCGAAGGAATGGCGTGAGACCACCGCCTTTGTCACCGAGGGCACCGGCAAGCTGGTAGGCACCTTCGATATCAGCCGCCAGGGCTCCGGCTATAGGGCCGTGCAGCGCCCCAACAACCTCTACAACAGCGCCGACGCCTGGAGCGGCCCGGTCTGCGCCGAAACCGGGCCCGATGGCGCCATGTGGATCTGCGATTGGTACAACCTCATCATCCAGCACAACCCGACGCCCAACAAGGCAGGCTCCGGCCTCGACGCCAAGAACGGCAAAGGCAACGCCTACGAGACTCCGCTCCGCGACACCCAGTTTGGCCGCGTTTATCGCATCTATCCCAAGGGCTCGCCGGATGATGCCAATCCCGGTCTCGACCCCGCAAAGCCGGGCACCTTGATCGCCGCACTTGATCACCCGAACTTGCTCTGGCGCCTGCACGCCCAGCGCTTGATCGTCGAGAACGGTAACAAGGACTTCGCGGCAAAGCTTGGCTCGCTTGCCGCGGCAGGCACCAAGGGATCGGGCCACGCCATCCATGCCCTCGCCGGCCTGGGTGCGTTGGAGCCATCCACCGTTAGCGCCGCGCTTCGGTCTAAGAAGCGCGCCGTGCAGCGCGCGGGCATCGCCGTCGCCACTCCGCAGCAACTCAAGGAAGCCTACCTCGCCGAGAACACCGTACAGGTAGCCGATGATCGCGAACTCGCCGAGGTCCTCGTCGCCCTTTCCCGCCTTCCAGAAGACGCGGACCTTGGTGAAGCGCTCTTCAATCTGATCACGAAGGAAGAATCCCGGATCACCGAGGAGGTCACGCTAAAGGACGCATGGCTGATCGCCGCGAACCGGCACGCCGCGAAAGTGACCGCCGCCGCCAAGGCCGCCGGCTACACCGGTGAAGCGGTCGAGCAGCGGCAGATGCCGAACCTGATACCGAATCCCGGTCTCAACGAGGTCGTCGAGGGCAAGCCGGTCGGTTGGACCGAGGTCCGCATCTATGGCGACGGCACTCCCTTCGAGTCGGCCAGCACGCCGGACGGACGCAACGGCACCCCGGGGCTCGCGCTTTCCTCCGCCACCAAACCCGTCGATGGCGGAGCGATCGTCAATGTACGGGTCAAACCCGCCACCCGCTATCGCCTGTCGGCGTGGGTGAAGGCGGTGGACCTCCAGCCCGTCGGCGATGGTCTCGGTGCGATGCTTTTCGTCGAAGGTGGCGACCGCAGCGGCAGCGTGAAAGGCAGCTCGGAGTGGACCCAGGTCTCCACCGAGCTTGAGACCGGCGACCGCACGCGCCTGCTCGTCCACTGCCTGATCGGAGCCTTCGGCGGAGCAACCGGCACCGTGATTTACGACGACCTTTCGCTCACCGAGATCCCCGGTGCGAGCGGTGCGAAAGGCCTACTCGCCGAGCTGGCCGCGAAGGCAGGCAACCCGTTTCCGAGCGCGGCTCCGCAGAAGAAGTTTGCCCCTGATCCCGAGGTCCATAAGCGCGGTGCCGAGATCTATGGGCTCACCTGCGTGGCCTGCCACCAACCGACCGGCGCGGGCCTTGAAGCGGGCGTTCCGCCGCTCGACGGCTCCGATTGGCTCACCGGTGAGCCGTCCGTGCCGATTCGCATCGTCATCGGCGGCCTTCAAGGTCCGGTGAAAGTTTCGGGCCATGATTTCAATGCCGTGATGCCGCCCCATGTGGATCTCGATGACCAGAAGATCTCCGACGTCCTCACCTACGTCCGCCAGAGCTGGTCGAACGATGCGGCTCCGATCAGTCCGGCGCAGGTGAAAGAAGCCCGCGGCAAATACAAGGATCGCACCGTCCCTTGGACCGCCGCCGAGCTTGGCCGCTGAAATCTCCACCGCCCCCTTTCCGATAACCCAATCCCAACCTATCAAACAACCCGTCTTCATGAACCCATCCCGCAAGATCCTTCTCGCCGGCTTCACCGGCCTTTTCGCCACGCTGGCAAACGCCGCCGACATCGCCGGCCCGTGGCATGCCGAATTTGAAAGCCCGCGCGGTCGCCAGAAGATCCAGTTCGAGTTCAAGACCGAAGGCGACAAGCTGACCGGCAAGACGACCTCTCGATTCGGCGGCGGCTCGCGCGAGGCGGAAATCCAGGAGGGCAAGGTCGAGGGCGATACCTTGAGCTTTGTTCAGGTGATAAGTTTCCAAGGCAACGAGATGCGCATCACCTACACCGGCAAGGTCGGGGAGGACGGCATCGCCTTCACCCGTAAGGTCGGCGATTTCGGCTCGTCCGACTTCAAAGCGGCCCGCGGTCCCCTGCCCGCCGGTCCCGCCGAGCCCTCGATCCCGCCACGTCCCGGCCAGGCCATCGAGATCGGACCCGACGACAAGCCCGCCTATGATGCTCCGCCCGCGGGCTTCAACGCCACCCGCGACGATGTTCCCCACGGCAAGCTGGAGATGATCGAGTACAAGTCGAAGACCGTCGGCACCACGCGCAAGATGCAGGTTTACACGCCCCCCGGTTACTCGAAGGGCAAGAAGTATCCCGTGCTATACATCCTGCACGGCATCGGGGGCGATGAGACCGAATGGCAGCGCTTCGCGAACGTTGACGCGCTGATGGACAATCTGATCGCCGACAAGAAGGCCGAACCGATTATCGTGGTGATGCCGAACGGGCGAGCACAGGAAGACGATCGCGCCGATGCAGGGATGGGTGCGGCACCGGCGTTCGCGGTATTTGAGCGCGACCTGCTGGACGACGTGATTCCGGCGATCGAGTCACGCTACGGCGCACGCACCGACCGCGAGGGCCGCGCCCTGGCCGGCCTCTCGATGGGCGGCGGGCAGACGCTGAACTTCGGCCTTGGCCATCTGGACACCTTCGCGTGGATCGGCGCGTTCTCCTCGGCTCCCAACACCAAGCCGCCGGTGGAACTCATCCCCGATCCAGCCAAGGCGAAGAACGAGCTGAAACTCCTGCTGGTGACCTGCGGTAACAAGGACGGGCTTTTCAACATCAGCAAGGGCGTTCACAACTACCTCAAGGAAAAGGACGTGCCGCACGTATGGCATGTGGACGACCACGGCCACGACCCGACCCACTGGGCAGCGGCGCTATACAACTTCTCGCAGAAGATCTTCCGCTGAATCCGGCTCGTTATTGGAAAGCCCGACCGACCATGAACGCCTTCTCCCGCCTGCTTCTCCTCGCACTTCCGGCCGCCACGATGGCCGCCGCCGAGCCGACTCTCCGCGAGGTTTACAAGAACGACTTCCTGGTCGGAGTCGCGCTCAACAGCCGCATCGTCAGCGGCCGGAACACGAAGGCTGGTAACCTTGCCGGCTCGGAGTTCTCCTGCCTCACCGCGGAGAACGACATGAAGTGGCAGATGATCCATCCCGAGCCCGGGCGCTTCAACTTCGGGACATCGGACGCCTACTTCGAGTTCGCGAGGAAGCACAAGATGGAGGTCATCGGCCACACGCTGGTCTGGCATAGCCAGACGCCGCGCTGGGTGTTCGAGGGAGAAGGCGGAAAGCCCGCAACCAGGGAAGAACTGCTCAAGCGGATGCGCGATCACATCCACGCCGTCGGCGGCCGCTACAAGGGCAAGGTCAAGGGTTGGGACGTGGTCAACGAAGCACTTTCCGACGGCGGGCCGGATATCCTGCGGGAATCGCCGTGGCGGAAGATCATCGGCGATGACTTCCTCGACCACGCCTTCCGCTTTGCCCGGGAAGCCGACCCGAAGGCCGAACTCTACTACAACGACTACGGTCTCGAGAACCCGCGCAAGCGGGACAACTGCGTAAAGCTCGTCAAGGGCATGCTCGAACGCAAGGTGCCCATCGACGGTATCGGCACGCAGTCCCATTTTCAACTCAACCACCCGTCCACGGAGGAGATCGAGAAGACTATCAAAGCTTTCTCCGATCTCGGTTTGAAGGTCATGATCACCGAACTCGATGTGGACGTCCTGCCCGGCCGCGGCGCTCCGGGAAATGCCGACATCAACCGACGCGAGCAGGGCGACGCGACGACCAATCCCTACACCACCGGGCTGCCCGCGGACATGCAGGAGAAGCTGGCCAAGCGCTACGCCGACATTTTCGGCATCTACCTGAAGCATCGCAGATCGGTCACCCGCGTCACCTTTTGGGGCCTCGACGACGGCCAGACCTGGTTGAATGGCTTTCCGATCCGCGGCCGCACCAATCATCCGCTGCTCTTCGACCGCGAGCTGAATCCGAAGCCCGCCTTCGAGGCGGTGATCAGAAAGGGGCGGGAGAAGCGTCCGAGTTAAGAGAATCTGCTGAGAAACCTCCTGCCCATGAGAACCCTCGCGCGCCTCTCGTTGGCGCTCCTCCTAGTCCTATTTCCCGCCAGCGGCGTCCGCGGAAAGGAGACAGCGCTACCCTTCCTCAGCCCCGTCTTCGGGGACCACATGGTCTTGCAGCGGGATAAGCCGAACACGATCTGGGGCTGGACCAGGCCGGGCGCGGAAGTGCGGTTGGAGCTTGAAGGCGCGGGCATTCAAACCATGGCCGGCAACGATGGACGCTGGTCGATCCGCTTCGCCCCGCCGCCAGCAGGCGGACCCTATACCGTGGTGATCGACGGTCCCGAGCGGCGCGAGTTGAAGGATGTGCTGGTCGGCGACGTTTGGCTTTGCAGCGGCCAGTCGAACATGGAGTTCGCGCTCGCCCGCTCGAACGGCGGGGACGAAGCGGTCAAGAATGCCAGCCGTCCCGGTATCCGCCTCTTCGCCGCGGCGAGCCAAGTCGGCTATCGTCCCATGCTCTTGCCGAAAGGAACGTGGCAAACATGCACACCGGAGTCTGCTGCACGCTTCTCAGCCGTGGGCTATCATTTCGGCCTGCGGATTCATGAGGACCAGAAGGTGCCTGTCGGACTGTTGCAGTGTGCCATCGGCGGCACTCCGGCCGAAAGCTGGACCAGCGCGGAAGCCCTTCGCCCGGTCGGCGATTTCAGCCCACAACTCGATGAAGTCGCACGTCTGCGGGATCGCGGCGGCCCGCAATACGGGAACTTCATCTCGCACTGGTACGACGAATTCGACCGCGGGCAGAAAGACAATAGCTGGTTCGGGCCCGGCCTCGACGACGCCGATTGGGCTCCCGTCACGTTGAAGGACGGCTTTTCAAAGCTCGGGGTCCAGGACACCCCGGCGGTCGTCTATTTTCGCAAGCAAATCACGATTCCGCAAAACGCGCCGACCCATGGCGCGCGGCTTCACCTCGGCATCGTCGAGCGCATGGACACGGTGCATCTCAACGGCCGCTGGATCGGCGCGAGCGCCTGGGTCGAAAACCCGCGTGCCTACCCCATACCCGACGACGTGCTGAAACCCGGCGAAAACGAAATCGTGATCCGCGTTCTCAAGAGCCGGCCCGACGGCGGCTTCCGCTCACCGCCCGAACAACTCAAGGTGATGCTCGCCGACAAGACGGAAATCCTGCTGGCCGGTGACTGGCGTGGCAAAGTCAGCGTCGATGCGCGCCCGCCGCATCCATTGCCCGCGGGCTACGAGAACTGGCCGGTGATGCCTTCCGTGCTCTACAACGGCATGATCTCCCCGCTCGCTCCCTTGTCGCTGACAGGAGCAATCTGGTACCAAGGCGAGGCGAACGCCGGGCGGGACGACCAGTACCGCCGCCTCCTTCCGGCGATGATCGCGGACTGGCGGCGCACGTTCGGGCAGGGAGACTTCCCCTTCTACATCGTAGGCCTACCCGCCTTCATGGCGCGCCGCGATACCCCGGGCGGACCGGGTGGCTGGGCGGAATTCCGGGACGCCCAAGCCGATGTCGCCCGTAAGGCACCGCGGGTAGCCCTCGCGACGGCAATCGATAAGGGCGAAGCCGCCGACATTCACCCGCGTGACAAGCGCGAGATCGGCGAGCGGCTCGCCCTGTGCGCTTTCGCCCTCCACTATGGAAAGGATGTTCCTTACTCCGGCCCGATCCTGCATTCCATCGAACCGCTCGCTTCCGGGGACGCGCTGCGGGTCCGGTTCGATCACACCGATGGCGGCCTCGTTGTCCGCGGCGACGTATTGGAGGAGTTCTCCGTGGCCGGCGACGATCTCAAGTGGGCTTGGGCCCAGGCAAGAATCGATGGGGAATCGGTGGTCGTCTCGTCTGCGGACGTGCCCCGCCCGAAATACGTCCGCTATGCTTGGCAATCCAATCCCCGGGCCACGCTTTACAACGGAGCCGGGCTTCCCGCCCTTCCCTTCCGGACGGACGAAGCCCGGAGAGGACGATAGGTGTCACGCGGGACGATTCGCGCTCAGGGCAGCACCTCGCGGTAGCGAAAGTGCGCAAAGTCGGCATGGCGACGCCGCCCGCTGATATCTTGGCAGCACAGCCCGACGAAGGCACCGGTGAAGCCGAGATGGTTATAGTCATCGGATAGGATCGCGCCGTTGAGAACCGGCCCGATCCCGGTCCACCCGCTATCGGCCGCGGCATATTCGAACTGCAAGGCCGCACCCTTCAGGGTCAGGCGCATGCCGATGGCCCCGGTCTCCGGAACAGGCACGTCGTCCGCCAGCAGCTCATTGCTCTTTGCCGCGTCGGTGGCGATGATGTTCAGCGTACGGCCAAGTTTTTCATCGTGGCTGAGGCGCAGGTAGTAGTGGTTCTCCGTGTCGTAGTAAGCGATCAGACCGGCCATCTGTTGGAAAGTCTCCGGTTCAAATTCGACGGAGGTCTCCGCGCTGATGTCGAGGGACTGAACGCGGCGAGCGATGAGGCTCTGGCGGAACACACTGACCGTGGGCTCCATGCCCTTCAGCCGCAGATAGCCGGGGCGTTCTGTTAGGCTGAGCCAGTCCTCCGTGACCGGTTGGCGCAGGCTTTGAAAATGAAGGTCGAGCTGCGGCGGGTCGAAATTCCCGTCCCACTCGGCCTCGGTGAAGGGTGCCACGGAAAGACCGGCAGGGCCTTTGGTGTTGACGGTGGGAATCATGCCGCCCTGTTCGAGGTAGAGCCAATCGTCCGCGTCCCAGACGCATTTCTGGATCGCGGTCTCACGACCCAAGGTGCAGTGCTTGCCGTCGATCGGGCGACCGCAGAGGTGGGCCAGAAACCATTCACCCATCTGGGTCTCGACCAGCGACGCGTGACCCGCTTTCTGCAGCTCCGCTTCCTGGTGACCGTGGGAGCTGAGCAAGTGCTTCTGCGGATGAAGTTCGTACGGGCCATCGATCGTCCGCGAGCGGGCGAAGGTCGCGGCGTGGGCATACTCGGTGCCTCCTTCCGCGGTGAGCAAGTAATACCACCCGTTGCGCTTGTAGAGGTGCGGGCCCTCGACCATGGCGCGCTCGGTTCCCCCGAAGATTTTCTTCACCGGCCCGATCAGCGTCTTCGTCTCCGGGCAGAACTCCTGGAGCAGGATTCCCGAGAACCTGTTGTTCCGCTTGCGGTGATCCCACTCCATGTTGAGGAACCATTTCCGGCCATCGTCGTCATGGAAGAGCGACGGGTCGAAGCCGCTGCCATTGAGGAAGACCGGTTCGGACCACGGGCCCTCGATTGAGGGTGCGGTGACGAGGTAGTTGTAGGCGATCTTGTAAGGATCGCGCTTCCAGTACTTCACATCGGTGTAGATCAGGTAAAAGATCCCCGCGGAGTGAGAGAGGCATGGCGCCCAGATGCCGCCGGAGTCGGGATTTCCCACCATGTCGAGCTGGCTGAGGCGGTCGAGCGGGCGCGTCAACAGCCGCCAGTTCACCAGATCGCGCGAGTGATGGATCTGCACCCCGGGAAACCATTCGAAGGTCGAGGTCGCGAGGTAATAGTCGTCAGCCACCCGCAGGATGGAGGGATCGGGATTGAATCCCTTCAGCACGGGATTCCGGATGATCGTGTTGGATGCGAGAGGCGCGGTCATGAGCAATGAAACGTTTTATTAAAAGGGCAAAAAAGAGATGAATTCAAGTCGTCTGTCCGACAATCAGCGTTGGCCTGTAGGCGACGGACGGGATGGCGGTTTCAGGACCGCCCTTGAATAATTCGAATGCCATTTCCGCCGCTTTTTTCCCCATCTCGTAGGCGGGTATGCGCATGGTGGTCAGGCGCTGCCAAGCGGAGAGCGCGGCGTAGTCGCCGTTGAAGCTGGCGATCGCGAGCGACTTGGGAACCCGGACGCCGCGGTCGTAGGCGGTGCGCCCGATGAGGTTCGCGAGGTCGTCGTCATAGGCAATTACCGCGTCGTGCTGGCGGATCAGGTTCCAATCCGCGGGGGTGAGTTCGACCTCCAGCCCGACGACCCCTCTTGTGGTGACCGTGTGGCACGATACGGGCAGCTTCCCTTTGCGCATCGCCTTGCGATAGCCTGCTTCACGGTCGGGGGCGCTGTGGTGCATCTTCTTCACCGGCGCGCCCCCTTCGATATGGCGGTGAAGGAAGCCGATGCGCTGGTAACCCCTTTCGATGAGGTGGCGGGTGAGCTCCCCGGCCGCCCACTCGTCGTCCACATATACGGAGTTGGTCTCGTGGCGGTCGTTGAGGAAAATGACCGGCAGGCGGGCCGTCTGGACCCGCTCGTAGATCTGGTGGGCCAGCTCGCTGTAGCTCTCGATGACCAGAGCGTCCAGGTTACGCTCGCTGAAGACCGTCGGCATCGCCTTCGAGATATCGTCGAGATCGGCCGGCAGGCGGATCAACGTGATGCGCGAGCCTTGGCCTTCGGCGACATCATGCACACCTGCCAGATAGCCGGTAGGCGAATTGACAAAAAGGCCTGTCTTGGCGGTGAAGTAGCCGATCGAATCGAAGCTGTTGGAGCGGATCGAGCGCGCGCCGGCATGCGGCTGGTAATTGAGCTCGCTGGCGACCCGCTTGACCCGCTCGACGGTTTCAGCCTGGAGCTTGATATTGGACCGTGGATGCGGGCGCAGCGCCTGCGACACCGCGGCCGTGCTGAGGCCGGCGGCCTGCGCGATATCCTTGATGGTCGCTCGTCGGGGTGGGGTCATGGGCCGGTTTCCAACAGTGCGGGGGCTACCCCGTTGATGCTTCTCGTGACGACTCTTTGCAAGCCGCAAAACCCTCAGACGGAGGCGGCACCGCCCGCTGCCGCGGCCCGCCGGCGGGCCAGTTCGCCGGCCATCTCGAGGGTCGCGTGTTTGTTGAGCTTGTAGGCGGCGAGCAGGGCGGTGCAGGCGGCAAACATCACCCCCACCACGAGACACGCGGTCACCCGGTAGCCATGCACGGCCTCGGGCGCTCCGGGCAGCTTGGTATCGTAGTGGAAGAAGCCCTCCATGATCCACAGGAACGAGGCCGATCCGAGGGCAAGCCCCGCTTTCAGGCAGAAGCCGATCGTCGCGAACACGGTACCGGTGAAACGGCGCCCGGTGGTCAACTCGGAGTAGTCCGCCACGTCCGCGAACATCGCCCACACCAGCGGCACGGTCGGAGCATACACCATCGCCCCCAGGATGGTAAGTGCGATCATGCCGGTCACGTCGGTTGGCTTCAGCAGGTAAAAGGCGAACGTCATCACGGTGGAGAGCCCGAATCCCACGACCGCAACGGTCTTCTTCCCGAAGCGCCGCGCGAACGAGGCCGAAGCCATGATCACCAGGATCGTCGTCAGGGTGCCGGTCATATTCGCGATGCTGTTGAAGACATCGGCCACGTTCGACGACGCGAGCTGGTCGCGTGTGCCGTGGACAATATAGCCGAGCCACTCCAGCATGCCGCCTGGCTTCGCCTCACCTGGTGCGA
>CAMPGU010000070.1 GCA_946885645.1 uncultured Haloferula sp.
ATGTGCCTTTCCCCGCGTCCGACACCTGCCGCGCGTGCCGCTGCTTCCAATTCGGCATCGTTACCCATGCCGGGATCCATCCAGATCCTCCGCCATCCGTCGAGTGCAGGGACTTGGGACTGCTGCGGAATTCACCCGTCTTCCTTCCATCCGAGCTGCAGGGATTGGCCCGTTTCCAGCAGTGATTTCAGGCTACTCAGGATCGACGGCCAACCGTTCGATACCTCTTCGCGGATCTTGCTGCCTTCGGGGAATTCATCATGCGTCACGGTGAGTTGCACCGCATCTCCTTGAGGCCTTTTGCCCTCGCCGAGCCGTTCGATCTTGAACGTCACCCGTGACGGGGGCTCGCCGAGGCTGAGCTCCTCGAAGGTGAAGACGAGTTCCTGCTCCGGGACGTTTTTTAGAATCTTGCCATGCCACTCCAACTCGCCTTGCGGCGAATGGCTCTCGATCACTTCACCTTCTTTCCAGGTGGAGGTGTTGCGGCGGCCGAACCAATACTGCCGGATGAAATCCGGATCGGTCAGGGCCGTCCAGAGTTCCGCCGGGGTGGTGCGGATGAGGGTGACGTAAACAAGTTTCGGAGCGCTCATGGCTTCTTCAGTTCGAGGTTGTTCTTCAATTCGGCCAAGGCCTCCAGGCGATGGCTCTCGTATTTGCGGATCCAACGTTGCGCGATTTCATGAATCGGCACCGGGTTGAGGTAATGTAGCTTTTCCCGCCCTCTCTTCACGGTGACGACAAGCTTTGCGGCTTCCAGGATGCCGAGGTGCTTCGTCACCGCTTGGCGGGTCATATCGAGCCCGTCGCACAGTTCGCCGAGCGTCTGTCCGTTGCGGGCATGGAGCCGGTCCAGCAGTACCCGCCGGCTTTCGTCGGCCAAGGCTTTGAAGACGTCGTCCACGGCGGGGAAATATGCAACCAAACGGTTGCGTGTCAAGGGGCAAGTTTTGCCCGCCATTTCCGGACCATCCGCAGCATCGACTCGTCGGTGGTCAAGGAAGCCACCTCGTCGAGCGGCACCCAGCGGAGATCGTGCGACTCCTCGCTCACGGTGTAGTCCACGCTGCCGGTGGCTCGCAGCACGTAGCGTACGTCGTAGTGAAGATGCTGCGGCACATCCTTCCGCGCCGGGATGGGATGGATATCCAGATCGAAGATGCCATCGCTTTCCGGCTCGAAATCATGGAGGCCGGATTCTTCCCTCGCTTCCTTGAGCGCAACCGCACGCACGTCGGGATCGCCATCCGCATGGCCGCCGAGTTGGAGCCAGGCGTCCAGCTTCCGGTGGTGGGTTAGCAGCACCTGCGTCCCGCTCCCGTCCACGATCCACGCGGAGCCGGTGACGTGTCCTTCCAAGAGCGAGCGCTCGAAACATTCCGGCTGTGCCTGCACGAATCCGGCGAAGCGCCGGATTGCTTCCGATTCAAGGGGATGCTTTCCCAAATAGATGGCGAGTTGGTCGAGAAGCGGCTGGCGATGCACCGCTGGAAGCTGGCGGACGGCGTCCAGATTGCAAGGGTCGCGGCGCGGATGTTCTGGTCATGCGGCCGAAGCCGAAAAAGGCCGCTCCGGTTTCCCGGAGCGGCCTTGGCTCGGAAGGGGCATTGCTGCTCTTCCGCGGTCGGTCACGAATGCCCGACCTGATAATTACTTCCGCTTCGCAACCTTCTTGGTCGCCTTCTTCGCAGCCTTCTTCGCCGCCTTTTTCGCGACCTTCTTGGCAGCGGGCTTGGCCGGAGCCTTCTTCGCATCCTCGAGCGCAGCTTGGGCAGCGGCGAGACGGGCGACAGGCACGCGGTAGGGCGAGCAGGACACGTAGTTCAGGCCCAGCTTGTGGCAGAACTTCACGGAATCCGGATCGCCGCCGTGCTCGCCGCAGATGCCGAGCTTGATGTTCGGACGGGTGCTGCGGCCCTTGGTAACGGCGGTCTCCATGAGTTGACCCACGCCGGTCGCATCAAGCGTGGCGAAGGGGTTCTTCTTGAAGATCTCCGCTTCGGTGTAGGGCATCAGGAATGCGCCCATGTCGTCGCGGCTGATGCCGAGCGCGGTCTGGGTGAGGTCGTTGGTGCCGAAGCTGAAGAACTCGGCGCCCTTGGCGATCTCGTCGGCGGTGAGCGCGCCGCGCGGCACTTCGATCATGGTGCCCACCTGGTATTCGAAGGTGACCTTCTTCTCGGTCATGACTTCCTTCGCCACGCGGTGGACGATTTCGGCCTGGAGGTCGAATTCCTTGCCGAAGCCGACCAGCGGGATCATCACCTCCGGCTTCACCGGGATCTTCTTCTTCGCCACGTCAGCGGCAGCTTCGAAGATCGCGCGGGCCTGCATCTCGGTGATTTCCGGGTAGGCGATGCCGAGACGGCAGCCGCGGTGGCCCAGCATCGGGTTGAACTCGTGGAGTTCGGCGACGCGCTGGATGATCAGTTCCACTTTCACGCCCAGCTTCTTCGCCAGATCAAGCTGCTGCTCCTTGGTGTGGGGCAGGAACTCGTGCAGCGGCGGGTCCAGCAGACGGATCGTGGCGGGGAATCCCTTGAGGGTGGTGAAGATGCCGGTGAAATCTTCCCGCTGATAGGGCAGGAGCTTGGCCAGAGCGGCCTTCCGGGCGGCCACGTCGGTCGCCAGGATCATCTCGCGCATCGCGTCGATGCGATCTCCTTCGAAGAACATGTGTTCCGTGCGGGTCAGGCCGATGCCCTGGGCCCCGAAGGCCATCGCGATGCGGGTCTGCTCCGGCGTGTCGGCATTGGTGCGGACGCCGAGCTTGGTGACCTGGCCGCACCATTCCATGAGCTGGAGGAAGCTCTTGAACTTCTCGGTCTTCTTCGCGGCCTTGTCGCCATCGACGATGCCGGTGATGATTTCCGAAGGAGCGGTCTTGAGCTGGCCGCCGTAAACGGTGCCGGAGGTCCCGTCGATCGACATGTAGTCGCCTTCCTTGAAGACTTCGCCGGAAGCGGTGACGGTGAGCTTGTCGTAGTCGATTTCCACGGCGGAAGCGCCGCAGACGCAGACCTTGCCCATCTGGCGGGCGACGAGTGCGGCGTGCGAGGAGACACCGCCCTTGGCGGTGAGAATGCCCTCGGCGGCGATCATGCCGCGGAGGTCTTCCGGAGAGGTTTCGTTACGGACCAGGAGGACCTTCTCGCCCTTCGCTTCAGCGGCAGCCGCGCGATCGGCGTTGAGGTAAACCTTGCCGGAGGCGGCACCGGGGCCGGCCGGGAGACCCTTGGCGAGTTCCTTGGCCTTGGCCACGTCGGCGAGGTCGAAGATCGGGGCCAGAAGCTGGTCGAGCTGTTCGGCCGGGTTGCGGAGCACCGCGGTCTTCCAGTCGATGAGCTTCTCCTTCACCATGTCCATGGAGAACTTCAGCGCGGCAGCAGCGGTGCGCTTGCCGTTGCGGGTCTGAAGCATGAACAGCTTGCCTTCCTGAATGGTGAATTCCACGTCCTGCACGTCCTTGAAGTGCTTCTCGAGGATCTGGCGGACCTTCATCAGCTCGGCGTAGCTCTTCGGCATCTGCTTCTTCAGATCCGCCACCGGCTCGGGGGTGCGGACGCCCGCGACGACGTCTTCGCCCTGGGCGTTGATGAGGAATTCGCCGTAGAACTCGTTCTTGCCGTTGGCCGGGTTACGGGTGAAGGCCACGCCGGAACCGGACTTGTCGCCGGTGTTGCCGTAAACCATCGCCTGCACGTTCACCGCCGTGCCCCACTCGGCCGGGATGCCGTATTTGCGGCGGTACACGATCGCGCGGTCGTTCATCCAGGAACCGAACACGGCACCGGCGGCACCGCGGAGCTGCTCCCAGGGATCGGTCGGGAAAACGTGGCCCGTGCGCTTCTTCACCAGCGCCTTGAAGCGCTTCACCAGCTCCTGCTGGTCGGCGGCGGTCAGTTCCGAGTCAACCAGATCCTTGTGATACTTCTCGTGCTTGAATTCTTCGATGACGACTTCGAAGGGCTCGTGGTCTTCGCCCTCGCGCTTCTGCACGCCCAGCACCACGTCGCCGTACATCTGGATGAAGCGGCGGTAGCAGTCCCACGCGAAACGCTCGTTCTTGGTGGCGGCAGCCAGCGACTTCACGGTCTCATCGTTGAGGCCGAGGTTGAGGATGGTGTCCATCATGCCCGGCATCGAGTCGCGGGCGCCGGAGCGCACGGCCACGAGGAGCGGCATGCCCTTCGCATCGCCGAACTTGCAGCCCATGATCTTCTCCATGTTCTTCACGCCGGCTTCCATCTGGGCCTGCAGCGAGGAAGGATAGGTCTTCGTGTGGGCGTAGAAATAGGTGCAGACCTCCGTGGTGACGGTGAATCCGGGAGGCACCGGCAGACCGATGCGGGTCATTTCCGCGAGGTTCGCGCCTTTGCCGCCGAGGAGGGCTTTCATCGACCCGTTGCCGTCGGCCTTGCCGTTGCCCCAGGTGTAAACGTACTTGATGCCCTTGGCGGAGGGCGCTTTCTTGGCCGCTTTTTTGGCGGACTTCTTCACGGTAGCCATCTGTAGTTCGTGGTGGGTTGACTGTGGGAAAAGGCGCGTGGGGACGAGTGACCAAGGCCGTGCCCCCGGGCGCGGACGCGCGAGGCTAGCGGTGAGAAAACCCGTGTCAATGAACCAGTTCCGTCTGTGGAACGTGTTGCAGACGGTGCGCTCCAATGTCTCCGGCAGGCGAACATCGGATCGATGAATTCCTCCGGGCATCAACCAAGAGGGGGAGACAAGAATCAGGCCTGCCTCCGCCGCCGGCTTTTGGAGACCCGCCGCAAGTCGCTCTTGGCCCGTCGCGGATCGGACTCCGCATCATCCTCCAGCTTCTCGAAACGGATCGCATACACCTCCTGGACTGCCCGGTGCCGGTGGTGCGAGATCCCCCGATGTTTCTCCCGCATGCAGGTCACCCGCGGGAACCCTATCGCTTCCGCTGAACCGGTTGCGGCGAATTCGGACGCTTTTTCCCGGTCATTGCGAGGGTCGCGCGTTGGGCCTCAGGGCATGAGCCGCGGCAGCTCCGGCCGATCAACAGGGAATTTGCAATCTGCGTCCCACGCATCGACAGTGTCCGATTGCCTATGAAAACACAACTGACCCTGATCTTACGGTTATCGATGATGGCCACCGCCGGTGCCCTCCTCAGCAATTGCGCCCATGACCCTGCCACCCGGGCCAACGCCGCCAACGCGAGCAGCCGGCAGATCGCCGCGGACTCCCGGGCCGCGCTCGACCACTTGTATGCCGCCAATCCCGCCGCCAGACGCTTGGGACAGAAAGCTGCGGGGGTTCTCGTGTTCCCGCACATCATGAAAGGCGGCTTGATGGTGGGAGCCGAAGCCGGCAATGGCACCTTGTTTGGCAGGGATCGCTCGGTCCGCGGCTACTACCAGACCGCGGGCGCCTCTTGGGGTTTGCAAGCGGGCGTGCAAAAATACGGCTACGCCTTGTTCCTGATGAGCTCCGGCGACGTCGCGAATCTCGACCGTGCGGCAGGATGGGAAGTGGGTGCCAGTCCTAGCGTCGTGGTGGTGGATCGGGGCAGGGCGGCCACCCTCGGCACCGCGAATATCGAAAAAGGCACCTACGCCTTCATCTTCGATCAGAGAGGCCTCATGGGTGGCATCTCCCTGAAAGGCTCGAAGATCACAAGGATTAATCCCGCACAGTGAGCCGGATTCCCCTACCCGGAGCCTGGCGTCGGGGGATGCCGGGTTCCGGTTCGGTGCCTGTGGGAAGAGGCAGCCACCGCCCATGCCGCCTCCGGGGCCTCTCCGGCGACGCCGCGTGCTAGAACTTGGCGGGCATGGACCCGCTGTCGGACTCTTTCGGGGGCGCTACCACCCGCTGCACGTCGGCCATCATTCGTTTCGCGAGCGCTTCCAGGTCCTCATGTTCGCCTTTTTTCCCGCGGAAGCCGATGTTCAGCGTGGGCACTTTCATTCCCTTCCCCAGATCTGTCTCGCCGGCTTCGAAGATCGCCCTGCGCCTGAGATCCTCGACCGCCGCCTGCTCCGAGGGATAATTCCACTTCCGCTCGATGTCGCAGTCGCGGACCACGCCGGTGAGGATGGTGTCGGTGAGGAGCTTTCCTCTCATCTCTTTCACCGTTTGCTCCCGCTGTTCCGCCGATGACTCGGGGTTGAAGGGGAGCGGCACGTAGCTGAAATCCGGCCTGGACTGGCGGATTTTCCATACGGCGAAGACGCCGCCTCCCATAAGCAGGGCCAGAACCACGCAGGCCATCACGATCCACCGTTGCATGTCATGGGTGTATCCTCCATTTCTCTCCGTCCAAGCCGGAAATTCATGGAGTACCCTGTCACCGCCGCCATCCTCGATACCCTGCCGAACGGCCTCACGCTCATCCTCGATCCCGACCCGGCGGCTCCCGTGGTGAGCGCCCAGCTCTGGGTCGAGACCGGCAGCTTGCATGAAGGCGCCCTGCTGGGATCGGGAATTTCCCACTTTCTGGAGCACATGGTGTTCAAGGGCGGTGGCCGTTTCGGGGCCGACGAACTGGCTACTACCGTGCAGGCCGCGGGCGGGCACTGGAACGCCTATACCACCTTCGACCGCACGGTTTACTACATCGATGGCCCTGCTTCCGGAACCGCAACCTTCCTCGAAGTCCTCGCTGCGATGGTGTTCGCGCCGCTGCTTCCCGAGGAAGAGTTCGAGAAAGAAAAGGACGTCATCCGCCGGGAAATCGACATGGGGCTGGACGATCCCGACGATGTCGCGAGCCGCCTGCTCTTTTCCACCGCCTTCACCGCCGATCCGCGCCGCCATCCGGTGATCGGCCACCGCGGGCTTTTCGATGCCATCACGTATGCCGACCTCACCGGCTACCATCGCGCGCGCTACACTCCCGACCGCTGCTGTCTTTGCCTTTCGGGCGATTTCGATGCCGAAGAGATCCGTGCGGACATCGAGGCTCTGTTCGGGCCCTTCGTGCGCGGGAGCGGCGCGGAACCGGTCGTGCCGCAGGATCCCGTCCAGCTCGGGCCCCGCCGGGGCCGTGCCACCTTCGCGGTGCCTGCCAGCCGCATCACCCTTGCGTGGAAGATGCCGCCTCTGGGCCACCCGGACGTGCCTGCCTATGAGCTCGCCGCCGCCGTACTCGGTCGCGGCCGCTCCGCGCGGCTCTACCGCCGCCTGCGTGAGGAGCGCGGCCTGGCGCTGGAGATTTCCGCGTGGTCGTGGAGCCAAGCCGGGCGCGACGGCATCTTTGCCATCTCGGCCGAAGCGGAGCCCGAAAAGCGGGACGAGCTGATTGCGGCGATTTTCGCGGAAATTTCCGGGCTTGCCGGTAGTGCATTGGACGACGAGCTCGCGAAAGCCCGCCGCCAGATCGCCGCCAGCCAGTTCAAGACCCTTACCAGCGCCTCCGGTCGCGCTTCCGACCTTGCCTCGAATTGGCACGAAGCCCGCGACCTCGATTTCACCCGCCGCTATCTGGGCGCGTTGCAGGCCACCACCGCCGCGGACGTGCACCGGACGATCGCAAAGCTGACTGCGGATCAGGCCACCCTTTCGATCCTCGATCCCGAGCACGCGCCCGCTCCCACCGCCGTGAGGCCCGCGAGCCGTCGCCGCCCGGAGCCGGAGTGCGTCACCCTGCCGAACGGTGCCGTCCTCGCGCTGCTACCGGACCCGCGGGTGCCGGTTATCGCGGCCCAGGTTGCCGTGCGTGCGGGGCTCGTATCGGAGACGGAGGAAACGGCGGGTCTGAATACCTTGCTCGCCGCCACCCTGCCTCAAGGGACCCTCCACCACACGGCTGCCGAGCTGGCCGGAAAGCTGGAATCGCTCGGTGCCACGCTGGGCGCGGCCAGCGGGAACAACGCGTTGATGGTGCAGATGTCCGGCCTTTCGCCCGATCTTCCGTTACTGCTGCCACTGCTGGCGGAAGTGCTCGCGGAACCGGCCTTGCACGGCGATTCCATCGAGCGGGAGAAGGCAAGCCAACTCGTCTCCTTGCGGGAATCGTTGGAGGATCCGCTCTCCAGCGCGTTCCGTCTCGCCCGTCATCACCTTTTCAACGGGAGCGGCTACGGATTGCCGGCGCTGGGCACCGAGCAGTCGCTGCCCGGCCTTAACCGCCTCGCGCTCTCCGCGCATCACTCGCGGCATTTCCAAGGCCGGAACGTGGTGCTGGCGCTGGCCGGGGATTTCGATCCCGCCGAAGCCCGCGATCTTCTGGCGGAGGGCATCGGCAGACTCCCGGAGGGGACGCCATGGCTCCCGCCCGCCGCGGATATGCCGGGGCATCTGGTCGAAATGGAAGCCTTCCTGCCGAAGAAGCAGGCGGTGCTGGCTCTGGCCTACCAGGGCTGTTCGGCGCTCGCCCCGGAGCGCTTCGCCCTGCGGATGATCCAGGAGTGGTGCAGCGATATGGCAGGCCCGCTTTTCACTCGCATCCGGGAGGATCTGGGCCTCGCCTATCAGGTGGGCGCTACCCAGTTTCACGGCCACGACGCGGGATTCTTCGGCTTCTATCTAGCGACCGACCCCTCCCAGGTGGATCTCGCCCGTGGCGAACTCATGGCGGAGATCGCGAAGATCGCCTCCGGCGGTATCCCGGAGGAAGCCTTCGAGCGGGTCCGCGCCACCGTTCTCTCCAGCCTCGCGATCGGCATGCAGGCTCCGGCGTCAATCGCGCGCGTCGCGGCCATCGATGTGCTCTTCGGGCTGCCCGTAACCCATCACCGCGACGTCGCCGCCATCTTCAAGCAACTCTCGCCTGCGGATGTGAAAAGCGCGGCGGGCGAGCTGCTGGGCGCGGCACCGGTGTCGGTGACGGTGCTGCCGGGGGAGAGTACGGTGGAGGGATAGGGATAGCCGCGGATCATTCCTGCTCCGCGCCGGCAGGCTTGGATTGCATCTCCTTTTCCTTCTTGGCGATTTCCTCGGCGATCTTGCGGACCTCCTGCTGTAGCAAAGGGAGGCTGCCCTTGGTTGTCTTCAAGGTGTTCTGAGCGGTTTGGAGAGCCTGCTGCTTCGCGGGCAGCGCGGCCTGCATGCTCCGGAGCCGCTCTCTCATCTGAGGCGCTTGGCTGACGGATTTGCGTTCCTCGGCCCGGATCATCCCCGGCATGCGGCTGATCTGGCGTTGAGCATCCGAGAGAGCGTTCCTGTCTTCCCGCACCTTGGCTTCGAGGGTCCGGACCTTCTCCTCCGCCGCTTTGATGGCCGCGTTCTTCCTGCCGAGCATCTCCCTGAGCCCCGCGAGTTCGACCTGATCAAGGTGCGAGACTTCGTCTGCATCGGCTTTGGCGATGAGACCGGCGGCCAATTCCTCATTGAGTTGGTACTGCTCGCGGATTTCCACCGGGAGATCCTTGAGCGGAATCGGCTTGATGCCGCTGGAACTGATCACCTTGATGCCGGTGTGGTTGACCACGAGAATCTTCCCTCCGGGATAGATCACCCCGCTTTCGACGCCCTTGACCTCGCCGATCTGGCTTCCTTCGGCTTCGCTCCAGACCTGATTGCGATAGGCCACCTTGTAATCATCCCACGCCTTCTGGCGTTCTTCGATCGCTCCTTTGGAGAGCGCGATCTCCTGTTGAAGTTCCGCGATCTTCGCCGCGCTCTTCTCCATCGACGCCTTCAGGGCCGGGATCGCCTTTGCCTGATCCTTGAAACGCTCGCCTTGCGCTATGTCCCTTTTATAGGTGGCGACCTGTGTCTTCTTGCCCTCGATCTCAAGGCCGAGGTCGCGCACGACGGCTTCGATCTTCTTGCCGCCCCCTTGCATGTTGTCGTCGAAGACCACGAATAGCGTGCCGAAGCCGCCAAGCACCAGAAGAGCAACAAGAACGCCAATGACGCCGGGGCCGCGGCTGCTGGAAAGGAGATCGGAGAATCCCATGGGAGGTTTGTGAAAAGTGGAGAGCAGCAGCGTGCCGACGGACAGCCTAGCGCTTCGTGCAGGATGGCGGGAGTAAGGCAGGTGCGGAGCTGAAGCTCAAGAACGGCACGGCTCCTTCGCGAAGTTTTCACATGTCCCGCAAAGAAACGATCCTTGCGGCCGGTATGCCCGCGTGAGCCTGGGAGGATCTCCCATGCGGAACTTGGGATTTGGAATTTCCGGATCTACCCGCCACCGTTGCGGCATGCCCGCCGCCGATCCCCGCTTCAATGAATTCATCCTCCTGCAGGCGCAGAATGCAGGGCTTTTCCTCGGCCAGATTCCCCACCCGGGTACGGGAGAGAAATCCGTGAATCTCCGGGCCGCCAAGTCCGTGATCGATTCGCTGGAGATGCTGGAGGCCAAGACGCAGGGGAATCTCACCGAAACCGAAGAAAAACTGCTCGGAACCGCCCTTGCCAACCTTCGTCCGCTATACCAGAAAGCGGGAGGCTAAACGGTCGTTTCGGTTCCTCCTTCGCTCTGTTATCCGATTTTTTCACATGTCGTTCGAACCGTTCCAAATCGGCAGCGTCCCCGTGGGCGGCCCCGTACCCTTTTTCATCCTCGGCCCCTGTGCGCTCGAGTCGGAGTCCTTCGCGTGGGAGATGGCCCGTTCCATCGATGAGATCGCGAAGCGAACCGGGATCCATTATCTCTTCAAGGCTTCCTACGACAAGGCGAACCGGACCTCGGTAAGCTCGTTCCGCGGCCCGGGCGTGGCGGAAGGCTGCCGCATCCTGGGTGAGATCGGCCGCGAGCTCGGCGTGCCCGTTACCACGGACATCCACACCGCGCAGGATGCCGAGATCGCCGCCGAGCACATCGATCTCCTCCAAATCCCCGCCTTCCTCTGCCGCCAGACGGACCTACTGGAAGCCGCGGCGAAGACAGGACGCGCGGTGAACGTCAAAAAGGGCCAGTTCCTCGCCCCTTGGGACACGGTGAATATCGCCGACAAGCTCCGCGCCTTCGAGTGCCGGACATTCGTCATTACCGAGCGCGGCACCACCTTCGGCTATAACAATCTGGTCGCCGACATGCGCTCCCTCTACTGGATGCGGAAGGAAGGTCTGCCCGTCGTTTTCGACGCCACCCATTCCGTCCAACGCCCCGGAGGGCTCGGCGGAACCACCGGTGGAGATGGCGAGCTCGCCCCCGTTCTCGCCCGCGCTGCGATCGCCACGGGGGTGGAAGGCGTCTTCCTCGAAACCCACTCGGACCCCGCGAACGCGTTTTCCGATGGACCGAATCAAATTCCCCTCGAATTTCTCGAGGACTTGCTCGTCAGACTGGTGGCCATTCACCACGCCGCTCACGGCGCCTGATATCTTTCTCCCGTGCTCTCCCGCCGCCACGACACCATCCATCCCGCTGCCGGCCTGATCGCCCGCGGCATTTTGTGTGCGGCGCTCGGGCTGTCCTTGGCGAGCGGCCAGAATCCCCTGCCCGAGGATGATGCCGCTCCAGGCAGCGAGACCGGGGAAGCGCTCCTCGAAGGAGATCTCTTGAGGGATGGCAGCATCCTGAAAGACGTCAAACTCCCGCGCTACGACGGCGAGCTCAACATGACTTCTTCCGTGCATGTGGAGGAGCTGGTGATCGTGAATCTCCATACCAACGTCATGGCGAAAAACCTCGTCATCGAGACCTACGACGAGGACGGAAAGACCGACACGAAACTCTCGACCAAAAAAGCCCGCTTCCATCCCGGCAAGAACCTCCTGACTTCTGATGATCCGGTCACGATCATCGGGGAGAAGCTCACGGCCGATGGTGCGGGTCTCGTTTTCGATACCAAAAAGTCCCGCGGCTTTCTCCGCGGCCCCGTGAAAGCGGTCTCTGAAATCGACACCCGCACTTCCATGAATGCCCGCCCCGCCCGACATGCGCTCGCCGCAGGTGCACTCCTGATGGCGTCCACCGCGGCTCTTCCTGCACAAGAAAAGGAGCCGGCTACCGCGGAGCGTTTCGCGGGTCTGCGGCTGAAGCCGGCCGAGCTGGCGGAGGTCGGCGCGGAGGCAGCCAGTAAAAAGGAGCTCGCTGACGAAGCCGCGAAGGGGGCGGAAGCCTCAATCCAAGGAGTGACGTCCCAGTCCGAGGAGGCCCGCCTGACGATGAATGGTTTCCTCACTGCCGCTTCGTTGGCCGCCTTGGCGGCGGAGCCGGCGCCCGCCACGGGAGAGGTTCCTCTGCCCCCGGTTGCTACGAACCCGCAGAAAACAACGATCACATCAAAGGACGGGGCGTATTTCGATTCGCCTGCCGGGCTGGCGATCTTTCTGAAGGATGTGGAGGTGAAGAACCCGCAGTTCCGGTTGAAAGGCGCGGACGAGCTGAAGATTTTCATGAATCCGCAGGAGCCGGACGATGGCCAAGCCGGTGCCAAGGGCGCGGCCGGCCAATCCAAGCCCAAGCAAGGAGTAAAGCCGCAGGCCGAGAAGGTGGAAATCACCCCCGAAATCGCCGAAAAGATGCGTGCCGCGAAGGAAGCGGCCGCCAAGCAGGGTAAAACACAGGAAGGCGGGGGCGACTTCGGCGACGTGAAACGTCTGGTCGCCACCGGCGTCATCGAGATTTTCTATAAGCCGGAAGACCCGAAGGAGGAACCGCTGCTGGCCTCCGCGCGCACGGTGGTGTACGACCTCGAGAAGGAGCAGATCATCCTGCGCGGTGGTTCTCCTTGGATTCTCATGAACGGCGATCTCTCGCGGCTAACCGGCGAGGATGCTTATTTCCTCATCCATACGAAGAATGGCGAACCCATCAAGTTCGTCACCGGCAATCAGGAGAAATTCGAAACCGAATTTTCCTTTGAGGAAGAGGGCACCGATAAGAAGAAGGCCGAGAAACCGAAGAACCGCTGACGATGCCTCCCTCCTCCTCCTCAAACGGGCAGGCTCTCCTCTCCGTCAACGGCCTCCGCAAATGCTATGGCGGGCGCGCCGTGGTCGATGGTGTCTCTCTCGGTGTCTCGCCCGGTGAAATCGTCGGCCTGCTGGGTCCGAATGGTGCCGGAAAGACCACCTCCTTTTACATGATCGCCGGGTTGGTTCCCCCGGATAAGGGCAGCGTGCAGTTCAACGGCAGCGATATCTCCCGCATGCCGATGCACCGCCGCGCCCGCCTGGGGCTCGGCTACCTGCCACAGGAGGAGTCGGTTTTCCGGAAGCTGACCGCTTTTGAGAACCTCTTGGCGGTGCTGGAAACGCGGCCGGGTCTTTCCAAGAAAGAGCGCGTGGCCCGGGCGGAGAATCTCTTGGAGCGCTTTAAAATCACGCGGGTGCGGAATTCGGAGGCCATCGCCCTTTCCGGCGGTGAGAAACGCCGCCTCGCCATCGCCCGTGCGTTATGCACGGAACCCCGGTTGCTGATGCTCGACGAACCCTTCGCCGGCATCGACCCGATCGCCGTGGAGGACATCAAGGCGATTGTCCGCGAGCTCCGGGAGCGCGACGGTCTGGCAATTCTCATCACCGACCATTCCGTGCGGGAGACGCTGTCTATTGTGGACCGGGCATTCCTGATCCACGACGGGCGCGTGATCTTGGAGGGGGCATCCGAGGTGCTGGTGAATGATCCCATCGCTCGCAAGCACTACCTCGGCGAGGATTTCCGCATGTAAGCGCCCCTCGGGGACGGACGAAAGCGCCGCCACCGCCACCGGGCTCGTAAAAAAGAAACAGCCGCGGGCTACCCGCGGCTGAATCTCCAAACAATCCACCGTGATTTTTCTCAGGTAGCCGGCAGGCCGCCCTCCGCCACCGGCTTGGGCAGCGGTTTGTCCTTGCGGCGCAGGGCCTTGCGCATCTTCGTCAGAGCCACGTTCTGGAGCTGGCGAATGCGTTCGCGGGTGACGCCGAATTCGCGGCCGACTTCCTCAAGCGTCATCGGCGTTTTGCCGGTGAGGCCGAAGCGTTCGTCGATGATCCGGCGCTCGCGCTTGTCGAGGACATCGAGCAGGCCGCTCAACTCCCCGTGTAGATTCTTCTCGGACAGGCTTTCCAGCGGATCCTCCGCCCGGTCGTCGCCGATGATCTCGCCGTATTCCGTCGCTTCGCCTTCGTTGATCGGGGCATCGAGCGAGGTCGGGCGCTGCGAGGCTTGCTTCAACATGGCGAGCTTGCGGCGGGGCAGGCCGACTTCTTCGGCCAATTCCTCGTCGGTGGGTTCGCGGCCGAGCGCCTCGGCGAGCAACGTCGAAATCCGGCGCATCTTGGCGATCTTGTCCACCATGTGGACAGGCAGGCGGATCGTTTTGCTCTGGTTGGCCAAGGCGCGCTTGATCGATTGCTTGATCCACCAGGCGGCATAGGTGGAAAGCTTGCCGCCCTTCTTGGGATCGAAGCGTTCCACCGCCTTCATGAGCCCGATGTTGCCTTCGGAAATAAGGTCGGAGATCGGAAGACCGTAGCCCGAGTAATCCTGGGCGATCTTAACCACCAGGCGGAGATTCGCCTTGATCATGTGGGTCCGGGCTTCCTTGTCGCCACGCTTGATTCTCCGGGCGAGCTTCACTTCCTCCTCGGGAGTGAGCAGGGGAGTTCTGGAAATCTCCCTCAGGTAAACCTTCAAACTGGAGTCGGAGTCGTATGACATGGCAGGGGTCCCGGTGCTCCCGGGTTCTATGGATTAAACGCCGCAGCGCTCTGAATTATTCCGAAAATCGGCCGGACCTTTGTAATTACATCGGCAATACGCCAGCGAGGTCGATTCCTTGATAGATCCTAGCACTGTGCGTGCCCCTGCGGCCTGACCCTCTAGCAGCCCTTGGAATTCAAACAATTGCATGAGGGGATATGACAACTCGGCCTCTCCCGGGCTCGTGCCGAAGAGTCAAATTGCCACGCCCGCTGCGTCGCATCGGTCGAATTGCAATGCTACATTGTCACACCTGCGCGGAGGCAAGCCTCCTCCCCGCCGGTAACTTTTCCCAGCTTGCCGAAGATCCGGCAAAAAACGGCGTTGTCCAATCGGTAGATCACGATCTTCCCGTCCATCCGTTTTGCTGCTGCTCTTTCAAAGCTCTGTTTCGACCTTGCTCCCGTGAAGTAGGTCCGGCAGATTTTTCATGTTCACATGATCATCCGTCTGTTTTCCGCCGCCCTCCGCGGAATCGATGCCCACGAAGTGGAGGTCGAGGTCAATGCCCGCGAGTCCGATAAACCCCTGACCCTGATCGTCGGGCTGCCGGATGCGGCGGTGCGGGAATCTTCCCAGCGGGTGCAGTCCGCGATGGCGGCGTCCGCTCTATCGCTCGGGATGGGAACGAAAACGGTGAACCTGGCCCCTGCGGATTTGAAGAAGGAGGGCCCCTCCTTCGATCTTCCCATCGCGCTGGCGATGGCCGCGGCTTGCGAGGGGGTGCTTCTCACCGCCGACGATTGCATGATTACCGGAGAATTGGGTCTGGACGGCGTGGTAAGGCCGGTGAAGGGCGTGCTCGCCATCGCGATCGAGGCGAAGAAGCGCGGCCGTACCCGCGTGATCGTGCCGGAGGCCAACATGGCGGAAGCGGCGATCATCGACGGTGTCCAAGTGTTCGGGGTGAAATCGCTGCACCAGGCGTGGAAGTTCCTCAACGGGGAAGAAAGCATCGTACCGTATCAGTTGGATCGCCGCGCCTTTTTCGATTCCCACCGCACCTACGAGGTCGATTTTGATGAAGTGAAGGGCCAGCATCACGTGAAGCGGGCCTTGGAGGTGGCCGTGGCCGGAGCCCACAATCTCCTGATGGTAGGCCCTCCGGGAACCGGGAAGTCGATGCTGGCGAAGCGCCTGCCGACCATCATGCCGGACATGAGCGAGGAAGAGGCGATCGAGGCGACGAAGGTGCATTCGATCGCGGGCATGCTGGACTTGAAGCGGGCCTTTCTCACCACGCGGCCTTTCCGCTCGCCCCACCAC
>CAMPGU010000071.1 GCA_946885645.1 uncultured Haloferula sp.
CCGGGTATGTCCCGGGTATGTCCCGGGTATGTCCCGGGTATGTCCCGGGTATGTCGCACGCATTTCTCCCTCACCGGCGGGGTGACCCGCAATCGCGCTACCATGGCCCCACGCCCGCCTCTCCGGCGTTCACCGGTGAGGTACACGAAAAGAGGGGGTCGCGCGGCTACACGCCCCCCGTCCACCTGCCGATGACGAGGCAGATATTGAAGCCCCGCAGAACCTAAGGCGTCACCAATTCCGGCTCCGGCCTCTTCTTGGGCTCCGGATCCTTGTCCTTGCGCGTTCCGAGCCAAGCCACCACGTCGCGCAGCTCGGCCGGCGTCAGGATACCACCCATCGGGGGCATGGCGGAGACGGGTGGCAGCATCGTCTCGATGTCGCTCTTCCTCACCCGCAGGACTTTGCCGCTGCTATCCAAGTCCACGTGCTCCTTCGTGTCTTCGAGGATGATGCCTCCCACCGTCTTGCCCCCCTTGAGCGTGATGCTGGTGAGGCCGAAGCCGGTCGCTATCTTGGCACCTGGATCAACGAGGGACTCCAGGAAATACTTCGCATCCCGGTGCTTGCCGATCGCCGAAAGATCCGGACCTGCATCGCCCCCGCCGTGACCGCCACCCGCCGCATGGCAGCGCATACACTGCGCCGCCGGATGGGATTCGAAGAGCTCACCGCCCTTCTTCTCGCTCCCCCCTCGCAAGGACCCGAGGTAAGGCGCAAGCGGATCCGCGGAGGCTTTGATTGCCGCCTGGTAATCCTCCAAGGCCCTTTTCACCTCCGGCTCCGGACGCGCCGCGCCCGCGGCGAGCAATTCCAGCGCGGAAGGAGAAACACCGAGCTTCTCCTTCAGTCTGCCCAAGCCCTCCACGAAGAGCGCCGGGACTCCGGGAGCTTTGAGATTTGTGGCGAGCTTCCAGGCTTCCTGCTGGCGGCGGGCGCTCGAGTGAGCCACCGCGGCGCGGATACCGTCGAGCGCGGCCGCGGGTTGATCGGCCGCGAGGCGTTTGATCGCTCCGATGGCGAGTTCGTCGTTGCTCCCCTTCGCGAGATCGCCAAGCAGCTTGCCAAGGTCGGCGGGCTTGCTCGCGGCGTAGAGTTCCAGTGCTTCGGAGCGCGCGGCTCCCGGCAGGCCGCTGTTCATGACGAGGCCCCTCAGGGTCGCGTCGTCCACCGCGGAGAGATCCAGGTCATATTTCTGCACCAGTGCCAACGCCGGCTCCGCGAGCTTCCCCTCCAGTTTCAAAAGGCTGCCGAGCACCGGCATCAGCACGTCCCGGACCTTCGCCGCATCCCGCTCTTCCAGCGGCGACCAGCGGCCCAAGGACTGATCGACGGGGTCCGGCTTGCTCCAGAGGCCGATCAGGCGCAATCCTTCCTCCCGGGCCATGGCAGGAGCTTCGGGATCCAGCACCACGTTCACCACGCGCTCGAGGTTCTTCTCGTCCCCCAGGCGGAAGGCGCTGTGCAGCAGGCGCCGCCAGTCCATCGTCGTGAGATAGTCAGGAGGCTCGTCGAGCAAGGCAGCGACCATCGGCCGGGCCTGCTCGATCCCCGCGTCGTGGATCGCCGCCAGCGCCTCGCGCGCCACCTTCGGATCCTCGTCCTCCAGGAACGCCGCGACGGCGGGATCCTTCATGCGCCGCAGGGCAATCACCCCTGCCAAACGCAGCGGCGCATCCTCCTCGTCGGCGAGCACCGAAATCTGGCGCGGTTCGCATAGCAGCGACAGCGCATAGGAGCCGGCATGGCGCAGGTAGGGGTCCTCGTTCTCGCGCAGCATGTCCCAGAGGAAGGTGATGGCGTTGGGTTGCTTCATCCGGCCCGCCGCGATGGCGGTGAAGGCGCGCACCCGTGGCGACTCGTCCAGCAATAGCGACGCGAACTGGATGTTCGCGTCGGCCAGTCCCGACTCGCCCAGCGCTTTGATGGCCTGTGCGCGCACTTCCGCATCCGCATCCTCCAGCAATCCGACGAGCACGGTCCCCGCTCTCTGCCGGGTCTGCTTGGAAGGCAGCGTCACGAACTCGTCCGCGGAATCGGGAAGCACGGCGGCACCGCGCCGGGCGATGATGCCAAGGCCCCAGATGCCGTGAAGGCGCTCGAGGGTGGTTTTCCCTTCCTTCGCCACCCGGGAAAAGACCTCCATCGCTTCCGGTTTCCGGCTCAGCGCGAGTTGGGCACGCAGGCGTACCCGCATGTCCGGGTGTTTCATCAGTTTTTCCAGTCCCGGTGCCGGCCGCTTGCCGAAACCTTCCTCGATGATTTCCGCGGCGTACTCCGCATCCTCCTGGCGGAACATCTTGTCCGCCTCCAGCGAATAGACCCGGCCGTCCTCATGCGACTGCCAACCCGTGATAAAGTCGGTCACGTACAGCTTTCCATCCCACGAATATTCGACGTCCGTGACAGCGGCACCCCAGTTCATCTGGCGGGAGTCGCTCAGCTTCATTCCCGCACCGGAGGGTTCGACCTTGAAGGACCAGATCCCCGAATTCGCCGCCCCGCCGCGATAATCGCAGATCAGGAAACGCCCGGCCTCGCTCTCCAGAAAGCCTGTGCCGGGATGGTAGGTCAGGCCGGAGGGGCCGGCGGTGAGATTCGCCACGGGCGGCACGATGTAAGCGGGCTGATCCGCATTCAGGGGTGCCCACATGCGTTCCTCCATCCAGCGGTTCGGCGGATGCTCCTCCATCCCGATCTGCCGGTGGAAGCTGTGCAGCGCCTGGTGATCCATGGTCCAGCCGGAGTCCGCTCCTTCCATGATATAGACCACGCGCGCCTGGTCTCCCTGGTCGGAATTGTTATCCACGGAGATCGCGTTCCCGTATTCGTCGAAGGCGATCTCCTTCGGGTTCCGCAAGCCGGTGTGAACCACCTCGAAGTTCGAGCCGTCCGGATCGAAGCGGAAGACGCAGCCTTGGTCCGGGTATTCGTAGTGCTTTCCTTCCTTCGTGGTTAGGTTCATCCCGCGGTCGCCCAGCGTGCCGTAGATCCGGCCATCGGGGCCCAGCGCGAAGCCGTTCAGATCGTGCCCCGAGAAGGACACCCGCACGCCGAAGCCGTCGAATAGCGCCTCGCGCTCGTCCGGCTTGTCCGCCTTGCCATCGCCGTCCTTGTCGCGCAGCGCCCAGATCTTCGGAATGCAGGCCAGATAGACCGTGCCTTCGTACTCGAAGACCCCCGCGGCCGGGCCGTCGAGAACGTCATTGAAGCCGCGCGCGTAGATCTCGGTTTTCGCCGACTTTCCGTCTTCGCCCGGTTTTGAAAGCACCCGCACGACTTCGTCCACCTCGGTGAGGAACTTCTTCGAGCTCTTCACCTCCTTGGTATACCACTTCTCGTGCAACTTCAGCCGGTCCGCGGTGGAACGCGAGGCGATGTCGTCGAGGTACCAGTAGAGGTGGTCCCGGTTATCCGGCACGCCGTGGCGGAAACGATGGGTCTCGGCGACGTAAATTTCGCCCTTCGGGCCGAAAGCCAGCGCGGTCGGGGAGGTGACGCCGCCGTTCTTGTAATCCGCCACGATGGTCGCCTTCGTTCCCTCCGGGATCGTCAGGCCGCCGATCGCGCTGCTGGCTATCAAGCCCGCCATATGAGGTTTCCCGCCTTTCGTGGAGGACGGGAATTTCTGGTTCGGATAATCCGTCATCAGGAAATGATCCGCCGCGATCACCCCCCAGCCGCCGCTCTCCTCGTCATAGAGGCGCAAACGGGCCCTCTTCCCCTTATGCTCGGAAACGTCCCACACCTGCGTGCGGAATTGCAGGCTGTTTTCGCCCGTCGCTTCGAGCACCGCCTTGCCGTCCACGAGGAGCTGCACGCCGGTTTTCCCCGGGTGCTTGCCGCCCGCGATGAGGAAGCAGATATAGTTCTCGGTGATTTTGAACTCCGGCGAGGTCAGGGAGCCCTTGGAAGCATCTCCTCCGTGGGCGGAGCAGGCCACGGATTCCTGGGCGTAGCCGGTGAGTTCGGCGGTGAGGCCGTCCATTTGCCCGCCGCTCGGAGCCAGACCGAAGGCCGCGCCCTCCACTTTCCAGTCCCCGTAGCCATCCCCTTCGAAAGCCTGGAGCACCTTCGTGGCTCCCAAGGTGGAGCCTGTAGCAAAAATCAGCCCGGAGGCGCACAGCAAACGCGTTCTCATCGGCGGGAACGCTAGCCACGGGCACGGGCTTGGCAATGATCCATGGGTACGGGAGTCGGCCGGATGTGACATGCGGCCGGGACGGCGGCCACCGGCCGGATCTTTCACCCCTAAAGGGACATCCCGATTCTTTCCCTGTCTCGCAGCCCCTCACCCCTTCTTAAAGAGTAAGGTCGGCCGCTTCGCCTTAGTGCGGAAATTGTGAACAACTTGGGTACAGTCTTGAGAACTTCTGCCGACTGAAGAGCAAGCCTCGTACCCAGATGCATTTTGCGACTTCAAATCGGGAAACTGCTGATCCGTGCCAAGCCTCTCTTTTTTTGCCTTGTTCACGGGCACTTTCCAAGTCCGGAACTTGGAATTCTACGATATGCCACTGTGAATCAATAGATTGAAAAGTTACGAATCCGTTTCACACCATCTGTCCACAAGTTATTCACATGTGGAGAACCCGATCCGGGGAACACTGCCGAAGGCCGTGGAATACCCTTCGTATAGCCGATTGCACTCCCTCGGGATACAGTCCCCGCTATTGTGAATAAGCTGCCGATTTCCCCCCTGGCGAGGACTCAGGCGCGTCGGGAAAGGCCGGCACCGGACCGCTCCGGGCTTCCGCCGGTAAGGAAACGCAGGATCCCGCCGACAAGTTTGGCCATCGCCACCACCACGGCCAGGACCATTCCCACCGTAAGCAGAAGCGCGACGGCGAGGATTCCTAGAAGCACCCACAAGGGCCACCAGCGCCGGTCCAGGCGGACCACCTTCCCCCGCAGGGATTCCCATGACCTGCTTGCTTGGCCGCGCGAGCGGTCGTTACGAACCTCCGGCGGCGGGGGAGGTCCCCCGTCGATCTCCAGGACTTCGGCTTCGATGGTATCCGGCACGGGCTTCAGTGTCGCCGACACGCCGCGCGAGGCAATTTGAAGTTTCGCCCGAAGTTGGAACCGGATTCCGGCGGCGGTTTTAATCGGGTAGCGCCACCTTGTCCCCGAGATGCCTCGGTTGGGTCCCCAGCACACGGACATCCAGCCACATTTTCACCCGCGCGCCGACCTCGCGGAGCTTGGTCTTCAGTCCGCCATGCCCCGCCACGTCACGGGCGTTGAAGCCATCGATCTCCATGCCGTTTGCCCGGGCGAGGTATGCCGCTCTCTCGTTCTGGAACTTTTGCGAAATGAAGGTCACCTGGTTCAGCCCGAAAATCTCCTTCGCTCTCACCACCGAGTCCAAGGTCCGCAGGCCCGCGTAGTCGCAGACGATCCGGTCCGCCGGGACCCCCCGCCCGATCAGCGCGCGGCGCATCTTCTCCGGCTCATTGTAGTATTTGCTGCGGTTATCCCCGGAGACCAGGATCAGCTTCAGCTTCCCCGCCTTCCACATGGCCTCCGCCGCTTCGATCCGGTAGCGGAAATACAAGTTCTCGCGTCCTTGGAACCGGTCATCGCAGCCGAAGACCAACCCGACCTTCCCGCCGGGCAGCTTTTCCACTTCATTGTACAGCCTCCCGCGTCCCGCATGCACTGCCGCGAGGTTGGTCCACGCGACGAATGCCGCGAGCAACAGCGCGAGCGCGGCACAGCCGAGAAAGAGACGCTTCAGCCAGCGCTTCCAGCCACCCGCCTTCCACCCTCGCGTCACACCTTCTGCTCGACGGGTTTCCACTTGGTCCAAGAGATCATGGCCTTGACGGCCTCCGCGAAACGACTGCCGATAGGTTCTTCCGGCGCGATCACCCGCAGTCGTCCGGGGTCGTCATTGCCGAAGGTCACTTCCCTCCACCGTCCTGCCAACTCGCCATCGACCTGGACGGGCACTTCCCTGTCCGCAGTTACCCGCAGGCTATGCGCCTGCATATAGCTCACCGTGGAGCCCGCGGCCTCCAGATTCCCGAGCGCGATGCCACGCAGCGAGTCCATCACCAGCTTGTAACCGGCTTCCTTGAAAACCAGCACGTCCAGCATGCTGTCCCGGTTGTCCGCTTTATGGAACAGCTTGAATTGCCCGCCATAGAGCGAGCCGTTTCCCGCCAGTACCGCCACCCCTTCCTCGCGCTGCCCATCACCGCAGATCACTTCCATCCGCGGCGGTTTCTCGCCCAGCACCTTTACCGCCGAAAGGAGGTAGGCCAGCGGGCCGAGCATCTTCTTGCTCTCCCAGGTGGTTTCCTCGATCACCATCGCATCGAAGCCGACCCCCGCCATCTGGACGAAGGGGATGCCGTTTGCCTCGAAGAGATCGATCTCCTTCACGTTGCCCGACTCGATCACCTCGAAGGCGCGCGCGAGATTGTCGAAAGGGATGCCGAGCTCGCGCGCGAAGACATTCATGGTACCCGCCGGCAGGACCCCGAGCGCCGTTTGCGATCCGGCCAGACCTTGCACCACGGCATTGAGGGTGCCGTCGCCCCCGGCCGCAATCACCACCGGCTCCCCGCTGCGCGCGAAATGCGCCGCCAGCTCGCGCGCCTCCACGGCGCTGTTCGTGGCATGGAGCGCGAAACGGGTGGCGTGGTCCATGAGGAAGCGCAGGGCCCGCTGCCCTTTCTGGCCGCGCGCCCTCGGATTGAAGATTAACGGATACCGCCCGACTCCTCTCACACCCCGAATGGAAGCCGGGGATGGCCAAGTACCAAGCGCGAAGTGCCGGGACCCCGCAAGTCGCGCTACTTCCCGAGCGCGGCCATCACCTTCGCCACCGGAAGTCCCATCACGTTGTCGAAAGATCCTTTGATGCCTTCGACCAGCAATTCGCCGCTTTCCTGGATTCCGTAGGCTCCCGCCTTGTCGAGAGGATTGGCTTTTTCGAAATATGCCGTGATCCGCTCATCGTCCAGGCTCCGGAAGCGCACCTCGGTAAGATCGTGGAAGCGCTTCACCCCGCCGCCCGGGAAAACAATGCAAACCCCGGTGCACACGGTATGGGACCTTCCCCCCAGCCGACGGAGCATCTCCCGGGCCTCCTCCAGATCCCGGGGCTTCCCAAGCGCGGTGCCATCGATCGATACCAGGGTATCCGCACCGATCACCGCCGCATCCGGGCTTCCGGCCGCTACCGCGGCCGCCTTGAGCTCGGCGTTCCTCTCGCAAAGTTCGTTGAGCGGGATCGTGTTGTCGTGGATTTCCTCGGCCGGAGAGACAGCCACTTCAAATTTCAAACCCGCTTCCGTGAGGAGTTCGCGCCGCCTGGGCGAACCTGATGCCAAGATGATCTTCACGGCGTAGGGCCTAGCGATTGGACGTCGGCTTGCAATCCTTGTCTCAAACGGCCCCTCTATCGCAATTTACTTGCGAATCCGACCGAGCTTCGCACCTTTTCCTCATGCGCCTGCCGTTCTCTACTCTTTTTGTTTCGCTCTTCCTTTCGGTCGAAGCCGCCGAACTGAAGGTCGCCTCGCTTCACCCTTTGATCGGGGATCTCGCCCGTCAGGTGGGAGGAGATCGGGTGGAAGTTGTGGATCTGATCGGGAAAAACGGCGACCCGCATCATTTCGAGCCCGTCCAAGCGGATCTACAGAGGGCTGGCGACGCGTCGCTGTATCTCGCCTCCGGCATGGGCATGGAGAGCTATCTCGGTTCGCTCCGTGGTATCCTCGGCGACAAAGCGGAGATCGTGGAGATCGGCAAGGATCTGCCGTCCATCGAGGGCGCGTGCGAGGAGGATCACGCCGGGCATGACCACGAGCACCACCACGAAATCGATCCCCACTGGTGGCACTCCATCGACCTTTTTCGCCGCGCGACGACCATCACCGCGGCGGTTTTCTCAAAAAAGGACCCTGCGGGTGCAGGTGTTTACGAGAAGAATGCCGCTGCTTACCGCGCTCAACTGGACGAACTCGAGCGCTGGACGCGCAGGGAAATCTCCAAGATCCCCAAGTCCAAACGCCACCTCGCAACGGCACACGCGGCCTTCGGCTATTTCTGCAAGGATCACGGCTTCGAACCGATGCCGGTGCAAGGTCTGAACCGCGAACAGATGCCCGACGCCGTCAAACTGGCGTCCATTCTCGATGAATTGAAGGAGCACCAGGTCGGGGCTATTTTTCCGGAGAAGGAATCCAACCCCAAGATCCTGCAAGCGCTGACCGGGGACACGGGCATCAAGCTGGGCACACCTCTGATCGCTGACGGGTCCACGGCGGAAAGCTACCTCGCGATGATGCGCCAGAATGTCGAAGCCATCGTCGAGGGGCTGGCGAAATAGACCGCCGACGGCGCGGCGCACCGCTGGCGGGAGGCCTTGAAAGTCCGGGATAAAATGATTGCCCGAATTTTTAAAATAAGTTAAGGACTTCCTCGCTGTCGCCCGTAAATAATGAAAATCAGACTCGAGAGGTTGCCCTACCTCTGTGTCGTCCTGCTCGCCCTGAACCTCCTGCTCCCCGCGTCGTCGTCTGCCGCTCAAGCAGCCCAGACGGCCAACCCGATCGGTCGGGTAGCCAGGCTGTTCAATCGCAAGCTGGCCGAGACCGAAAACGAAATCGACCGTCTGCAGACCCGTGCAGACAAACTCGCCGTCTTCGCGGAGAAGCCGCTCAAGGAGCGGATCGGATGGCGCTGCGGGCTTGAGGATGCAAAGGGTGGCGACCCTTTCGTCACCTTGGATCTCGGCCGGGAGCATCCCATCGACATGGTGTTTCTGGTTCCCGCCCAGCCCCAGGCGGGTGATACGAACGACCTTTTCCCCCGCCGTTTCAGGATCGAAGCCGCCATGGAGGCGGATTTCTCCGATGGCAGGCTCATCTATCGCACCGGAATGCTTCCCCAGGCATCGCCGGAAGGCTATCCGGTGCAGGTGACCGGGGACGGTCTTCCCGCCCGCCATGTGCGGTTCGTCCTGGAAGAGGGACACTGGCGCGGATTGCGGGGGGTGGCCGCGTTGTCGGAGATCTTCGTGTTCGCGGATGAGAATCCGGTTTCACTCGGCGCGAAGGTGAGCACGCGCCAGTCGGTGGATATCCCCGGGATGTGGGAGCCGGAGTTCATCGTGGATGGCCGCACGCCGCTGGGGATCTGGCAAGGAGGCCTGTGGACCGCTTCGCACGGGGACTGTCTGGAGGTCCCTTCCGACAATCCCTACGTCGAGTGGGTGACGGATCTGGGTGCCGAGACCGAGGTGGAGCGGGTGATCCTTTTTCCCTACGCGCTGCCCGAACTCTCCGGGCCGGGTGTCATACCGCCGCGGCTGCGGGTGGAGCTCTCCTCCACCCCTGATTTCACCGACCCCCACTGCATCGCCTCCACCGGCGAGCAGGATCTACCCGTGGATCTTACCACCCCCATCGTTCTTCCCGCCACGGGGCCGAAGGGACGGTATCTCCGCATTTGCTCGGAGAAGGCATGGCAGTTGGGTTCGCGGTATCTGCAAGCGCTGGGCGAGATCCAAGTGTGGTGCGGGGCGCGGAATCTGGTCGCCGGCCGGGTCGTCACGGCCCGCCATGGCGGGATCGAGCAGCCTTCCGAGGAATTGACCGACGGATCGGGTGGCAGCGTGCCCATCATGCCGGTGCGCACTTGGCTGACGGAACTGGTGGAGCGCAATTACCTGCGCCGGCAGCTCGGCCTGTTGCAATCGTCCCAACGAACCATGGCTTCCGAGAGCGAGCTGAATACCACCTGGGGAGCCGCGATCGCCCTCGGCCTCACCTTCCTGATCCCTGTCGCCATTGTCGAACGCCGCCGCCTTGTTTCCCGCACCCAGCTCGACAAGCTGCGCAAGCGCATCGCCTCCGACTTGCACGACGACATCGGGAGCAATCTCGGCAGCATCTCCTTGATCGCGCGCTCGGCGAAACGCGATCTGGAGCGCCTCCAAGGTCCCGACGTCGTGGCGAACGACCTCGGTGAAGTCGAAACGATCGCCCGGGAAAGCTCGCTGGCCATGCGCGATATCGTGTGGCTGCTCGAGCGCCGGCAGGATACCATCGGAGATCTGGTCCAGCGCATGCGGGATTGCGCCGCACGCCTGCTACGCGAGATGGAGTACTCGCTCGTCTGCCGTTCCTCGAAGACCACGGCCAAGCTCACCCTCGATTCCAAGCGCCACCTGTTCCTCTTCTACAAGGAGGCGCTTCACAATATCGTGAAGCATTCCAAGGCCACCCTCGTCACGGTGCGGCTCTACGACGCCCGCGACCGCCTGGTGATGGAAGTCAGCGACAACGGCATCGGACTGCCCCGCAACGAGGAGGACCAGATGGCCGCCGTGAAAAAGCTGTCCGACCGCGCCCGGGTCTTGGAAGGTAACCTGCATGTGGAGTCCTCTCCCGGTGCCGGTACCACCCTGCGCCTTTCCGTGAAACGAACCAGCCTGATGGCTACCAAAGCTACCGCCAATGAGTGATACAAGCAGCGCCCCGCTCCGGATCTGGATCCTCGAAGATCACGCGAATTTCGCGAAGCAGATCACCCGCCTGATCTCCGGTGAGGACGATCTGGTTTGCGAGAAGGCATTCTCGCACCCGGACGATTTCTTCGCGGAACTCAATTACTGCTCCGCTCCGCCCGACCTGCTGATGCTCGACCTGGGCCTGCCCGGCAAGGACGGCCTTCAGGTCCTGCGTGAAGTGAAGGCCAAGGTGCCGGAGCAACGCATCGTCATCCTCACCTCCTTCGACGACCGCGAGCGCGTTTACCGCGCCATTTGCAACGGTGCTTCCGGCTATCTCCTGAAAACCGCCGATCCCGACGACATCCTCTCGGGTATCCGCGATGTCATGCGGGGCTCGGCCGCCCTGAGCAGCCCGATCGCCAACATGATCCTGGAAGGCTTCGCCAAACACGGTCCGGTGGAGGAGACCGAGCCCCTCACCTCGCGCGAGGAAGAAGTGCTCCGCCTGCTGGTGAAGGGCTTCATCAAGAAGGAAATCGGCGATCAGCTCGACATTTCCCAGCACACCGTGGACATGCACCTGCGCAGCGTTTACCGGAAGCTCCACGTCCGGACCCAGACCGAAGCGGTCTCCAAGGCGCTACGCAAGGGCTTGGTGTAAGAGCGGCTCTGTCCGCGGCCCGCCGCAACACCGTTCCCTAACGAAACGTCCCGCCGGGAACGAAATCCGGCAGCACTTTGACACGGGTGCACTTGCCGGTTCCGTTCCGGAGCACGTCGAGTAGCAGACCGATGATCTTCCGGCCGGTGCGCGCGCGGTCGATCCGGTAGCGCGCGATGCTCGGCACGGCGTGATCCAGGAAGGGATTATCCCACCCGCTGATGATCGCCGCGTCTTGGGGGATCCGCAGGCCCGCGTTCTGCAGATGCCCCAGGATCGTGATGCTGTGTTCCGCGCAGTTGGAAAAGAAGGCGGTCGGCCGCGGCCGGGTCACCAGCAAATGGTCGAGCGCCCGCCTGAGGCCCGCGATTTCCGGCTGGTAAGGAGCGATGCAAGCCTCCGTTCCCAGACGCCGCGCTTCATCCGCGAAGGCGATGCTGCCCAAGCGGTCTCCCAGACTGGTGAACTCGGGGAGAAGGTATGCCATCCTGCGGTGCCCGCGGGCGTGGAAGAGACCCGCAGCATGACGGGCGCTAGCCTCGGTATCCGGATGGATGCTCGGCAGATTGATCTCCGGGTAGGCCGGGCCGACGATCACTCCAGGCTGGCCTCTGGCTGAGACCCACTTCTGAAGCGCATGGGTCGAGAAGAAGAGGACCCAGCCGGCTGTATCCGGCAGCAGGTCCAGCCTCCCGAATCCAGTGGGGCGGCGTGCGCTGAAAAGCTTCGGCTGGTGCTCGTACTCCACGCCGTAGCCGGCGGCACCGGCGCGTTCGCGCAGCTTGTCGAACATCACCAGATGTGCGGTATCCAGCGTCACCGGAGAGTAGGGCGTCAGGATGCGGATGATGCTGCCGCTGCGGGCCGGCGGCTGCCACGCGGGATGCAGGATCCGGTGGTGCCGGCCGCGTCCGCCGGGTTCCAGCCGCTTCTCGCGGACCAGTTGCGCGATCGACTTTCTCAGGGTGACGCGGCTCACCTGGAAGTCCCGGCACAGGTCCGCTTCGCTAGGTAGTTCGGTGCCCCACCGCCCGGATGCGAGACCCTCGCGGAGACGTTCCGCCACCTGATCGGCGACCGAAGAGCGGATGACAGCTTCGCTCATAATGCGCCGCGGACGATGGAGGTTGTATCGTAAAAATACAATCCGGGGGCGTGTCCGCGTCGTTGCGGCGGGGAGGCTGCAACGGGAATGTTCCCCTCATGGCTTATCTGCCCACATGTCTCGTTCTTCCGGGCCCGCTTCCCCCGGGGACTTCCTGGGTGCACCACGGCGGGCACCGGTTTTACGAAGAGTGGATTCATTCTTCTGGAAAGCTCGCTCCGGCCCTTGGCCCGGGCACCGCGCGGTCGCCACGCCGCTCCCGCGCACCCTCCGGATCTCCGGGACCGTTTGTTAGATAAGACGGTCCCCCCGCAGACGAAAACCAAAAACCACGACCTCACACGAACATATGAAGAAAACCCTGCTCCTCGCGATCGCGATGCTCGGCACGGTCATGTCCGGAAATGCGACATTGACCTGGTCATTTACCGGCAGCCCGCCCGCCACCGAAGCCGCCCAGATCACCTCGGCCATGAATACCGCGGTGAACAATTACAACACCTGGGCCAATTACAGCGGGAACATCACCGTCGCCTACAATGCCGGGGTTCCTACCGCGCAAGCCAGCTATCAAGGCTGGATTGAATTCGGCGGCTCCCGTAGTGCCCGGGTGGCACAGCACGAGATGGCCCACTGGCTGGGAACCGGAACCTACGGAAACTGGAACGCCAACCGGAGCGGCAACACCTGGACCGGCGTGATTGCCACCACGAAGCTGAAATCCTACGACGGAGCTTCGGCGGTCCTGAGTGCCGATGCCCAGCATTGGTGGCCCTACGGCTGGAACCAGGACAACGAGGGCCCGGCGGATAAAAACATCGCGCTCGCCGGTGGCCTGCGCCGGGACATGGGCCTCAGCGATACGTCCATCGGCGTGCCTCTGGGAACCTACAAGCTGCAGAACCGCGCCAGCGGCAAGATGCTCGACAACTATGGTGCCACCACCGACGGCGCCACCGTCCGCCAGCACGATAATAGCGGTAGCAACAACCAGCGCTGGCAGGTCACCCGCACCGGCAATTACTTCAAGCTCGTCTGCGTCACCGGTGGCAAGCGCCTGGATACCTTGGGCAATACGACCGATGGATCCTCGATCGGACAGTGGACCGACGGCGGCAGCTATAACCAGCAGTGGACATTCCAAGCCACCGACTCGGGCTACTACAAGATCGTCAACCGGGCGAACGGCAAGTGCCTGGACACCGGCGGCCAAACCGCGAATGGCACCGTGATGCAAAACTGGGGCAGCGGCTCGAGCTACAACCAGCAGTGGAAGTTCATCAAACCGTGAAACACTAAGGTTCCGCCCGGACCTCTCCCGAAAGGGGCGGAATCCCTTCCACGAAAGCATTAACCGGAGCAGGCCCCGCTTCAGATCGGGCGCCTGCTCCCCTTCCCCTCTTCCATGAAAGCCTTCGTCCCACCTTATCTATCCCTGCCGCTCCTCGGCGTGCTTTGCGCTGTGTCCGGCTGGTGGCTCCGGGGAGCCACCGGGAGCGTGCCCGCCGCACCGGCGGAGTATTCCGGAATCCGTCCCGCGGATGCAGAGCGCCCGGAGACACGAACCTCATCCGTCCCGCGCGCGACATCGCCGCGAGGCATCGCCACTTCCCCGGGCACGGCACATCAGGACGGCGTCCGACGGGTGCAGACCACGGATCCTTCTGACATGCTCGCGATGCTCGAAGCCATTGGCGGGATGGTCCACATGAGTGACGAAGAGGCGCGCGCGGCATGGCTGGATCTCGCGCGGCGGACCCCCTCCCCCGGCTTCGGGAATTCCTTGAGCGTCCTCTACCTCTGGTCCCGTCTCACGCGCATGGGTGAGGACGTCGAGGTTCCCCCGGGCTGGGGCGCAGAGCAATATCAACAGGCCATCGAAACGGAAAAGGCGCGCGGCAGGATGGCCGAACTCCGCAAGCGCATGGAATCGGGCGAAGGCCTTTCCGAAGCCGAAAGGCGGGTCGTGCTTACCGACACGGCACGCACCGATCCCCTGAAAGCCGTGGACCTGTGGTGTCTCTCCACGCGACCCGAGGACTACCGGAACGATGCAAAATGGCTCCTCGGAACCCTGTCCGATGCCGGCACACGCGAAGGGATCATGGAACGGATCCGGAAATGGCAAAGTGGCGGGAATGTCGCTGACGTTGTCTCCTTGCTGGCCAACCGCTGGATCGCCAGCGATCCGGCCGCGGTGGAGAAGTGGCTGCAGGAGCCCGCGCAAGCCGATATCAGGAGACCACTGATGGTCGAGGTCGCCAATGCGAGAGCCTTGGCGGAACCGGCCAGCGCGTGGGAGTGGAGCGAGAAGCTGAGCGGCTCCGAAAGGCTCCAGGCCCTCCGTACCGGTGCCATGCAGCTGGCCGTGCGCGATGCGGATCAAGGCATCAAGCTGATCGACGCCCTGGAGGACCCGGCGGAGCGCGAGACCGCGGTGAAGAACTTCGCCAACATCCTCGCCTCACGGGATTTCGACAAATGGCAGGCGTGGAGGGACAGCCTTCCCGCCGCGGAGCAGGCCATGGCGAATGAATCCGCCTTTACCCTATGGGTGAATATGGACGTGGAGCAGGCGGCCGGATGGCTGGGTAGCCGGCCGCAGGGAGAAGAGCGGGACGGGATGGTCGGCCAACTGGTCAACTACTATGCGGAACGGGATCCCGAGACCTGCTCCGACTGGATTCGCACGATCTCCGACAAGGCCCGCCGCAAGGAGGCGGCAGGAGCCGCGCTGAGCAACGTGGGGCCCTACGATATCGAGAAGATCCGCATCATTCTGGCCGCCGTGGACTGACCCGGAAGCCTCAGGCTCCCAGCAGATATTTCTTCATCCGGGCGAGAATGTCAGCGCAGGCATCGGCATCGCCGCCTTCCACTTCGGCGGTGGCCCAGCCGGTGTAGCCGATTTCCCGCAAGGCCGTGCGCACCGCAGGCCAGTCCACGTCGCCCTCGCCGATCTTGCCGAAGCCGCCTTTCACGCCCCAGTCTTTGCAATCCAGTTTCACGATGCGGTTGCCAAGGGTCCGCGCCCATTCGGCCGGTTTACCGAAGCGCTGGTGGTTTCCGATGTCGAAATAGGAACCCACCCAGGGAGAGTTGATCTCGTCGAGATACTTCGCGAGCGGTTCCGCCGATTGCGCGGCACCGCCGTCCTCTTTGTAAAACATCCGGTTCCACACGTTCTCGATCAGGATGTGGATGCCGAGTTCGGCAGCGAGAGGCACCGCCTTGCGGATTTCAACGATGGATCGAGCCCAAGCCTCCTCGTGATTCGTCATCGCATCCACCGCTCCAGGTACGAGCAACACCGAGGAACCGCCGATCATATGGCTTTCCCGAATGGCAGTTAAAAGCCCTTGCAGCCCCTGCTCGCGAACCTCGGCGGAAGGATCGGAAAGGCGGGTCTTCCAGTGGACGGAATCCACCACGCCATGGATCGGCAGGCCGGTGGGCTTCGAGGCGGCAAGCGCTTCGGCCTTGTCCTGCACGCCGGGAGAGTCCAGCTCGACGCCATCGTAACCGATCTCCTTCAGGATACGGAATTTCTCCTCCAGATTCGCGCCGAAATCCGCCATCCCGCAC
>CAMPGU010000072.1 GCA_946885645.1 uncultured Haloferula sp.
CTCCCCCCTCCCCCTGCATGAAGATTGATTTCGGCGACCTCTTTGCGAGCGGCTTCGGCCTTGTAATCCGGCAAATCTTCCTGTTCTTCCTGGCGATCTGGGTGGGATGCGCGATCGCGGCAATTTCTTGGATCGCCGGAGATATCGTACGGTTCAGTCGCTTCGATCCCGACGATTGCTGGATCATCCTCGCCAGTCCCCTCCTGCTGCTGAGTGTTTGGCTGTTGCCGAATCTCATCTTTCTCGCGATCACCGGCTGTCGGCTGGTGATTTATTCCGAGTCCACCGGCTTCCGCACTTGGGCGGCTCTGATCGGCGGAGAAACCCTCTTTTCCATGCCCGCGGTCACACGGGAACTACGCGGCGCTTGGCCGGCACTCGCCACCGCCTGGCTTTGCTGCCTGATCCTCATCGCCATGGTCTGCACCGCTCTCTGGTTCTTCCATCAGTGGCAGATCAACCGCTGGGCCGGGGAACTCGCGATGCTGAAATCGGAGAACGCGATGCGCCGGGCCGAACTGAAGGAAACCTACGGCATCGACAGCGCGGGGCACGACGACGTGACCCTCGACTGAGCAAGAAAAAGCGGCGTGGCCCGTAGGACCACGCCGCCGATGAAATCAATGAAGTGGATGATCAGGCCACCGGGCCTTGCACACCGCCAGCAGCTTGCTCCGGCGTGATTTTCAGCGCCTTATAGCCGCCGATCACCTTGAAGAAGATCAACAGCAGAAGGTAAATGACAGCCATCGTGGCAGGGATGAAGGAATCCGCCTTCAGCGTCTTGCGATCTCCCACGATGCTGGCTTCCGCCAGTTCCTTCTGATCCGGAGTTCTCTCCTCCGGCTTCGCCGTCTGGGCGGCCGAAAGCTTCGTGCCGTCAAGTCCGGTCACCGGCTCGAGGAACAGGAAGGAACCCGGCTTTTCGGCCTTGTTCGCCTCATAGAGCGCCGGGTTCGTCTGCTGGAGATGCTCCACCGTAAAGCGGTCCTTCGCGTAACCCAGGCCCGGACCCCCAAGGAGACCCGCCGACATCATGCCGATACCACCCATGATGGACATGGCGATGGCTCCCGTGCTCGGGAAGCGATCGCCGATCACGGCAAGCATGGTGGGCCAGAAAAAGGTCTTGCCCAGCGCATACACCGACAGCGCAAGGAGTGCCGCGCCGAAGCTGGTGATACCGCTCACCATGTTCAGGCCGATCACCGCGAGAATGGCGCAGATCAGGAGGAGCCCGATTGGCGAGATCTTCATCTTGCTCTCGATGAAGTGAGCGCAGAAGCGCAACGCGAACATGAGCAAGGAGGTAAACACAAAGAGGATCTTACCTTGGGTCGGAGTCAGGATGTTACCGGTGATGTTCTGGATCCAGCCATCGGTTCCGAGCTCGACCGCCCCTACCAGCGCATGGGTGATGAAGAGCACGAAGAGCAAAACCGAGCCGATGGAAAAGCGGGTGAGGATCCCTACGGTCACCAGGATGACACCACCGATCGCCCAAGAGACGGCATCAGGCAATTGAAGCGCGTTCTGGAAGAAGAGCACCAGCATGTAGGATGCGACCGCGGTTCCCAGAATACCGACTTCCTTGAGCATTTCGCCCACCTTGAGACCCTTTGCCGCTGCCTCCGATTTCGGAAAGGTCTGACCCATGAAGGCAAGCCCGTAGAGCAAGGTCGGAATGAGGAAGAGACCGAGCTGAATCTTCCAGCCCACACCGGCTCCACCGAGAGTCCAGCCGATCACCCCGCCGATCACCATCCCCGCGGGCCAGGAAGCGTGGAGGATATTGAGGTAGTGGGTCCGGTTGTTCGGGAACAGCGTGGCGACCAGAGGATTGGCCACCGCCTCCAAGGTTCCATTGGCGAGCGCGAAAACGAAGGTGCCCCAGTAGAGGAACATGTAAGCGGCGTCCTGGGCCTGCCCTTTATGGGCACCGAAGGTGATCAAGGCCGAGACCACATGGAAAAGGAATGCCGCGAACACCAGCTTCCCGTAGCCGATCTTGTCCACGATCACGCCGCCGATAATGATGCCGAAACAGAAGCCGGTGAAACCCGCGCCCCCGATGGCTCCGAGCTGAGCCCCGGTGAATCCGAAATCCGCGGCCCAGTTGGCGAGGATGCCCCCGCGGACGCCGAAACCGATACCGGCGGCAAGAATGGCAAGGAAGCCGGCCCACAGGAGCCGTTTGGCGTTATGAGCGATGGGTTGATCGCTAAGTGTTGTCGTCATGGATTTCTTGGGAATAGAGACGGGTGTCTAACGGTCATTGCGAAACATGGCAAGCATGCGGAATGGCAGCGGGGAACGGATTACACGGAGGATTCCTTTCGGACATGTCGCAATCATCCAAAATCAGCAGCCACGAAAAAGCCCGGCCCCTTTCGCAGGAACCGGGCTTTCGGGAAAAGCGGGTGCTTACTTGGAAGAAGAGACGTAGCTCGCCTGGGCGGCGCCCTTCTTGAGCTTCTTCTGCTTGATCCAGCTCATGGTGGAGCGGAGCTTCTCACCGACCTTTTCGATCTGGTGGGCGGCTTCGGCCTTGCGGATCTCGTTGAACTTCTTGCCGCCGCTGGTGGCTTCGGCGATCCATTCCTTGGCGAACTTGCCGGATTCGATCTCCTTGAGCTGCTTCTGCATGCGCTTCTTCACGGAAGCGTCGATGATCTTCGGGCCCACGGAAACGTCGCCCCACTCCGCGGTTTCGGAGATGGAGAAGCGCATGCCGGCGATACCGGCTTCGTTCATGAGGTCCACGATGAGCTTCAGCTCGTGGAGGCACTCGAAGTAGGCCATTTCCGGTTGGTAACCGGCTTCCACCAGGGTCTCGAAGCCGGCCTTCACCAGGGCGGAAGCACCGCCGCAAAGGACGCACTGCTCGCCGAAGAGGTCGGTCACGGTTTCCTCGCGGAAATTGGTCTCGAACACCCCGGCACGGGTGCAACCGACACCGCGGGCCCATGCGAGGGCGATGTCCTTGGCCTTGCCATCGGCATCGTTGTGCACGGCGATCAGGCCGGGAACACCCTTGCCATCGACGAACTGGCTGCGGACCGTGTGGCCCGGGCCCTTCGGGGCGACCATGATGACGTTGACGTCCTCCGGCGCTTCGATGGTCTTGAAGTGAACGGCGAAGCCGTGGGAGAAGAGGAGGGTTTTGCCCTTCTTGAGGTTCGCGGCGATGTCCTTGTTATAGACCGCGGCGATCTTGGTGTCCGGCACGGCGACGAAGATCACGTCGGCGACCTTGACAGCCTCGGCGGTGTCCATGACTTCGAAGCCGAGCTTCTTGGCGACTTCGCGGGACTTCGACTTCGGGTAGAGGCCGATGACGACCTTCAGGCCGCTGTCCTTGAGGTTGAGGGCGTGGGCGTGGCCCTGGGAACCGAAGCCGATGACGGCCAGGGTCTTCTTCTTGAGCGGAGCGAGCGACGCGTCCTTGTTCGTATAGATCTTCGCGGCCATGGCGATGAGGTTGTCTGGTGATGAACGCCGGAGCCTCCTGGCCGCGGCGGGCGGACAAGCTGGACGCTTGATAACGAAGGGTCAAGCGCGCGCTTCGCGGCGGGGCGAGCCGGTTGCTCCCGCGGGAACCCCCTTTCGTCACAGCTCGCTTGGGCTCCCGCGCCCGGATGACCCATCTTCCCCCCAGCCGCGTGAACACGCGCCCGGAACCCTTGCACCCGCCATCCTTCATCCCATGTCCCCTATCCCGCTTCTTCAAGGAGCAGCCATCTTTCTCGTCTCGTCCTCATCCCTCGTGGCTGCCGAGTGGAGCAGCGATTATACCGCGGCCCGCAAACAAGCCGCGGCCGAGAAGAAGGACCTGCTGATCGACTTCACCGGTTCGGACTGGTGCACCTGGTGCATCAAGCTGCGGAAAGAGGTCTTCGCGCAGCCCCCTTTCGCGGAGGGAACCAAGGACAGATATGTCCTGGTGGAGCTGGACTATCCGAGGGACAAGACCGGCCTCCCGGTGGCGGTGGTGAAGCAAAACGAGGAGCTGCTGAAAAAATACCCCATCAAAGGTTATCCCAGCATTCTCCTCTGCGATCCAAATGGCCGGCCCTTCGCCGTCACCGGCTATCAGGCCGGCGGCCCCGGGAATTACCTGAAGCACCTGGACGGACTACAGGCGAGGAAGGCCAAGCGGGACGAGGGCCTCTCCGCTGCGGCGGGCAAGACCGGCGTCGAAAAGGCGAGGCAGCTCGTCGCGGTGCTCGACGCCCTCGAACTGGACCCGCCGATGATGCGCGAGTGGTACGCGGACGTGTGCAGCCAGATCAAAGAGGCCGATCCCGCCGATGAGACGGGCTTCGCCAAAAGAGAGGCAGCGGAGATCAAGTTCGCGGGCTTCATGACCAAGCTGCTCGAGCTGCGCACGAAGCAGGATCTCGAAGGCGTGGCCGGTCTGGTGGCCGCGACTTTGGCAGATCCTGCGATGCAGGGAGAACTCCGCATCCCCATTTATGGCCATTACGCCGGAACTCTCGCCTACGCGGACAAAAAGGACGAAGCCATCGCGGTCCTCCGGAAAGGGATCGCGGAGGATCCCGGGAGACCGGGAGCAAAGGAACTGCAGGAGTTCATCGCTATTTTGGAGCGGGAGAAAGCGGGGCTTCCGCCGGTGGCTCCGGCACGGACGGAAGAATAGCTTTGCAGTGAAATTTCGGTCCCGGTGAAATTTCCTCTTGTTGTTTACCAAATGGTCAACTACTTGTTCCGGCGTGGGACGCAAAAGCGACGCCAAACAACGACTTCTCGATGCTGCCTTGGATCTGATCTGGGAGAACAGCTACGGGGTCGTGACGATTGACGCGATCTGCGAGAAGGCAGGCGTCAAGAAGGGCAGCTTTTATTACTTCTTCGAATCCAAGGCCGATCTTGCGGTCGCCGCGCTGGAAGAGGAATGGCAGGCGGAGATCAAACCGAAGTTCGACGCCATGTTCTCGGTCTCGAACCCGCCCCTGGAGCGCATCCGCCTGATGCTGGTTTCCTCGATGGAATGCCAGAAGGAGATTCAGGAGCAGTACGGCCAGATCCTCGGCTGCCCGTGTTTCTCGCTGGGTTCGGAGGTTTGCACCCAGAACGAGCCTATCCGCCAGAAGGTCCAGGAAACCCTCTGCCGCACGGTCCGCTATCTGGAGTCCGCGATCCGCGACGCGCAGGCGGAAGGCTCCGTCGGCCCCGGGGATCCGCTCATCAAGGCCAAGGCCGTTTACACTCTCTACGAAGGCAGCCTGACTGAAGCCCGCATCCAGAACAGCTTGGACCCCCTTCGCATTCTTCCGGAAATCGTCATGGATTTCCTCGGCGTGCCGGCTGCTGCCTCCGCCCGTAATCCGTAAGTTCCCTTTTTTTAGCCTGTTTGTTTACTAGTCAGTCAACTATAAACGAGTGTTTGAATTATGAGCGCAAAGAAACTTGAAGGAAAAGTCGCCGTCGTCACCGGAGCTTCCAAGGGCATCGGTGCCGCGATTGCAAAGCAACTGGCCGCCGAAGGGTCGAAGGTCGTGGTCAACTACGCCTCCAGCCGTGAAGGTGCGGACCGTGTCGTCTCGGAGATCAGGAAAAGCGGGGGGCAAGCGATTGCCGTGCAAGCTGACCTTTCCAAGGAAGACGACGTGGTCCGCCTCTTCGCCGAAGCCAAGAAGGAGTTCGGGCACTTGGATATCCTCGTGAACAATGCCGGGGTTTACCAATTCGCCCCGCTGGATCAGATCGACGCCGCTCACTTCCGGTGGCACTTCGATGTGAACGTGCTGGGCCTGCTTCTGGCCTCCCGGGAAGCCCTTTCATTGTTCCCCGCAGAAGGCGGCTGCATCATCAACATCAGTTCCGCGGTTTCCACCGGCCGCTTCCCGGGCGCTGCCGTTTACAGCGCCACCAAGGGAGCCGTGGATGCCCTGACCCGTGCGCTGGCAGCCGAACTCGGGCCGCGCAAGATCCGGGTGAACACGATCAATCCCGGCATGGTGGAAACCGAAGGCGTCCATACCGCCGGCGTCGCAGGCAGTGAATTGCAGACCCACGTGGAGTCACTGACTCCGCTGGGCCGGATTGGCCAACCGGAAGACATTTCGGGTGCGGCTGTCTTTTTGGCCTCCTCCGATTCGTCATGGATCACAGGGGAGAGCTTTTTCATCTCCGGCGGCATGCGCTAATCGCGCATTTTTTCGGGCCTAAATCTTTACCAATCAGTCAACTACCTCAATGAATGCTCCAGAAGAATATGAATCGCGGTCGCCCGAGTCGCCGGATATCCCGGCCTCGCGCTTCCACACCCGGCTGCTGCTGATGCTGTTCGGCGTCGGCGCGCTTGCCGCCGGGTTTCACTATGTGCCGCAGGCTTTCGCCGCGGAATCCCCGGCCGAAACGGCTGCCGCGATGCCGCTGCCCCAGGTGACGGTGGCCCCGGTGGAACAACAGACGGTGGTCGATCATCGTGAACTCCTCGGCCGGGTGGACGCCCGCGAGACGGTCGAGGTCCGGCCGAGGGTTTCCGGTCATATCGATGAAGTCCGTCTCCAAGCCGGCCAAATCGTCGAGAAAGGCGAAGTGCTCTTCCAGATCGATCCCCGCTGGTACCAAGCTCAGGCTGACCTGGCCACGGCCGCGGTCGAACGTGCTAAAGTTCGCGTGAGCATCGCGGAGAGCGAGGCGAAGCGCACGGCGAGCCTTGTCTCGGCGCGGGCCGTTTCGATCGAGGAGTCGGAAACGCGGAACTCCCGCCTGGCGGAGGCCCGCACCGAGCTGCAGTCCGCGGAGGCCGCGTTGGCGACGGCGAAGCTCGATCTGGAGCACACGGTGATCCGCTCCCCCATCCGCGGAAAGGTTAGCCGTGCCCTGGTGACCGCTGGAAATCTCGTCTCCGGCAATCCCGGCGGCGCAACCCTGCTCACCACCGTGGTTTCCACCGGCGACGTGTATGTCTATGCAGACGTGGACGAAACCACCTCGCTGAACTTCGACCGGCTGCGCCGCGAGGGGCAGATCGCCAGCGCAGACGGCAAGGTGATCGTGGAAATGCAGGTGGGAGATGAGGAGGGTTTCCCGCACCGCGGTTATATCGAGTCTGCGGACAACCGCGTCGATGCTGCCACCGGCACGCTGGTCTATCGGATGGTGTTCCCGAACCCGGAGGAGAAACTCGTGCCCGGGCTCTTCGCCCGCGTGAGGCTGCCCGTCAGCTCCCCGACGCCGGCCTTGATGGTTAGCGAGCGCGCGATCGGCACCAATCAGAGCCAGAAATTCGTCCTCACCGTTACCGGGGATAACACCGTGGCCTACCGCACCGTGAAGCTCGGCCCCGTGCTGAACGGCAAGCGGATCATCCGCGAGGGCATCCAGAACGGCGACCGCGTGATCGTGAACGGTCTCCAGCGCGTGACCGCCGGCATGATCGTGAATCCGGCGATGGCCGTGAACTGAGTCCCCGCGACCCGCCGAATGATCCCAACCGAAGGCTGGAGCAAGCGTGCTCCAGCCACCCGGGCCAGTGATGCCCGGTCCCAAAGGGTGAGCCCCTTTTCGAACTTCCAGTCCTCCTACGTTCCATGAATTTCTCAGACTTCTTCATCAAGCGCCCCATCTTTGCGGGCGTGCTTTCGATCGTGACCTTTCTGGTCGGCGCGATCGCCCTTTGGAGACTTCCGGTCAGCGAGTATCCGGAAGTCAGCCCGCCCACCGTGGTCGTGCGCGCGAGCTACCCCGGCGCGAATCCGAAAACCATCGCTGAAACCGTCTCCACCCCGCTCGAACAGGCCATCAACGGGGTCGAGAACTCCATCTACATGTTCTCGCAGGCGACGAGCGATGGTGTGATGACGCTGACGGTGACCTTCAAGCTCGGCACGGATCCGGACATGGCCCAGGTCCAGGTGCAGAACCGCGTGGCCCAGGCCCTGCCCAAGCTGCCGGACGAGGTCAGGCGCATCGGCGTGACCACCGTGAAAAGCTCGCCGGACCTGACGATGGTGGTCCACCTGCTATCGCCGGACGGGCGCTATGACGACATCTTCGTCCGCAACTATGCGACCCTTCAGGTGCGCGATGTCCTGGCGCGCCTGCCCGGCGTGGGCCAAGTGAACCTCTTCGGTTCCGGCGACTACGCGATGCGGATCTGGCTGGATCCGAACAAGGTGGCCGCTCGCGGCATGACCGCCGGGGACGTGGTCAGCGCGATCCGCGAGCAGAACGTCCAGGTCGCCGCCGGCTCGGTGGGGCAACAGCCGAATCCGCACGGAGCCGACACCGAGCTGCTCATCAATACGAAGGGGCGGCTCGTGACCGAGGAAGAGTTCGGCGAGATCGTGCTAAAGATCGGCGAGCGGGGGGAGCGCACGCTCCTCCGCGACGTCGCGCGGATCGAGTTGGGCGCCTCGGAGTATGCCTTGCGCTCGCTCCTCAGCAATAAAACCGCCGTCGCGATTCCCGTCTATCAGCTCCCCGGCGCGAACTCGATCGCGCTCTCCGATTCGGTGCGGGAGACCATGAAGAAGCTGGAGAAGGATTTCCCGGACGGCTTGAAGTATGAGATCGCCTATGACCCGACGGTGTTCGTGCGCCATTCCATCAAGGCCGTCGTGCACACCCTGCTCGAGGCGATCCTGCTGGTGGTGCTGGTGGTGATCCTGTTCCTGCAGACCTGGCGGGCCTCCATCATCCCCCTCGCGGCGGTTCCCGTCTCGCTGGTCGGCACCTTCGCGGTGATGCACATGCTGGGCTTCTCCATCAATGCGCTCTCCCTCTTCGGCCTGGTGCTGGCAATCGGCATCGTGGTGGACGACGCGATCGTGGTGGTGGAAAACGTGGAGCGGAATATCGCGCTCGGATTTTCCCCCGTGGAGGCGACGAAACGGGCCATGCGGGAGGTGACAGGACCCATCGTGGCAACGGCACTGGTGCTCTCCGCCGTCTTCATCCCGACGGCTTTCATCACGGGCCTGAGCGGCCAGTTCTACAAGCAGTTCGCCATCACCATCGCGATTTCGACGGTGATTTCGGCCTTCAACTCCTTGACCCTCTCACCCGCCCTCAGCGCCCTCCTGCTGCGGGATCACCACGCCCCGAAAGACTGGCTGTCGCGGGCGATGGAAAAGACCTTCGGCTGGTTCTTCCGTCCCTTCAACCGCTTCTTTGAGTGGTCTTCCCACAAGTATTCCAACGGCGTCAACCGGCTGGTCCGGAAGAGCGCGATCGCCCTGCTGGTCTATGGCGGCTTGCTGTTCCTCACTTACTCGACCTTCAAGAAGGTTCCTTCGGGCTTCGTGCCGGCGCAGGACAAGCAATATCTCGTGGCCTTCGCCCAGCTTCCGGAAGGAGCTTCGCTGGAACGCACCGACGAGGTGATCCGCAAGATGGGCGACATCATGCTCAAGCACCCGGGAGTGGCCGATTCCATCGCTTTCCCCGGCCTGTCGATCAACGGCTTCACCAATAGCCCCAATGCGGGGATCGCGTTCGTGGGCCTGAAGTCCTTCGAGGAACGAAAGGGCAAGGGTCTGTCCGGAAAGGAAATTGCCGCCCAATTGCAGGCGGAGTTCGGCAGCATCCAAGGTGCCTTCGTCGCGATCTTCGAGCCGCCGCCGGTCAATGGGATCGGCACCACGGGCGGCTTCAAGCTTTACCTCCAGGACCGCGATGGCTTGGGCTATGACGCGCTCTATGCAGCCACCCAGGCCCTGGTGGCGAAAGCCAATCAAACCCCCGGCCTCGTGGGAGCCTTCTCCGGCTTCACCGTGAACACCCCGCAGCTCGCGGCGGATGTCGATCGCGCGAAGGCGAAGCAGCAGGGCATCCCCCTCGGCAACATCTTTGAAACGATGCAGGTCAACCTCGGCTCGCTCTATGTGAACGACTTCAACCGCTTCGGGCGGACCTATCAGGTGGTCGCCCAAGCCGACTCCCAATTCCGCAGCAACGCCGAGGACATTTCGAAACTGAAAACCCGCAACGACAAGGGCCAGATGGTGCCCCTGGGATCGGTGCTCCAGGTGAGCGAAACCTACGGCCCGGAACGCGCCATGCGCTACAACGGCTATCCCGCTGCTGAACTCACCGGCGGCCCCGCCCCCGGCTTCAGCTCCGGCCAAGCCGAAGCGCTGATGGAAAAGATCGCCGCGGAAACGCTACCGAAAGGCATCGTGATGGATTGGACGGACCTGACCTATCAGAAGATCCTCGCCGGAAATACGGGCATGCTCGTCTTCCCCGTGAGCCTCCTGCTGGTCTTCCTGGTGCTGGCCGCCCAGTACGAGAGCTTCCGCCTGCCATTCGCCGTGCTGCTGATTGTTCCGATGGCCCTGCTCTCCGCGATGATCGGGGTGTGGGCGACGGACGGCGACAACAACATCTTCACCCAGATCGGCCTGATCGTGCTGATCGGCCTCGCGGCGAAAAACGCGATCCTGATCGTCGAGTTCGCGGTGAAGCTCCGCGAGGAAGGCAAGGGCATCGTGGAATCCGCCATTGAAGCGTCCCGCCTGCGCCTGCGCCCGATCCTGATGACCTCCATCGCCTTCATCGCCGGCGTCTATCCGCTGGTGGCGGCGACGGGAGCCGGTGCGGAAATGCGGCAGGCCATGGGCGTGGCGGTCTTCGCCGGGATGATCGGGGTCACGGTCTTCGGGCTCTTCCTGACGCCGATCTTCTACGTCGTGCTCGAGCGCATCGGCACGAAGAAGAAGCCCGAGCCGATCGCCGAGGTCGGCTGACGAAACACGGCGGCACCCCCGGGTGCCGCCCTACCCCACTCATCTTTCCGGCAACATCGCCCGTCCCCTTTTTAATACAGTCCCCATGAAAACTTCACGCCTGTTGCTGCTCTCGGCAGCGCTCTTCACTTCCTGCTCTCTCGAACCCTCGCTCGACAAGCCGGGCGTCGAGGTGGTGCCGGTGAGTTTCTCCGGCGACGGCGGCGGCTCGGCTTCCGCCGCGCTCCAGTGGCGCTCGTTCTTTACCGATCCGCGGCTGAAAAAGCTCGTTGGAATTGCTCTGGAGAACAACCGCGACCTGCGGGTGGCCGCACTGAATGTCGAGCAGTCCCGCGCTCAATACGGCATCTCCCGCAGCGCCCTTTTCCCTTCCATCGATCTGTCTGCCACCGGCTCACGGCGGCGGACACCGGGCTCGACCGCCACCGGGGGGACGGCGGTCGAGTCCCGGAATTTCGACGTCTCGGTGGGGTTGGTTTCCTACGAGCTCGATCTCTTCGGCCGCGTGCGGAGCCTCAACCAGGCCGCACTGGAAAGCTACTTCGCCAGCGATGCCGCCCGGGTGGGACCCCAGATCGCGCTGGTGGCCGAAGTGGCGAGCCAATATTTCACCGAGCGCGCGCTCCTGGAGCAAATCGAGCTCTCCCAACAGACGCTCGACTCCGTAAGCCAGACCTACGATCTGACCAAGACCCGGCTGGACGCCGGAGATGTCTCGGAGCTCGATGCCCGCTCGGTGGAAATCCAGGTGCAGACGGCGAAGGCGAATCTGGCCGCTTACCGGCAGCAGCTCTCCGTCACCCGGAATGCGCTCGCGTTCCTGATCGGGACTTCGCTGCCGGAGAGCCTGCCCGGCGGCCGCAGCTTGGAGCAGGGCTTGGTCTCCGATCTTCGTTCGGGAGTGCCCTCGGACCTGTTGACACGGCGGCCGGATATCCTTGAGGCGGAGCACCAGCTCCGCGCTGCGAATGCGAACATCGGGGCGGCACGTGCCGCGTTCTTCCCGCGCATCACCCTCACCGGCGGTGCGGGCACCGCGAGCCGCAGCCTGGGAGACCTTTTCCAGAGCGGCACCAGCGCGTGGTCCTTCTCGCCGCAAGTCAGCGTTCCGATCTTCGACGGGGGCTTCAACAAGGCGAACCTCGAAGTGGCGGAAGTGCGCAAACAGATCGGGATCGCACAGTACGAGAAATCGATCCAAACGGCCTTCCGGGAAGTCTCCGACGGGCTCGTGTCCCGCACCGGCATCAACGACCAGATCGTAGCCTACGAGGGCCTGGTAGGGGCACAGCAGCGCCGTTTCGACCTGGCCGACACCCGTTACAAGCAGGGGGTGGACAGCTATTTCGAGGTGCTCGATGCCCACCAGGACCTGTACGCGGCCCGTCAGGTCCTCATCCAGCTCCGTCTCGCGCGCCTGACCAATGCCGTACGCCTATACAAGGCCCTCGGCGGCGGTTGGTAATCAAGGAGCGGACAAAAACGTCCGGTGGCATGGTAGCCACCGGGCGCTTTCGCGGGAGGTTTTCACGCGACCTTCAGCGTCACCGGGATGTTGTTCCGGGTCGCATGGGAATAGGGACATACCACGTGCGCTTGATCGACGAGCTGCTTCACCGTGGGCGCGTCCATGCCGGGGACACTGATGGTCAGCTCGACCTCGAGGCCGAAACCCTGCTCGTCATCGCGCGGGCCGATGCCCACCTGGGCGGTCACGGTCGCTTCCGCCGGGATCTGGATCTTGGCCTTTCCGGCGACGAACTTGAGCGCGCCGAGGAAGCAGGCGGAGTATCCCGCGGCAAAGAGCTGCTCCGGATTGGTGCCCGGTCCGCCGGCTCCGCCTAGCTCCTTCGGCGTGGACAGGGTCACGGCAAGCGCGCCGTCGGCGGACTTGGAACTTCCTTCGCGGCCGCCGGTGGAGGTGGCTTGGGTTGTATAGAGTACTTTCATGGTGGTGGAGATAACACCGCAGGATTAAGCGCCCTTCCGGGCGGATGCAAGGGAGCATGGCGCCCGGCGCGAATCGCCGCATGGAATCACGGAATATGAAGGCATGGCGGATTGCCTTCCCGGCAAGGAAATGCCTTCCTTCCCCGGCATGTCCGTCACCCGCATTTTCCTGATCCGCCACGGTGCCACCGTGCTCACGGCGGAAGACCGCTTCGCCGGCTCGACCGATGTGGAGCTGTCCGACGAGGGCAGGGCCCAGGTGGGTCGCCTGGCGGAGCGTCTCAGCCTCATCCCGGTGGATGCAGTCTATGCCTCGCCGCTCGGCCGGACCCTGGAAACCGCCGCCATTCTCGCGGCTCCTCACCGGATGGCGGTGGAGCCCCGCGACGGCCTGCGCGAGATCTCCCATGGCCATTGGGAACAGCTCACGCGCAAGGAGGTGGAAGACGCATACCCCGACGAAGCCGCGGCATGGGAGCAGGATCCCTTTACTTTCGCGCCGGCAGGCGGGGAGAGCGGCCTGCAGGTCACCGCGCGAGCGCTGCCCGCCCTGATCGACATCGTGCGGCATCACGAGGGGAAGCCGGTGATCGTGGTATCCCACAAGGCCACGATCCGCCTCCTGCTCAGCTCGCTGCTGGGATTCGACCCGCGCCGCTACCGCGACAATCTCGATCAGGATCCCGCGGCGTTGAATGTCGTGGATTTCAAGGATCCGGTCCGGGCCCGCCTGATGCTTTTCAACGATACGTCCCACTATTCGGAATCCGGGCTGGCCATTCCCGACATCGCCGGTGCCTGCCTTTCCAAGTGGTGGGGGCGCTGACACCACCGAAGCTCATGAAGATCGCTATCGGTTCCGACCACGCGGGCTACCGCTACAAGCAGGAGATCATCGCGCATCTGAAGCAGGCCGGGCACGAGGTCGAAGACTTCGGGACGGACTCCGACGCGCCGGTGGATTATCCGAAGTTCATCCGCCCCGTCGCCGAGGCGGTGGCGGCCGGGAAATTCCAACGCGGCATCGTCCTCGGCGGCTCCGGCAACGGTGAGGCCATGGCGGCGAACCGCGTCCGCGGCATCCGGTGCGGCCTCTGTTGGAATGCCGAATCGGCAACGCTGACCCGCCGCCACAACGACGCCAACGTGCTTTCGCTCGGCGAGCGCATGATGCCCCTGGAGACGGCGCTGGAGATCGTGGGCATCTTCTTGGCGACTGACTTCGAAGGCGGCCGGCACCTCGATAGAATCCGTCAACTGGACGAGTGAATGAATGACGAGACCCTCTTGAGGGAGACGGAAGCGTTCCTTCACCGTCAAATTCCCATCACGCAGGCGATGGGAATCCGCATCGGCTCCTACGATGACGAAAAGCTGGTGCTCACGGCTCCGCTGGACGTGAACCACAATCACCTCGGCACGGCCTTCGGAGGCAGCTTGGCCGCAATCGCGACGCTCGCCGGATACGCCACCTTATGGCTGGAACTCGGCAACCGCGACGCCCACATCGTGGTTCGCAGGAGCGAGATCGATTACCGGCATCCGGTGAAGGGGGAAATCCGCGCGGTCTGCCGACGGCCCTCCGTGGCGGGTATCGCTTCGTTCCGGAAGAAATTCGAGCGGACCGGAAAGGCGCGGATCAAGCTGCAGGTCACGATCGAGGAGGGCGGGGAGCTCTGCGCGGCGTTCGAGGGCGTGTTCGTGGCGCTCCGCTGAAGGAGCCGCCCCGGCGGCGCGATTCGCTTTACTCGGCGGCGCGCTCGCGGAAGGTTGGGGACGCCATGCCTGCCACCTCGATCCCCAACCTCCGCAGTCCCTATGAAACCGTCGGCGGCATCGTTCATTTCGGCCGGATGCTGGACAAGATCCGCCTGCACGCGGCGGGCCGCTTGCCGGAAGCGTGGGTCGAGGCGAAGGGCCTCGCCCGCGGCTTCGACGGCCGCTGCTGCCGCTTTCTCGGCGTGAATTACCCGGCCCTGGAGGAGCGGGCCTTGGCAGGCGGCACGGACGAGGAAATACTCGCTTGGGCTTTCGGCCGGGGTCGGCAGCCTTCCGAGGAAGAGATCGAGATCTGGAACGGCTTCATGATGAAGCTGGGCTGGCGGGATGCCGTGGCCGAACGGGTCCGCATCCGCCTGAAGGAATCCGGCTTCCCCGAGGACACGGTGGTCACGATGTTCGACTTCACCGATCTGGACGAAGGCCGTCCCTTGCGCTGGAGCTGACCCCGTTTCTCAAGCCTCGGTGACTCCTTCCGCGGGGCACGCCTTCGGCCCTCGGGACAGCATCAGGGCGACTGACAATGCGATTCCCGCCCCGATCACCCCTGCTCCGGCCCAGCCGATGGCAGCCAGGCCGAAATGGTCGATCACCCGGCCTCCGATCATCGCCCCCAGGCCGATGCCGAGATTCGCGCCGGAAATGTTCAACGAGGCGCCCAGAGCCGGATTGGCCGAGGCCGATTTCATCACGCGCACGTGGGAGATCGTGAAAAGCGCCGCCTGTGCCGCGCCCCAGACGGCGAGCACCGCTGCCAGCCACAGGGGCGCGCCGGCCAGAGGCACCACGGCGATCATCGCGAGCGCCATGGGAAAGCTGAATGCGATGGACGCCCCGAGCGCGCTACGGTCCACGAGACGCCCGCCGATCCAATTCCCGAGCAGTCCCATCCCGCCGAAGCCCATCAGGATCCATCCCACGGTAGCCCCGTCGAATCCGGCGATCCTTTCGAGGATATCCGCCAGATAGGTGTAGGAAGTGAACATGCCCGCGAAGACGAGAAGCGATAGCATCACGTGTCCCGCGATGACCGGATCGCGCAGGATTCCCATCTGGGCCATGACGGGAGCGGGTTCCTTCTGGCCCTGGATCTGAGGCAGGACGAAGAAAAGCAAGGCCGCCTTTGCAAACGCAAGAAGGGCAAAGCAGGCGAAGGCCGTCCGCCAGCCGAAGGCATCGGAAATCAGGGTTCCGATCGGGATGCCGAAGATCGTCGCCGCGACGATTCCGAAGGACACCATCGAAATCGCCTTTCCCGCCCTCTCGGGCCCGGTGATCTCCACGGCGGTCTCGCTCGCCAGCGCCCAGAAGACCGGCAGCATCAGCGCGGGGA
>CAMPGU010000073.1 GCA_946885645.1 uncultured Haloferula sp.
GAGCCACCGAAGGCGCCGCCGCCTGATTCCAGATCACCCTCAAGGAACCACCATCATGGCCGTTCTCACCGATCCAATTTCCGATTTCCTCACCCGCTTCAAGAATTGCTGCCGCGCCGGCAACGAGCAATTTCTTGCTCCCTATTCCCGCATCAAGGCCGACATCGCCAAGATCCTGCAGGAAGAGGGCTACATCTGGGGGTTTGAAGTCGTCACCGATTCCGGACACCCGCAGCTCAAGGTCAAGGCCCGCTACGTCGATGGCCGCCCCGTGCTGACCGATCTGAAGCGCGTTTCCAAGCCGGGCCGCCGTGTTTACTGCGGAGCCACCGAAATGCCCCGCGTCCTCAACGGGCTCGGCATCGCCATCGTTTCCACCTCCAAGGGCGTCATGACCGGTGCCACTGCCAAGCGTAGCTCGCTCGGCGGCGAAGTGATCGGCCACGTTTGGTAAATCCCCAACCCGAGAAAGGAACAAACCACCATGTCACGAGTTGGTCTCAAGCCGATTTCCCTGCCCGCCAAGGTCAGCGTGAAGGTCGATTCCGGGAAGGTTCAGGTCGAGGGCCCGAAGGGCACGCTCGATCTCACCCTGCCCGACGGCATCACCATCAAGAGCGACGACTCCAGCGTTGTCGTCGCCCGCGCCACCGAGGGCCGCACCCACCGCGCGCTGCACGGCACCGTCCGCAGCCTGGTGAACAACATGATCACCGGGGTCTCCCAAGGCTTCGTCAAGGACCTTGAAATCCAGGGCGTCGGTCTTCGTGCCGCCGTCAAGGGCAAGGATCTTGACCTGTCCCTGGGCAAATCCCACCCGATCCTTCACCCGATCCCGGCCGGTCTCACCGTCACCGTGAACGAGAACACCAAGATCAAGGTGGAAGGCATCGACAAGCAGCTCGTCGGGCAGTTCGCGGCCGACGTCCGCGGCTACTATCCGCCGGAGCCGTACAAGGGCAAGGGCGTCCGCTATGCCGGCGAACACGTCCGCCGCAAGGAAGGCAAGAGCGTCGGCAAATAACACGTCAACCTTTCCCGAAAATGAGCAAGATCAATCGCAAGGAAGGACGCCGCCGCATCCACGCGCGCATCCGCAAGAAGGTGTCCGGCACCGCGGAGCGTCCGCGCCTGGCCGTCCACTACTCCAACCAGCACGTTTACGCCCAAGTCATCGACGATGCCGCCGGTCGTACGCTTGCGTCCGCCTCGACGCTCGACAAGAGCGTGGAGAACGCGGCCTCGAACGTGGACTGCGCTGCCAAGGTCGGAGCGCTCGTCGCCGAGCGGGCCAAGGCCGCCAACGTCAGCGCCGTGGTCTTCGACCGCGGCGGTCACCTCTACCACGGCAAAATCAAGGCGCTGGCGGAAGCCGCCCGCGAAGCCGGCCTCCAATTCTAATCGCATTCCAGCGCAATCGTCATGGTGACAACTCAAGATTCGACTCCTACTCCCCCGGCTCCGCAGCAGCAGCCTCAGGCTCAAGCGCAGCAGCCACAACAGCGCGGCGGCTACGGCCAACGCAATCAAGGTGGCGGCGGCTACGGCGGCGGCGGTCATGGCGGTCAGAACCGCGGACCCCGCGGTCCGCGCCGCGACGACCGTCAGCAGCAGGAATCCGATGGTCCCCAGCTTGCCGAGAAGGTGGTCTTCATCAACCGCTGTGCCAAGGTGGTCAAGGGCGGCCGACGCTTCAGCTTTTCCGCGCTGATCGTCGCCGGTGACCGCGAGGGCAAGGTCGGGCTGGGCTTCGGCAAGGCCAACGAAGTGGCCGACGCCATCAAGAAGGCCGGTGAAGCCGCGAAGAAGGTTCTCAAGCCGATGAACATCGTGGAAGGAACCATCCCCCACGAAATCTACGCCGAATTCGGCGGCGGCAAGGTGCTCCTGAAGCCCGCCTCTCCGGGTACCGGGATCATCGCCGGGGGCGGCGTCCGCGCCGTCTGTGAAGCGGTGGGAATCCGTGATATCCTCGCGAAGTCCCTCGGTTCCTCCAATCACTCGAACGTGGTCAAGGCCACCCTCAAGGCGCTCTCCTTGCTTCGCACCCGCGACCAGATCCTCGGATCCCGCGGCAAGAAGAAGGAAAAGGCGATCTAATCAAGACAACAGACTTCAAGACGACAGACGGAAGACTTGAAGGAATTTCCGGTTTATCGAGCACTCCTCCAGTCTTCTTTCTTCTGTCTCCTAATCTTCAGTCTCTTATGAAACTTCACACTCTAGCGCCCAACAAGGGAGCCAAGCACCGGGTCAAGCGCCTGGGCTGCGGCGAAAGCTCCGGCCACGGCAAGACCTCCTGCAAGGGCAACAAGGGTCAGAAAGCCCGCTCCGGCAGCGGCACCCGCGTCGGTTTCGAAGGCGGCCAGATGCCCCTTCACCGCCGCTTGCCCAAGCGCGGCTTCAACAACATCAACTTCAAGACCAAGGTCGAAGTGGTGAATCTCGCCCAGATCGAAAAGGCCTTCAACGACGGTGACACCGTCACGGAAGAAGCCCTTCGCAAGGCGGGCCTCATCAACCGCTCCTGCGACGTGGTGAAGGTGCTCGGCCAAGGCGAATTGACCAAGAAGGTCACCATCGCCGTGGGCACGATCAGCGCCTCCGCCAAGGAAAAGGTCGAGAAGGCCGGCGGCAGCGTCCAGGCAGCCGCCGAAGCCTGATGCATTGTTTACCCCAGTCATGACGGGTCTCCGGTGAGGAAGCGCTTGATCGCTTCCTTTCCGCGTTTACAAACCCGTCGCTTTTTGCACCCCGCTTTCACATGGTCTCCGCATTCAAGAACACTTGGAAGGTGCCGGAACTCCGCGACCGGATTCTCTTCACCCTCGCCATGATCGTCATCGTACGCCTCGGCGTGCACATCACCCTCCCCGGGGTGGACGCTTCGGTCATCGAGAAGTGGATGGACAACGCGTCGAAAGATGGCGGGAACGCCTTCGGGGCGATGCTCACGATCTTCGCCGGCGGCGGGCTGCAGCAAGCGGGTATCTTCGCGCTGGGGATCATGCCGTACATTTCGGCGTCGATCATGGTGCAGCTCATGACGGCGGTGGTCCCGAAGCTCGCCCGCCTCGCCCGCGAGGATGGAGGCCGTCAAAAGATCACCCAGTACACCCGCTATATCACGATCGGGATCGCGCTGGTGCAGGGATACTTCGTCGCCCGGACTCTCGCGAACCCGGAGACGCTCTTCTACATGCCGGGCATCGATGACGAGGCGAAGTACGGCGTACTCGTCCCGCAGGCCTCCACGCTATGGATGGCACTGACGGTCGTGACCCTTGTCTCGGGCACCTTGCTCCTGATGTGGATCGGCGACCAGATGACCGAGCGGGGCATCGGTAACGGCACCTCGATCATCATCACCGTCAATATCATCTCCGCGCTCCCCGGCGCACTGGTCCAGACTTGGCAGCACTTTGTCGCCGGTGCGGATGCGAATCCCTTCCGCTCCTCAATGATGGTCGTCATGATTGCCATGCTCCTGCTGGTCATCGCGGGAACCATCGCCATCACCCAGGCCCAGCGACGAATCGCCGTGCAGTATGCGAAGCGGGTGGTCGGCCGGAAGCAGTTCGGCGGTCAGACGCAATATCTGCCGTTGAAGGTCAATTACGCGGGGGTGATGCCGATCATTTTCGCCACTGCGATCCTGTCCTTGCCGGCGATGATGATCACTTGGTTTTTCAAGAGCGCCCCGTGGGCGGTGAAGCTCCAGAGCGAACTGAACCCGGGCGGCACCTGGTATTACATCCTCGGCGGCATTTTCATCTTCTTCTTCTCTTACTTTTGGGTCGCGACGATGTTCCAGCCCTCCCAGATCTCGGAAGACCTGAAGCGTAACGGCGGCTATATCCCGGGCGTCCGCCCCGGCAAGCCGACCGCCGATTTCCTCGATTTCACGATGACCCGCTTGACCTTCGCGGGAGCCATCTTCCTGAGCCTTATCTTCATCCTTCCCGCCGCAATCGGTCACTTGGTGGAGCTTCCGCCCGGGTCGATGGTGCTGCAGTTCTTCGGCGGCACCAGCTTGCTGATTCTCGTCGGCGTGGTTTTGGACATCATGCGTCAGGTGGAAACCCACCTGCTCCAGCGGCACTACGACGGCTTCCTCCGCAAGGGCAAGCTGAAGGGTCGCTATGATCGCCTCGCGCAGACGGGAAATGCCGCCTCCAGCACGGCGCTTGTTTATCTCTGGGCCGTCATCGGTCTGATTATCGTTGTCGCGGCCGCGGCTTGGATTGCCAAGTAGGGCCCGCGCTTCACCCCTGTCCACCCATGCCCCGTCATTTCGTCCTGCTGGGACCGCCCGCATCCGGCAAGGGTACCCAAGGGAAGCGCTTGGCCGAGGATCTCGGCCTTGCCTACCTCAGTACCGGAGCCTTGCTGCGCTCGGCCGTGGAGGAGGGGAGCAAGCTCGGCCTCCAAGCGGAGCCGATCCTCGAGAAGGGCGAATATCTGCCCGATGAGATCATGAATCCCATCATGGGAGAGTGGCTGGGCAAGCAGCAGGGCGGCTGGGTATTGGACGGGTTTCCCCGCAGCATCTCTCAAGCGGATTTCCTCGGAGCGTGGCTCGCGGAGAGAAGCCGGAAGCTGGACGCAGCCATTCTTTTGGAAGTGCCGCTGGATGAACTGCTGGTGCGTCTCGGCAACCGCCTTGAATGCCCCGAATGCCGCTGGTCGGGTCGTCGTCAGGAGCTGAACGGTGCAGGCCGTTGCCCGGAATGCGGTGGCGTGGCGGTTCCCCGCGCCGACGACACCCCCGCGAATTTCCGGTCCCGTCTGGCGGAGTATGAGGAACACACCTTGCCGGTGGTCGCCCGTTACGAGCAGGAAGGCGTGCTGAAGCGTTTTGACGCCACGCGCGCCCCGGACGAGGTGGAGAAGCGCCTTTTGGAATTGGTCAGCACTTTGAAAGCCCATGGCCAGGCGGCATAAGATCAAGATCAAGACTCCCCACGAGATCACGCGCATGCGTGCGGCGGGGGAGACCGCGAGCGAGATTTTGATGGAGCTCGTGAAGGCGGTGAAGCCGGGAGCGACGACCCTTGAGATCGACCAGCTCGCCAAGGAGCTGATGAAACAGAGGGATTGCAAGAGCGCCTTCCTCGGTTACCGCGGCTTCAAAGGGCAGATCTGCATCTCCGTAAATGAGGAAGTCGTCCACGGCATCGGCGGGCCTAGGAAAATCCAGCCGGGCGATGTGGTAAAGCTCGATGTCGGCATCGTAAAAAGCGGCTGGATCGGGGACAACGCCATTACCGTTGCGGTCGGCGAAGTGCCCGATGAAACCCGGCGCTTGCTGATCGCTACCGAAGAATCGCTTTTCGCCGCTATTGCTCACGCGCGCTCCGGCGAGCGGCTGGCCGAACTTTGTGGGGCGGTGGAGGATCACGTGAAGCCTCTGGGATTCACCGTCGTGCGTGAGTTCGTCGGCCACGGGGTCGGCCGCGATCTTCACGAGGAGCCGAACGTGCCGAATTACCGGCCCCAGGGGAAGAGCCCGGTTTTGGCTCCCGGCATGATCCTCGCGATCGAGCCGATGGTGAATGCAGGAACCCCCTCGGTCCGCATTCTGGACGACGGCTGGACGGTCGTCACGAGCGACGGGAAGCCTTCCGCGCATTTCGAACACACCGTACTCATCACCGAAGGAGAGCCGGAACTGCTGACCTGGCGCCCCCGCGGCGTTCCAGGCTTATAGAGTCCGATCGCCTCAGGGGGAGTCGCACCGGAGCGGGATTTCCGCGGATGCCGGTCAGGGACTGGACGCAGGCTTCCTGGAAACCGCGACCCGATAGCGGTCGATCGCCTCGGCAACTCCGTTTGCCACAGCGTTGCGGTAGGCGTCGTTGTGGATCAGGCGGGCCTCGAAGGGGTGGGAGAGGAATCCGCACTCGATCAGGATCGAGGGGTGCTTGACACCTGTTAGCACGCTGAAACGGGCACGCTTGATCCCCCGGTCGAAGGTGTTCTTGCCGAGGCGGCGCGACACGAAGCCGTGGACCGCGGTAGCGAGGGCGACATTCGCGGAATCGTGGCTATTTCCCGTCCTTACCTGGAAGTCGGAAGAATTCAGGCCGCGGCCGTAGTGCGCCACGCCGATGGGGGAGAGGGTGAACGTCTCCAATCCGCGCGCGGCGGCACCACCCGAATTGTGATGAATGGAGATGAAGATGGCATTGTCCCGGACCCGGTTGGCGAAATCGACCCGTTCCTGTAGGGAAAGGAAACGGTTGGATTCCCGGGTCATGAGAACCTTGTATTTGCGCGCCGTGAGGATTCTTTTCAGCCGGTTCGCAACGTCCAGATTGTAGTTGGCTTCGGTTCCGAGCCCGTTGACGGCTCCGGGATCCTTGCCGCCGTGTCCGGCATCGATGATCACGGTGTGGAAATTACCCGCATTGCCGATGTAGTTCGGCCTCAGCACCGGGTCCACCAGCTTCGCCAGATCAATGCGTGAGATCCAGGCCCGCCCGCCGGTGTCTTCGACCTTGTAGCTAAAGACGAACTTCACCCCGTTCATGATGCACTCCTGGCCGCCGACGCGCAGCTTCATGAGCACCTTTTTGTTCTCCAGCGTCACCTCGTTGCCGATCCGCTTGATCCGGCTGAAGCCGTAGAAGCCCTTCATTCCCTCGACGGCCACGTACTCGCGCCCGTTGAGTGTTTTCGTCTCCCACGCGCGCAAGATCGATTGCCCCCCCATCCCGAGCCACAGTAGCACGGCGAGAATCAGGGGAAATCTTGAGGTGGCGGATGGCATGATGGCAGAGATCCGGGTGCTGCTTTTTGAAAGGATTCCCGGTTCGATAGGGCACCGTCCCTACCTCATTTTCCTCCGTATGACAAATCCGTTTTCCGGGAAACCGAGCATTTCCGTGGGAGCCGAAAGGTCCCGGCGAGTAGCAGCAAGTCGCCATCCGTCGCAGAGCAATGACCGGATCCGTCCTCGGGACGTCCTTTCGCTTTTCCTCGCGGAGCCCTGCTTTTAGAGTCTCCGATATGACCGTTGAGACCGTCGGCAGCTACCGTGCGCGTTGGGGAGAAGGCCCCTTGTGGTGGAAGGACTCGCTCCTTTACGTGGATATCGAGAACCACCGGGTGATCCGTTTCAATCCTGCCACCGGGGAGGAAAGGACTTGGGAGGCGGGAGAGCGCGTCGGGACCGTGGTTCCGCGGGAAGCAGGCGGCCTCGTGATCGCCGGGGACCGCGGGTTTCACTTTCTCGATGAGGAGACGGGAAAGCTGACCGCGCTCGGAGACCCGGAGCCGGACAAGGCCGACAACCGGTTCAACGACGGCAAGTGCTCGCCCGACGGGCGCTTCTTCGCCGGGACCATCAGCTTGGTGAAAAAAACCGGAGATGCCCGGCTCTACCGCCTCGATCCCGACCTTTCGATCCACGAGGTTTTCGGGCCCGTGACGAACTCGAACGGAATCGTGTGGAGCGCCGATGGACGCACCGTTTATTACATCGATACGCCGCGGAAAGAGGTGCTCGCTTTCGATTACCAGGAAGGGCATCTGACGAATCTCCGCAGCGTCGTTTCCACCGCGCATCACGACTCCTCGCCGGACGGAATGACCATCGACGCGGATGGCAATCTCTGGATCGCTTTTTGCCACGGGGCATGCGTCGCATGTTTTAGTCCGGCATCCGGCGAGGAACTCAGGCGCGTGGATCTGCCCTGCCTGGAGACGACCGCGTGTGCCTTCGGCGGACCGGATCTTGCCGATCTCTATGTCACCACGGGAGTGCATAAGAGCGTGGAAGAAGCCGATGGAGGCCGTCTTTTCGTCATCCGCGGATTGGGTGTGAAGGGCCTTCCGGCGAGCGGCTTCGCGGGCTGAAGGCGGATCACCCAAACAGGCGACACTGGAAATAGTGGGAAGACGGCATCCCCCTGCCATCGTAGGAAGGGTTCGGTGCTCTTTCCCATGCTTCGCCGTTTCCTCTCCGTTCTCGTCCCGATCGCGCCTCTTGCCGCATCCGGGGAGCGGGTATCGTACGCGTATGAGGTGCGGCCGATCCTTTCGGACAAGTGCTTTGCTTGCCACGGTCCCGATGCAGCGAAACGCGAGGCGGGCCTACGGCTCGACACCGCGGAAGGTGCCATGGCACCGTTAAAGGATTCTGCCGGAAGCGCACTCGTCCCCGGCGATCCGGAGAAATCCTTGGCATGGCAGCGGATTATATCGAAGGACCCGGAACAGGTCATGCCGCCGCCCTCCTCGCACTTGGCCCTGAGCGCGGAGGAGCAAGAGACCCTGCACCGGTGGATCGGGGAAGGCGCGGAATACGAGCCCCATTGGTCTTTCCAACCCTTGCCGGAATCCGTGCCCGTGCCGCGGCCGAAGGATACAGCTTGGCCAAAAAGCGACACCGACCGCTTCATTCGCGCGCGTTTGGAGAAGGAGGGCCTGGCTCCTTCTCCTCCCGCCGATCCCCTGCGCTGGCTCCGCCGCGCGACGCTGGATCTCACGGGACTCCCGCCGTCTCCGGCGGAGATTGCGGCCTTCCAAGCTGCCGCCCGTAACGATCTCACCGCCGCGAAGTCGGCTGCAGCGGATCGCCTGCTTGCCAGCCCGCGCTTCGGCGAACACTTCGCGGTGGCTTGGCTGGATGCAGCACGCTACGCCGACTCCTACGGCTACCAGTCCGACCAATTGACCGCGTTCTGGCCTTGGCGGGATTGGGTGGTGCGGTCCTTCAACGCAAACCTGCCCATCGACCAATTCATCACCTGGCAGGTAGCGGGCGATCTTCTGCCCGGCGCAACGCGGGATCAGAAGCTCGCCACCACCTTCAACCGGCTTCATCGCCTCACGAACGAAGGCGGATCGGTGGCGGAGGAATTCCTCGTGGAGAATATGGCGGACCGCGTCCACACCTTCGGTTCCGTCTTTCTCGCTCTGACGATGGAGTGCACCCGCTGCCACGACCACAAGTACGATCCGCTTAGCATGCGGGACTACTACTCGCTCGGTGCCTTCTTCAATTCGATTCCCGAGCGCGGGTTCTATAGCTCCGCGGCCATCCAACCCTCCCCGAGCCTTCTCCTGCCGGATGCGGGGCAGGAGAAGGTCTTGGAGGAGGCGAAGCGAAGGGTAGCGGCGGCGACGGCGGCATTGGAAAGCCGTCGTCGCGGGAGCGATCCGGACTTCACTGCCTGGCTTGCGAGCATCCCCGCTGCTCCGCCGGTGGCCGATCTCGTTTCTCATCTGGATTTCGATGGTGAAGGCACCGCAACGGGACTTCGCGATGCCGCGGGTGCCGCCGACGTGGCGGGCCACGGCTTGCCCCGTGTCACCGGAAGATCCGGCGCGGCCGTGAAGCTCGATGGCGATACCGGTATCGCCCTGCCGGGACGCTTGGAGTATGAGCGGTGCGATCCTTGGACCGTGGATCTGGTGATTCGGGATACGGTGGGAAATCCGGCACCGGTGGTACTGCTGCACCGGTCCTTCGGCACGGACGTGGGCTTCAACGGGCTGGAACTCCTGCTGGCCGGCGGGCATCTGGAGGCCCGGGTGGTCCGGGATTGGCCGGGAAGTGCCATTGGAGTTCGCACCGTCGGGAAAATCCCGCAAGAACAGTGGGCTCGCGTCACTTGGACTTATGACGGATCGAGCAGCGCCGCCGGTCTTGCGATCTACCTGGACGGCCATCGTCTCGAAACCGAAGTCACCGCGGACCTGATCTGGAAATCCGTCGTGGTGCGCACGCACGGCGACGGGGTGGCAACTCTCGGCCAGCGGTTCCGGGACCGCGGCTTCCTCGGCGGCGAAGTGGATGAACTGAGGATTTTCAAGCGTGCCTTGGTGCCGCTCGAAGTCGCTGCCTTGCACGAACCAACGAGATGGACCGCGGCCGCCGTCAATCCTGCCGGGCACCGCATGGCGCTGAAGGAGGCGTGGCTCTCTGCGATCGATCCCGCTTACCGGGCGGCGTTGGCGACGCTGCGCGAGGCGCGGGCCGCAGTCGTTGTTGCCGAGGAGCAGGTTCTCGAGATTCCGGTGATGAGGGAAGCGGAGCAAACCCGCCCCGCGCACGTCCTCGCACGGGGTGCTTACGACGCACCGCGGGGAAAGGAGAATGAGGTTACGCGCGATGTCTTTTCCCAGATCCTCATCCCCTTCCCGGAGGACGCGCCGCGGGATTGCTCCGGCCTCGCAAGCTGGCTCACGGACCCGCGGCATCCGCTCACCTCCCGTGTCTTCGTGAACCGGATCTGGGCGAATTTTTTCGGAAGCGGGTTAGTGGAATCCGCGGACAACTTCGGGCTGCAGGGATCGCTCCCGAGTCATCCCGGACTGCTGGACTGGTTGGCGCGGGATTTTGTCTCGAACGGATGGAACTTGAAGGACCTCTGCCGCGAGATCGTCCTCAGCGCCGCCTATGGCCAGGATAGCAAGGGGCGACCCGATCTGGTCCAAAGGGACCCCTCCAATCGCTTGCTCGCACGTGGCCCGGCGCGGCGGCTGTCCTCGGAGCAGATCCGGGATCTGGCCTTGTCCGCTTCAGGGCTTCTCCAGCCGCGCGAGAGCGGCGGGCCTCCGGTCTCCCCGTATCAGCCCGGCGGCGATCTGTGGCGCGAATCGAACTCCATGTCACCCGCTTACCGGCGGTCGGACGGCGCGGATCTCTACCGGCGCTCGCTCTATTCCGTATGGAAGCGCACGACCCCCTTGCCGAACATGCTCGCCTTCGATAGCCCGACGCGCGAGGTCTGCACGATCCGTCGTCCGCAGACGAACACTCCGCTACAGGCGCTGGTACTGCTGAACGATACCCAATTCGTGGAGGCGGCACGGGCTCTCGTTGCAAAGGTGCAGCCTTTGCCCCCCGAGCGCCGGCTTTCCGCCGCCTTCGAAGCCTGCACCTCCCGTCCGCCCACGGAGCGGGAGGCGAGATTGCTCGCCGAAGTGCGGGACGGGCAGCTCGTGATTTTTAAAGCCGATCCGGCAGCGGCGGAGAAACTCCTCGCCTTGGGAGACAGCCCTGCGGCCCGCGATCTCGACCCGGTCGAAGCAGCCGCGATGACCGTCGCTTGCCAAGCCATCCTCAATCTCGACGCCGCCGTGTGGAACCGATGAATGCGCCTCTCGATTCCATTGCCGGGCTGACGCGGCGGCACTTCTTTAAGGCCGGTGCGTCGGGCATCGGCGGGGCGGCTTTGGCATCGCTCTTCCACGATCGTGTGCTGGCATCGGCGGTGCCGGATTTCGGACCCAAGGCGAAGAGGATTATCTACCTCTTCCAATCCGGCGGCCCCGCGCAGCAAGACCTCTTCGACCATAAACCGCTGCTGGTGGAGAAGAACGGCGAGCCCTTGCCGGACCACGTCCGGGGAGGGCAGCGCCTCACCGGGATGTCGGCGCAGCAGGCATCGATCCCGCTGGCGGGGAGCCATTTCAAATTCGCACGGCACGGGCAGTCGGGTGCCTGGGTGTCCGAGCTGATGCCTCACACCGCAGCCATCGCGGACAAGCTTTGCTTCGTGAAATCCATGTTCACGGATGCGATCAATCATGATCCCGCGATCACTTTTTTCCAGACCGGCTCGCAGATCGCCGGGCGGCCCTCCATGGGTTCCTGGCTCTCCTACGGCCTCGGCTCCGACAATGCGAATCTGCCCGGCTTCATCGTGCTCGTCTCGGCAGGGCAGGGGGATCAGCCATTGTATGCGCGGCTCTGGGGCAACGGCTTCCTCGATTCGAAGTACCAGGGAGTCCAGTTCCGCTCCGGGAAGGATCCGGTGCTCTATCTTTCAAATCCCGACGGCATCTGCCGCTCCGGCCGACGGGAGATGCTGGACAAGCTCTCCGCCCTGAATCGCCTGCAATTCGAAAGCGAGCTCGATCCGGAAATCGAATCCCGCATCGCCCAATATGAGATGGCGTATCGCATGCAGGCGAGCGTGCCGGACGTGACGGATCTCACCGGGGAGCCCGAGTCCGTTTACCGCTTGTATGGCGAGGATAGCAGGAAGCCGGGGACCTTCGCGGCGAATTGCCTGCTTGCCCGCCGCCTGGCGGAGCGCGGGGTGCGCTTCATTCAGCTCTACCACCAAGGCTGGGACCAGCATGACAATTTACCGGGCGCGATCCGCGGGCAGTGCAGGGAGACGGATCAAGCCTCCGCGGCGCTGATCCGCGATCTGGAGCAGCGGGGCCTGCTGGAGGATACGCTGGTGATCTGGGGCGGGGAATTCGGCCGCACTTCCTATTCGCAGGGCAAGCTCACCAAGGACAATTACGGCCGCGATCACCACCCCCGCTGCTTCACCCTCTGGATGGCAGGGGGCGGAATCAAGCCGGGGATTTCCCACGGCCACACGGACGCCTACGGGTATAATATCGCGGACGCCGACGGAAATCCGATCCACGCCGACAAGCACGTTTATACCCCGGGCGCAGTCCACGTGCACGACCTCCAGGCGACGATCCTCCATCTGATGGGAATCGACCACACCGCGCTCACCCATCTGCACCAGGGCCGCCGCTTCCGCCTCACGGATGTGCACGGGCACGTGGTGAAGGAGCTGCTGGCCTGATCCGGCTTGCGGAAGCGGAGGCATCGTGGATCATGCAGCCCGTGGAAGCCGTGAAAGACGACCTGCCCGATCGCTTCGGTGCGATGCTGGTGAAGGAACTACGCCAGAACATGAGGCGCGGGAGCTTCATCTATCCCTTCCTCGCCATCCAGCTCTTCGCTGTCATGGCGCTGCTCTATGAACTCCGGACCGAGGCCGCCTACAGCTCCGCGAAGTATGCCGGCATGTTAAATCTGGGTTTGCTTTTCCAAGCCGGCCCCTTCTGGGTGATGGTCGCCACCATCTGCGCCTTCATCATGCCGCTCGGCGGCTTGGTTTTGATGGGGCAGGAACTGGAAGAAGGGAATCATGAGCTTCTACTGCTCACCAAGCTGAACCGGTGGAAGGTGGTGCGCGGGAAGTTCTTCACCCTGTGGGGTCTCTGCCTCCTGACCTTCGTGTCCCTGCTTCCGTACGTGATCGTTCGCTTCAACATGATCGGCGGCATCGAGGCGATCGACCAGGCGGCCTGCTCGCTCACCGTGATCGCCCTTTCCGCGATGATGAGCGCGGGTGCCATCGGAGCCTCGTCTTTTCGCGGACTGATGGGCCGCATCGGCGCGATGATCCTCTTCACCGCGTCGTTGTCTGCGGCAAGCGCCGTGGCCCTTGCTTTCTGTGCGATGCAGACGGAAAAGTGCGGGCTGCTATATCATCTGAACGGAGTCGCCGCGACCCTCTGCTACACTATTCTCGGGCTCTCGCTGGCGCGTTCCCGGCTGCGGCTGGTGGTGCATGCCTACGAGGTAAAGCCGAGCTACATGGTTATCGGGCTGCTGGTCTTCACCCCCTTCGTCGTCGCCATGTCCACGGCGATGACCGTGGGCTTCGCGGGTTTCACCGGCTTGATCGGCATGACCCTCGTGGCCATCTATGCGGACGCCACCCCGAAAGCACCGGCGTGGGTGAAGCCTCCGGCTCCGAACGTGCCGGATGCCACCGCCTAAGGTTCCCGGACTAGGATGTTTGCGACGTGATAACCTACTAGCGCCGCCGGGAGGCGAGCCTCAATGTGGCGAGGATGAGTTTCAAAACCCTCGCGCTTCTTTTCGTAGCCGGATCCGCCATGGCGGACTCCTTTCCCGTCACCATCCGCGTCGATGTCGAGAGGCCCGGCCCCGAGCTCAAGCCGATCTGGCGCTTCTTCGGTGCGGACGAGCCGAACTACGCCTACATGGAGCATGGCGACGAGCTGCTCGGACATCTGGGAGAGATGCGGCCGAAGGAGGTATTCTTCCGCGCCCACAGCCTGCTGGTGACGGGCGACGGGACGCCCGCGCTCAAATGGGGCTCCACGAATGCCTACACGGAAGACCCGCAGGGCAAGCCCGTCTATGACTGGACCATCGTGGACCGGATCTTCGACAGCTATCTGAAGAACGGCGTGCGTCCCTACGTGCAGATCGGCTTCATGCCGCAGGCGCTATCGGTGAAGCCGGAGCCATACCGGCACCACTGGACGCCGCGGGCGAAGTACGACGAGATCTACACCGGCTGGGCCTACCCGCCGAAGGATTGGCAGAAGTGGGAGGAACTCGTCTATCAATGGGCGAAGCATTCCGTGGAGAAATACGGCAAGGACGAGGTATTGAGGTGGTATTGGCAAACCTGGAACGAACCGAACATCGGCTACTGGCGCGGCTCGCGGGAGGAGTTCTTCAAATTGCACGATCACGCGGTCCGAGCCGTGAGAAGGGCGATCCCGGAGGCGAAGGTGGGAGGTCCCGATCTCGCGGGCGGAGCCGGTGGCGATTTCCTGAAGGCCTTCCTCGAGCACTGCTTGAAGGGCAAGAACCTAGCCACGGGGGAAAAGGGCACGCCCATTGATTTCATCTCTTTCCACGCGAAGGGCTCGCCACGGGATGTGGGCGGACGGGTGCAGATGGGCATCTCCAACCAACTCCGTGACATCGACGGTGCCTTCGCGGTGATCGCACGTTATCCGGAGCTGCGGGACACCCCGATCGTGATCGGCGAGTCGGATCCCGAAGGCTGCGCGGCCTGCCAAGGCGCGAACCTAGCCTATCGGAACGGCACCATGTATTCCAGCTACACGGCCGCCAGCTTTCCCCGGAAGCTGGATCTCGCCGAGAAGCACGGCGTGAATTTGGAAGGGGCGCTTACCTGGGCCTTCGAGTTCGAGGACCAGCCGTATTTCGCCGGTTTCCGCTCTCTCGCCACCAACGGGATCGACAAGCCGGTGCTCAATGTTTTCCGGATGTTCGCGAAGATGGATGGCCAGCGCCTGCCGGTAAGCAGCGACTCCGCGGTTTCCCTGCCGGACATGCTCCGCAGCGGCGTGCGGGGGAAGCCCGATGTGTCCGCGCTCGCGGCCATGAAGGGCAAGAAGCTCACCGTGCTCGTGTGGCATTATCATGACGACGACGTGCGGGGTCCCGATGCCGAGGTGCGGGTGGATCTTCCCGGCGCGCCGAAAGGAGTCCCGGTGGTGAAGCGCTATTTGATCGATGAGACCCACTCGAACTCCTTCACCGCATGGCAAGCGATGGGTTCCCCGCAAGAGCCGAGTGCGGAGCAGATCGCACAGCTCGAAGAATCCTGCAAACTCGGGGAGGTGAAGGAACAACCGCGGTTCGTCGAGGAAGAGAATCTCTCGGCGATCATGGTGACCCTGCCCCGGCAAGGGGTCACCCTTCTGGAGATGGAGTGGAAGTAGCGCTTCGTTTCAGGGCCGGATGCGGAATTCCTCCACGGGGATTCCGCCGGCCAGATGCTCGGTCACGATCCGCTCCAGCACCTCCGGGGTGCAGGAGTGGTACCACACGCCATCCGGGTAAACCACGGCGATGGGGCCGCGCGCGCACACCCGCAGGCAGTCCGCTTTGGTTCGCAGAATCAGCGGCGCGCCTTGGCCAAGCTCTCCGAGGCGGCGTTTGAGGAATTCCCAGGACCGCAGGCCGAGCGCAGGAGCACAGCACTTCGGCTTCGAG
>CAMPGU010000074.1 GCA_946885645.1 uncultured Haloferula sp.
ATCCGGGAGCATCCGTGGGTCGGCTGGGCGGGGCGTAGATGGGTTTGGGAAGGGGGCCGGTGCCGGCGTCCCCGCGGCTTTGCTGCTCCAGGATCGCGCGGGCGATGGCCGCGGCCATTTTCTCCCGGTAGGCCGGATCGGCGCAGAGCTTGGCTTCGGCGGGATGGCTGAGGTAGCCGATTTCCACAAGCACGCAGGGAATGTCAGGATTGCGCGTCAGGCGCAGGCGGCGGCGGACCAGGCCGCGGTTGCCGGACTCGGAAGGGGAGACCGAGACCATGTGCCGCTGGATGCGGGTGGCCAGACCGTGGCTGTCCACGCGCCAGTAGTAGGTTTCCGGGCCGCGGATACCGGAGCCGCTGGAATTGTAATGCAGGCTCACCAGGATCGTGCCGTCTTTGCCGCTGGCGCGATTTACCCGCTCGTCGAGCTCGATGAAGCGGTCGTCATTCCGCATCAGCACGGTCCGGACTTTTCCGCCGAGCTGGCGCTGCAGGCGCTTGGCGGTATCGAGCGCAAGATCCTTTTCGCGCTGGCCGCTGCTGCGGGAGACGGCCCCCGGATCGGTGCCGCCGTGCCCGGCATCGATAATCACGGTCGAAAAGCCCCGGGGGCCCGGGCGATGGCCCCATTCGTCATTGGAAAGATTGGCACCGGTGCCGCCGCCGGGCCCCGCGCAGGAGCTGGCGAAGAGCAGGATGGCCAGGATGGCAAGGGGTGCGAAGTTCATGGACGCACTATCCCGAGATCTTGAAAGTTGGCTATGGGAATCCCGGCCTCAATGGCGGTGAGCCTGGCCGGAGTCCACATACTTCCGTACTTCGGCCTTTTCGGAGGCAGGGAGACTGTCGATCCAGCGGCTGCTGGCGGCGGGCTCGTAGTCATTCCAGCGGGCGGCAAGATTCTTTGCGGCCCAAAGACGAGCCTCGCCGGCAGGGAGCGACCCCACCCAGCGGCTGGCGGCGGCCGGATCGTCATCCACCCAGCGAGCCGCGACGGTGGAGGCAGCCTGCACGTAACCGTCGTTTGCAGTGGATGGGGCATCCTTCGCCGCCTCGGCCGGGGGCTCCGCCAGCAGATAGCCGATCGCCTCCGCGCGCAGGGAGTCCGGGAATTGCTGGTAGTGGCTCTGGAGGAGTTTGCGAGCGGTCGCTTCTTTTTGCTCAGGCGGCAGATCCGAGAACCCGCGGGTGAAGGCATTGCGTTCTTCCGGCCCCCAAAGGGCGGCGGCACGGGCTTGGTTCCAGTCGAGGGTCGAAGCCCCTCCCGAAAGATCGGAAAGCAGCGTGGAAGGAGTCACTTCCAGACCGGAGGTCACTGCCAGGGTGCCCTTGGCAATCTCGATATCGGATTCATCGGTGAGCCCGGCGATCCAAGCCTCCGCCTTCTCCTTGTCCGCGGCCATCGAGTTGACCAACCTGCCGATCACATCCCGGCGTTCGTTCGGCTCCAGATTTCCCCCTGTTAGCAGGGTCTGGAGGTACGCGGGATCCTTATTTCCGAGCTGGTTCAGGGCATAGCTGCGCAACTGGCGTGCTTGGTCTTCGCTGAAGCCCATCGTTGCCAGGTCGGCCTCCACCCATGACCGCGGGTCGTCTTCCACGATATAGTAGCCGCTCCGGCTGGCGAGTTCGCCGAACCAGCCCTCCGGTAGTACCGATGGATCGCGGGCGATCCTCTTCACCAGATCGCGATCCTGATCCAGCGCCTCCATGAAATGGCGCTTCCCGTCCTTGGATTCCGCCAGCTTGGCCGCGGTACCGGCAAGGTCCCGATTCAGGGCCGCCGAGGCCAGGCTGGAAGCCATGGCATGCCGGAGCGCCGGAGGCCAGTCGGCCGACTGCGCTTCCAGCAGACCGGGGGCCGACTTCGCCACCTCGCGGATGATCTCGTGTAATCCGTAATTGTCCCCGTACGGAAGCGTGGCGCGAAAGGCGGAAACGCTTTCGAGAGCCGCCGCGGGATCGGCTTTTGCCAAAGCTCCCCCCATGGCGGAGAGGAGCCGGGACAGCCGGGCCGGATCCCTCGCTTCCCGCAGGTAGGCCAGAGCCCCGCCCGGATCGCACCGGGCCCACGCCCCCGCTACCTGATGGGTGTGGGTGCTGTCCTCCCGGAGGCAGTAGTCCATCAAGCCTGCGGGATCGGCTTCCATCCAGCGGGCGCGGGTGATGCGGTAGAAGAAGTAGCTCTGCATGTCCTCCCGGCCGTCGAACCATTCCGCCTCCCACCATGCTTCGATCTCGGCGAGCGGCAGCGAATAGGCCAACTGGATGGTGGCCCGCAGACGTTCATCGGTATCCCGCGCCGCGCGAACGGCTGCCATGCGGGCCGTCACCTCAGGAGGTACGGCCGCTTTCTGCCGGAGATCCCGCCGGGCTTTCGTCGGTTTCGCTTCCGCGTCGTCGGCCGCCTTTCCTTCGGAGGAAGCGCGAAGCCCGCCGCCTGCAAGCCATCCGCCTGCCGCGCAGGCCGCGAAAATCCCCGCGGCGACGAGGACGGGTCGTGTCGCGCGCGTTCTCATGGCGCGGGGCTTGGGAAATAGGACTGGAGGACCTGCTTCATCTCTTCCGGGAGATCCGCCTGCCGGTACCACTCCTCCGCGGCCGCAGAGTCCCGCGACCGCCAGTTGCTTATCACGTTCCCCAGATGGTTTCGTTTGTGCTGGGGATCTCTGATGCGGTCGATCCAGACAAGGGCTCCCTCGAAGTCCTGTTGTTGGATGAGTTGATTGGTGAGCACGGCAGCTCCGAAGTCCGCGGTCTTCTCGCCGCCCTGCTCACACCATTGTATGAAGCCGTCCGAGTCTTGGGCCGCCCAGATCGCAGCCACCTGGTGGGGACTACCGTGAAGCCCCGGCGTCCAGCTGGCTTGTCCGCCTTCGCTTTCCAGGATGCTCTCCATGGTACGTGCGGGTTCGGCGCGGGCCAAATGCTTGATGAAATCCGCCACGCCGGGCACTCCTCCGCCTTCTCCACTGCCACCGTTCGGATAGCGGGTAAACGACATGCGGTGGGGGGCGTCCGGGCAGGCGGCGAGGAGATCGCCAAGGATCCTGAACGCTTGGTCCGGATCGTCCGAGGCCAGCCGTGTTCCCAGTTGCGCCAGCCGCTGTGCCACCAGCACCGGGGAGCCCGCCTTCTTCGCCTCCGCGAGCGCCTTCCCGGGAGAAGACTCCACGAGCTGTTGGAAGATCGCTGTCTCAACCTCCCGCTTCATGGAGCCGGGGGAAAGCCCGGCGGAAATCTCGGCGAGTGCCCCGGGATGCTCTTTGGCGATTTTCCGGATGAATTCGCCACGCAACTGCTCGTCGTCCCCGCGTTCCTGAAGCCAGCGGAAAGCCTCGTGAGGATCCTTTTCGCCCCATTCCTTGAGCTGCTTGGAGAGATCGTGATGGCTGTGTTTTGCCAGGAATTCCACCGCCGCCCTCGGATCATCGCGTCCCAGTTCCCTTGCCAGCGTCGTCAGATCGAGAGAGCCGGCCAGTTGGGGCTTCTCCTCCAGCATCGCGAGGGCCTGCTGCGGGTGGAAATTGGCGATCCCGCGCAGTACCCAACCGCGCATCTGCTGCGATTCCCCATCCACGGCCGCCAGGGCTCCGTCCGGATCGCTCATCGTCCATGCCCACCACGCCGGTCCCTCCTCGCCATCCCGCTTCGCGGCCTGGAGCAGGCCTTGCGGGTTCTTCTTCGCCCATTGCGTGAAGATGAGATCCTTGGTCCAGAAATCGGCATCGTCGCGTGTCCGGTAAGCGGTCCAGAACGCGGCCATGTCTTCCTCGGAAGCATCGAGGAGCCAGAGGCCGAGACGGCCGTAGAGTTCCGGATTCTCCAACGCGAGCAGGTCCTCGATGGAATCCCTCGAAACGGGCAAAGGGATGCGGGCCTGGGCCGGTGAATCGGGCTCTCCGGGAGTCGCCGGGGCATGGCCCGGGGTGCTCGCGCTTGCCCGCGCGGGGGCTACGGGCGGCGCTTGGCCGCTCCCGCCTTTCCTTGCAACGAAGCCCGCGGTGAAGCCGAGCGCCGCGGCTGCCATCCACGCATAGGGGCGGGTCTTCATGAGTTATCATGTCTTATCGGAGGGATCCGCTGCTGGCAAGGGGTCGTTTCCCTTTCCCATGCCCGCCGGGAAACGGGTTAAGGACTTTCCGCGGAGAAGGCGATCCGCTACACCCCCGCTCATGCCCGAGGAGCCCCGTTTCATGAGACGCGCCATCGAACTCGCCCGCACCGGCATGGGATCCGGGGCCGGGGGACCTTTCGGAGCGGTGGTGGTGAAAGACGGCGAGATCGTGGGCGAGGGATACAACCGGGTGGTGGCGACGAACGATCCGACGGCGCACGGGGAAATCGTGGCGATCCGCCAGGCGTGCCGGCGGCTCGGGACCTTCAGCCTGAAAGGCTGCGAAATCCACACGACCGGCGAGCCCTGCCCGATGTGCATGGGCGCGATCCTCTGGGCGCGGATCGGCACGATCTACTATGGATTTGGTATTTCGGAGGCCGCGGCCATCGGTTTCGACGACCGCGAATTCTACCGGCAGCTCGGCCTGCCCGCCACGGAGCGGGGCCTGATACGCACCGGGCTGGCGGCGGAAGAGGCGAGGTCGCTTCTGAGCGAATACCTGGCCCTGCCGGGCCGGGTGGCGTATTGAGCGGCACCGCCTAGAAAAGCCCGAAGAACCACTTCTTCTTCGCGCTGCGCTTGTACTCGCCGTCGCCCACGGAGAGGACCTTCACTTCCACTTCAGCGAGACCTTGGTCCCTGAAGCCGATTTTCTTGGCGGCGCGGGGGGAGAGATCGATGATCCGGTCGCCGATGAAGGGGCCGCGGTCGTTCACCCGGCATTTCACGGATCTCCCGTTCTCCACGTTCGTGACCTCCACCATGCAGGGGAGCGGGAGAGTCTTGTGGGCGGCGATCAGGTGCCACGGCATCACCTTTTCCCCCAGCGAGGTCTGCCCCCGCTTCAGGCCGAAGAAGCTCGATTCGTCGTACCAAGACGCGGTGCCTCTCTCCACATGGTAGATCGCCTCGTCCACCGGCATCGGGTGATAAGTGCCGCCACGCACCGAGTAGGAGCGCGTCATGTAGCCCTCGTAGTCGCCGTCCGGGTAGGCGCAGGAGGCGAGGAGAACGACATAGGAATGGCGGACGGCGAACCGCCTGACCGCGGAGAGCTTCCCGTAGGAAGCCGGGGCTTGGCCGGAGGAGGCGACCCGCTGCTTTTCTTCAACGCGCTCCATTCCACATCCCTCGTGCGGCTTCCGCCGTTACTTCTGGCGCTCGCGGATCAGGGGGAGGGTGCGGGCCACTTGCTCCTTCATCTCCTTGCCGGGCTTGAACTTCACCACGGCACGGGCCGGAATCGGGACGTCCTTGTCGGGATCCTTCGGATTGCGGCCGATCTTCGCCTTGGTTTCCTTCACCTGGAAGGCACCGAAATTCCGCATCACGACCGTGTCGCCATTGGAAAGGGAATCCGTGATCGAGTCCAAGGTGCGCTGGATCACATCGAAAACCTGTTGCTGTGTAAGGCCGGTTTCGTTGGAAATTTTAATGACGAGCTCGCGTTTGGTGATGGTGGCCATGGCTTTACGGGTGAAGTGCTTCAGAGTGCGGCGCGGGGATTGGACACCATAGGAAAGGGCCTTTGTCCCGCGAAAAATCCAAAATCATGCGGAATCCATGCCAGAGGTGTTTGAATCACCGGTGACGGCAGCGCTGGTTTTGAAGTGGAGTTTTGCAATCCTGGCGAGCGCGGCGGAACCGTGTTTGGCGACCACTTGGCGGGCGGCTTCGACCACCGCGGCGGAAGCACCGAGCGGCAGGGTTACGCCCCCGGCGATGGAAGTCTTATCCATCCAATCGACAAAACGCTCGCGGGCGAGAATGGAAGCGGCGGCCACGGCGATGTCGGATTCGCCTTTGGTCCGCTGCTCCAGCAGGATCTCCACGCCCTGCTGCTTCAGCGCGCGGGCCAGCACGTCCGGACGCGCGAATTGGTCGCTGAGGGCGCGCGGGCAGGCGGGGCGCTGGGCGGCGAGATTTCCGATCACCTTCGCATGTCCCCATGCCAGCAGGCGGTTGAGATTGCCGAAGGAGGAGAACATTTCGTTGTAGCGCTCCGGCCCGATGGCCACGACGGAGATCGCGATGCCGGGGATTTCGCGGATCTTCGCCGCCAGATCGCGGATCCGCTTGGCGCTGGAAATCCTCTTGGAATCCATGACGCCCGCGGCTTTCAGGGCGCGGGCGAGCGGAGCATCGGTATAGACCCCGGCGATCACCAGAGGGCCGAAGTAATCGCCCTTGCCGCTTTCATCGACGCCGAAATGCGGCGCGTACATCTCCGGATCCAGCTCCTCTTCGTAGCCGAGCTTCGCCTCGCCCAGGATCTCCGGTTCCAGGAGGAAGCGGATGAAATCCTCCGTGTCCTTGCCTTGAATCAGCACCTTGGGGCCCTTCTCGTACACGGACACGTTCAGCTTGCCCTTTTTGGCGGCGTAGAGCGTGTAGGGTTTCGTCTCGAATTCATAGCCGCGCTCCACCAGCAGCTCGCGCAGGCGGGCGGCTTGGGCGGAGGTGAGCGGGGCGGTGTGGGAAGTGAGGGCCACGGAAGAGGTATGTGCTGCGGGGTATCAACCGCCAAGACGCCGGAAGCGCCAAGGAATTTCAACGGGGAGAGCTTGAGGTTGCGGCACATCCGGAGTTCCGGTTGATTGCGCGGGTGTTGAAGCCCCTCGCCCGCAGCAGTCCACTGGAAGCGCCGGAAGAATTCCGCGCCGCCTTGGGCGAGTGGTTCGGGAAGAACGGCAAGGACTATCCCTGGCGCCGGACGAGGGACCCCTATGCGGTGCTCGTTTCCGAGGTGATGCTCCAGCAGACTCAGATCGCGACGGTGCTGGGGCGGGGCTTCTATGCCCGGTTCCTGGAGCGGTTTCCCGATGTCGGGGCGCTGGCGGCGGCGGAGGACGACGTGCTTTTGAAGGCATGGGAAGGCCTCGGCTACTACCGCCGCGCCCGCATGCTCCGGGAATCGGCGAGAGCGGTTCGGGAGCTTCACGGCGGCCTCTTCCCGGATGATTTCGAGGCCCTTCTCGCGCTTCCGGGAGTGGGCCGGTACACGGCCGGGGCAGTGCTCTCCTTCGCCTTCGGGAAAGCGGCACCCATCGTGGATGGGAATGTCGCGCGGGTGCTGTCCCGTCTTTTCGACCGTGCCGATCCCATCGACTGCGGCCCGATGCAGAAGTGGCTGTGGGAAACGGCGGGCACCCTGCTCGATCGGGATCATCCGCGGGAGTACAATTCAGCGCTAATGGAGCTGGGGCAGACGCACTGCCGCCCCGGCGTCCCGGATTGTTTGTCCTGTCCGGTAGCTTCGTTTTGCCGGACGCGGGAGCCTGCGGCGCTGCCGGTGAAAGCAAAGCGGCAGGCGATCGAGGAAATCGACGAGCATGCCATCTTCTCGATGGAAGGAGGAGCGATCCTGCTTGCCCGCCAAGGGCGCGGGCGGCGGGAGGGGATGTGGCGGCTGCCTGTGCGCGACAAGGCGGCCACCGGGGGCCTGCCGCTCCTCCACCGCCGGAAATACGGCATCACGCGCTACCGGGTGACGCTGCACGTCCACGGCTGCGCTGCCTCTCATCCGGTCGCCCGGGCCGCGGAGGGGGAGGAGCGGATCGTGGCCGGAGAGCTCGATCATCTGGTGATCCCGCCCGCGGATCGTGCAGCGCTTTCCGCGGTGCTGGCGGATCGCGAAGAAATCGCGTGAGACTTCACGTATCCTTTGCTTCATTTCTCCCGCATGCTCGACTTTACCCCCGCGTACTTGGCCGTCTTGGCGGCGGTCTCCCTGTCGGCATGCTCCTTCACGCCTCCGGCCCCTCCGCCGGATCTCTCGCCGCCCGGCCGCGCGGTGGTCCGGCAGGCGGCGAGCCGCCTCGCCGCCGTCGTCATTTCCGGAAAGGAAGAGCTTTCGCCGTGGGTGGAGAGCCGCTTCACCCAGGGCCGCGGGCCTGACGATGCGGACGGGGGCTCCGGCATCCCGATCTCTCGGGACGGGTATTTCATGACGGCGGACCACGTGCTGGCCCGTTCCGAGGGCCGCAATGTCTTCGTAGTCCACGGCCAGCAGGGCGGCCTGCGCGCGAGCAAGGCCCGGATCGTCTGGCGCTCCGCTTCGAGCGATCTGGCGCTGCTGCACATTCCCGTGGCGACGCCGCGCTATTATACGTGGACCTCGCCCGATCAGTGGGTGCCGGCGGGGACGCCGGTCTTCCATAGCGGAATCGCCACCGGTTTCCGCAGCGAGCCGGGCAAGCTGGTGACATCCATCCCGCCGGGGCGGGGAAATGCAACCCGCATCAAGCATGATATCCCGCTGGAGCCCGGGGATAGCGGCGGCGCGGTGATCGATGCCCGCGGGCAGCTCGTGGGGGTGAATTCGGCGGTCGAGTTCCTGGTTCCGCTCGAGACCGCCTTTTTCATTGAATCCGAGGCGAACCGGCCGAACGTGCGGGCGTTACAGCGGTTGATCGAGACCGATCGCCGCCGTAACAAGCATCTCTTGCCCGCGGTATCGTCCGAGCCATGAAGTACCTGCTGCTCGCTTCTCTCCTGCTTGCTTCGTGCGGCCCCGCCGGCCGTGGCTGGGACGCGGGGTGGACGGAGCGCGCCGCGCAGGACCGGATCATGCTGGTCAGGAATGCGCCCGAAACCCTGGGGCATCGCCGGTTGGTATTTCAATCGGCCGCCCATCCGAATCTCGATGTATTCCTGAAGGAGAAGGGCCTGCCGGATTTCATCGCGGAGACTTCCAGCGAGGACCGCCAGTATCTCATCCTGTACTACTTGGAGTCGAAGAACGCCTTCGCTTGTCGGACGCGGCGCGGTTTGGGAGAAACCATCGACTTCGCGGGGCCGTACGTCATGACGGAGCGCGAGACGAAATTGCTGCGGGAATTGCGGGAGAGCAGCCGGCAGGGGAATTGAGATTTTTTCCTAAGAAAAGCCGGGGAAGGGCGTTTTCCTCCCACCCATGCGCATCCTTTTCCTCCTTCCGGTCGTGCCGATGGCGCTTCACGCCCAGGACATCCTGGACCCTCTGATCGTCACCGCATCCCGCACCGAGACCGCCGAAAGCGACACGCCCTACACCGTCGAGCGGATCGACGCGATTTTCCTACAGGAGAACACGCGCCGGACCCTGCCGGAGGCCCTCCAGCTCACACCCGGCGTGCTAGTGCAGAAGACCGCCTACGGCCACGGCTCGCCCTATCTCCGCGGATTCACCGGCCGGCAAAACCTGCTGATGGTGGACGGCGTGCGGGTGAACAATTCCGTCTGGCGCAGCGGCCCGGTGCAGTACTGGAACACCATCGACCCCTATTCCATTGATCATCTGGAGCTGGTGAAAAGCCAGGGCTCCGTGCTCTACGGTTCCGATGCCGTCGGCGGCACGGCGAACGTGTTCACCAAATCCTCCGGCTTCCGGGACGAGACCGAGGGCGCCTTTTTCACCCACGGGTCCGCTTACTACGAGTATCGTAGCAATGGCGACGACTCCCACATCGGGCGGGTGGAAAGCTCCTTCGGGGTCGGCGGGAAATACGGCGTGATGCTGGGCATTACGGCGAAAGATTACGGCGATGTGCGGGATTCGGCCGTGGGCCTGATGCGGAATACGGGCTACCCCGAGCAGGACCTGGATTTCCGCTTCGACATGGCGCTGAACGCGCAGACGACGCTCACCCTGGTGCACCAGCAGGTGAATCAGGACGCCATCTCCCGCTGGCATTCCACGGCCTTCAATCCCGGCTGGCAGCACTCCGGCCATGTGGCCCGGCCCGGTAGCTGGCTCGCCCGCACCTACGATCAGGAGCGCTCCCTCACCTACGCCCGGGTGGAGCAGGAAAACGACGCTTCCTCTTTCATCAAGCGCTGGAATGCCACGGTTTCCTACCAGACGACGCGCGATTCCGAAGCGCAGTACCGCTCGGCCACCGACCGCCGCTATCAGATTTCCGAAGTGGACACCACGGGCCTAGACGTCTCCTTCGAATCGCCCCTCGGCGATGGCGATCTCGTGTATGGCCTCGATTACTACCGCGACACGGTGGAGGCGGAAGGCTACCGCAGGCGGGCCGCCCCCGGCCTGCCCTATGATCCCGCGACCCTCCCCGTCGCCGACGATTCCACGTACGAGATCTTCGGTGCCTTCGCCCAGTACGTGTGGAAGCCGGCGGACCAATTCGAGCTCACGGCAGGCGCCCGCTACACCTACGCCCAGGCGGAGCTGGGCCGGTATTGGGACGCTGCCGCCGGGGCCGAGCAATACGGTGCGGACCGGGATTGGGATCACCTCGTCGGCTCGTTGCGCGGCATCTATCGCTTCAACGATTGCTGGAGCGTGTACGGCGGGGCCTCGCAGGCCTTCCGCGCACCAAATCTGGATGACCTGTCCGGAAACCTGACGGCTCGCTCCGGCATCGCCTCCACGGGCTCGGTGGACGTCGAACCGGAAGAATACATCACCTACGAGGTGGGGACCCGCCATGCGACGGAGAACACCTCGATGAACTTCGCGGTCTTCTACACGGACGTGGACGACCTCATCGTAGGCGTCCCGACCACGCCGGCTGGCGGGACCACCGTCGCGACGAACGGTCGCGACGGCTACGTGTATGGCGTGGAGCTGGAAGGTGCCTGGCGCTTTCACCCGCAGTGGACCCTCTCCGGCTTCGGCGCGTGGCAGGATGGGCGCACGGAAACGAGCGCCTATCTCGGCGGGCCGCTGGTGGACGAGCCGGGGTCCCGCCTGCTTCCACTCACCGGTTCCGTCGCGCTGCGGTGGACCGCTCCTTCGGAGAAGTTCTGGGTGGAGGGCCGGGTGCTGGCGGCGGCAGAGGAGAACCGCCTCACCGCTTCCGACCGCGCCGATAGCCAGCGCATCCCTTCGGGAGGAACCCCGAACTATATCGTTTACATGCTTCACGGCGGCTGGCGTGCCGCGGAGTGCCTGGAGCTCACGGCCGGTCTGGAAAACGTGACCGACGAAGATTATCGCAGCCACGGCTCCGGCCAGAACGAACCCGGCTTCAACGCCATCGTGGGAGCGAAGGTGATCTGGTAACGCATCGCGACAAATTTCCCCCTCCAAAGGCCCCCGGCGCATCCGGGAACGGTACCGGTAAAGAAAGGCCGCGGGAACACTCCCGCGGTCTTTGCCGTGGGGGTCCGGAGCACTTGTTTCGTCGCGTTCTTCCTAGCGCTCCTCCACCTTGATCCTCACTTCGCGGCGGGTTCCGCTGCGCTTGTCCGTGGCAATCAGGACGTGGCTGCCGCTCTTGAGGCGCGCGACCGGTTCCGGTGAACCGGGAGAAAGGGAGAGCGTCTCGCAAGACCATCCGGCGATCCCCGGCAGGTTCGTGGAAAGGTGAAGCAGACCGCCGTTCGGCAGTTCGGGATCGAGCAGATAGGTGGTTCCCTCACGGGGCGCCAGAATGCGGAGCGGGGTCTCCGCGACGCGTCCGGCCGCCAGCGCGAATTGTGTCCGGCGGCGGTTGTGGGGGGACTCGTACCACTCGGTGTATGAGGAATCGAGCAGCACCAAACCTTGCTCGTTGCGATCGGTGGAGGCGGCGGGAAGCGGCAGCCGGTCGGAGGGGATGATCTCCATTGCCGCGTCCCCGCCCGGCGCGGTCAGGGACTTTCCGGTCAAGCGATCGACGAGGATCTCGAGCAGGCCCTCCGGGCGGTCCAGCCACCGCGGTTTCGTGTCGCGGTGGAGCCGCAACATCGTGCGGTGGAACACGGGCCCGGCTCCTGCAACGCCGGAAAGGCCTTTCATCGGGGAATTGTCGAAATTGCCTGCCCAGACGCCGACCGTGAAGTCCCTGGTAAATCCGAGGCACCAATTGTCCCTGAAGTCGGAGGAGGTTCCGGTCTTCGCCGCGCAGGGGAAGGGCAGCTCCAAAGGGCCGCCGCGGCCGAAGGACGGGGCGCGGGCGTCGGGATCCGATAGGATGTCGGCGATCAGGAAAGCGGATTGCGGCGTAAACACGGCAGGGGTGTCTCCCCAGGGAGGGAATGCCAGACCAAGCGTCGCCGGCAGGTGTTTCCCCTGGCGGGCCAGGGTGGCATAGGCATTCGTCAGATCCAGCAGCCGTACGGGCGCATTGCCGAGGGTGAGCCCCAGGCCGTAGCTGTCGAAGGCCGGCCCGGCGCTCTCCATCCCGAGCGAGGCCATCAGGTCGTGGAGTGGCCTGGGGCCGCCCAGCTCGTTGAGCACCCGCATGGCGGGAATGTTCAAGGAACACGCGAGTGCTTCCCGCACGCGGACCGGGCCGCGGAAGCTGCGGTCGAAGTTTTCCGGGGCATCCAGTCCTTCCTCCGTCCGGAAGCGTGTGGGGATGTCCGCGACGATGGAAGCCGGATGGAGGCCTCCTTTCTCAAAGGACAGCAGCCACGTGAAGGGCTTCAAGGCGGAGCCCGGGGACCGGGGCACCAGGGTCCCGTTGATCTGGCCACCGTTCGGATCCCGCCAATCGCCCGAGGAAACCAAGGCCAGGATTTCGCCGGTTGGATTGTGGATCACCACCACGGCGGCGTGCCGGAGATTGGAGCCGGAGAGCTTCGCGAGTTCCTCGCGCACGATCGATTCCACGTTCGCTTGAAGGGCGGCGTCGAGCGAGCAGCGGGGCCCGGTGATCCCGCCGCGGGCTTCGAAAGCGGCGGGAAGCCACGGCGCGAGGGGGCGCTCCTGCAAGGGCCGGAGCCTCAGGGCCTCCGCCCTGGCTGCTGAAATACGAGAGGTGTCGTAATCGGCCGACGCGGCCAGCCGGTCCAGGACGATCCCGCGCTTGGCCAGGGCACGGGCGGGATGCTTCAGGGGATTCAGCCTGCTGGGCGCTTGGGGCAGTCCCGCGAGCAGCGCGCACTCCGCCAGCGAAAGATCGCCCGCGGGCTTCTGGAAATAGAAGCGTGCCGCCTCGGCCGGGCCGTTGCGATGGTTCCCGTAGGGCAGGCGGTTGAAGTAGGCGACGAGGATGCGTTCCTTCGGCCACTCCATCTCCAAGCGGCGGGCCTGCATCGCCTCGCGGAACTTGGTGCGCATATCCCGGCGCGCCGGAGGGGACGAGAGCTTGATCACTTGCTGCGAGATCGTGGAAGCGCCGGAGACCGCCCGCCGGTGAAGCACCGCGTCTTTCACCGCGCGTGCCACCGCAAGCAGATCGATCCCGCCGTGCGAAAGGAAGCGCTTGTCCTCCGCGGCCAGCGTGCAGGCAACGAGATCGGGAGGGATTTCAGCGAACGACACCGGCGTGCTGCGGGTGAAGTCCGGCAGCACGAGGCGATGGAGGGGATGGCCATGCCGGTCGAGCAGGACCGGTGATGCCGCCGGATTCCTGGTCAAGTCTTCGGGAAGCGAAAAGAAGAGCGGGAGGAGATACCAAAAGAACAGGGCGGACGCCAGCGCGCCCACCGGGAGGAGGACGCGCTTTCGTCTGAACCAGCGGCGGGGTTTCATCGGATCGGGCGGGACCACGGGCCGCAGCCGGTGGCCCCCCAAGTGTCAGAACTCGCGTGAGGCGGACAGGGCGGTATGCTGCGGGTCGTACATCGACTCGACCTTGGCGGGCGGGGCGACGGCCTTCCCCTCCATCGTGCAGCGGGCGAGATAGGTGATCTCTTGCCTCCCTCCGCGCCAGATGCGGTCGAAGAAGAAGACGGCGCGGTCCGAGCGAAGTTCCCTGTGGGATACGCTCCAGTTGTTCTCGCTGGTGGCCCCGGCATTCCCGTGCGCGGCTTGGCTGGCAAAGTCGTTGTTCACGGCTTCGAAGATGGCCGGCAAGCGATCCTCCAGAACCAGATAGCGTTCGCCATCGTTCGGCAATTCCACCTGAAGCGTGACCCGCACGAGATCGCCCGCTTTGGGTTTATCAAGCGGTTCAGACGTCCCGTCGGGCTTCACCCGCTCGTAGAAGCGGGTCACTTCCAGGCCGTTCTTCGCCACCGGCATCTGCGGTGCGATGGCAGGCTTCGAGGCGAGTTTCACGCGCACGTAGGCAGCTCCATCGGCCTTCGCGGCAAGCGCGAGGCCCTCCGCCAGAGGGAAGTCGAGCAACACCGCCGGCTTCCCGGCTTCGAGAGCGATCGTCTTGCTCCCTTGGGCATCGGTGATCGTCACGGAAGCGGGCTGGATTTCGGAATGATGCTCCGCATAGGCGGCGAGCGCCATGAGGGACCATGCGTTCACCCAGGTGGTGTTCCATTCGCCGTAGGGATTGCGATCGCCGATCAAGCGGTCGAGCGCATCGGTCGCTTCGTCGGCGTTGGGATCGATGGTGGACCAAGCGAGCAAGCGGGCGGCGTGATCGGTTTCCCAGCGCATCCAGGAATCGTCTTTCAGACGGACCTTGGTGGCATCTCTCAGGATCACCGAGGGATCGTCCAGCGTTCCCGCGGCCTTCGCCGCGAGCGCGAGCATACAGCGGGCCCGGGGATTCAGGTCCGCGACCCGGTCCCTCAGGGTATTCACATAGGCATCCGGGTCCCGTCCCGCCAGTGCCAGGATCCAGACGGAACGGCAGGCGTTCTCGTAGGACGAGGAGGAATTCGAACTGGTGATGCCGCGCAGGCCGGTCTCGAGGTAGTTGCAGAGCGAGGCGAGCGAAGCCTCCGGCACCTGCGCGCCCCGCTTTTGCGCCAGCACCAGGCCGAGACCGGCGTACGAGGAAGCCCAATCGACGTCTTCGGGGTTGCCGGGCCAGTAGCTGAAGCCGCCGTTGGCCGTTTGCATCGAAAGCAGGCGATCTACCCCGCCTTGCAGGGCCTTGTGCACCTCCGCCGGCGTGTGCTTGGCAAAAGCCGGCACCACGTCCCGCAATTGGTCCACCGCCAGCCACGGCATCATGGAGGATGTCGTCTGCTCCACGCAGCCGTAGGGATAGTGGAGCAAATAGTCCACCGAGCCCGCGGCTTCCAGCAAGAGGGAGCGGGAGAACTCGAGCTCCACGTTACCGCGTCCTTTCCGCAATTCCGGGTCGAGCTTCTCGAGCAAATCCGTGTTCCCGCCGTTCAATTTCACCAGCTTCATCTGGCGCAGCAGGGGCACCGGGTAGTGGACCTGGAAGCGGGCTTCCACGCGGTCGCTGTGCTTGCTCGCGATCACCGGAGTCATCGCCACGCCATCCAGCGAGACCGGTTCCGCTTTCCATGAAAAGACGGCCTCGCCCGTGTTTCCGAAGTTGACCGGGAAGACGACCGTCGCAGAGCCGCCCGGGGCGAG
>CAMPGU010000075.1 GCA_946885645.1 uncultured Haloferula sp.
GCGTAGCAACTACCGATTTTTCCCATGTCCAAGCACAGCAGTCTCAAAGCAGCCGGTTCCGCCGCAGGCAAACGCTCCGTCATGAAGCGCTTCGAGCGCGTGAAGCTCCTCAAGGAGCGCGGCCAGTGGAAAGACGGCCGCAGCCCGATCGGTCTCCCGAAGACCAAGGGCGAAGACTGATCACCGGCCTCCCGGATCCATTCCGCAGGCGCGCAGGTCCCGCAGGGGTCTGCGCCTTTTGCGTTTCCGAGCAGGGCGTCACCCGTGATCGCCCGCCGTGCCCCCCGCGTTCCGCTTTCCATCATCCTCTTTTCCCACTTCACTCCGTTCCATGCCCGAAGGCACCCGACTGAACAAATTCCTCGCCTCCTGCGGGGTTGGCTCCCGCCGCGCCTGTGATGCCCTGGTGCAGGAGGGTCACGTGGAGATCAACGGCAAGGCCTGCCTGAATCCCGCCCAGCGCGTGGAACCCGGCGACTTCGTGCGCGTGGACGGCAAGCGGGTTCAGGAAAAGGAGACCTCCACGGTGATGTTCTACAAGCCGCGCGGCTACGTTTGCTCCCGCGAGGACGAACTCGGGCGGGACACGATCTACACCATCCTGCCGCCCATCCTGCAGCATCTCCATCACGTCGGCCGCCTCGACCGCGATTCGGAAGGCCTGCTGATCCTGACCAATGACGGGGATCTCTCGCAGGCGCTGATGCATCCCTCGAAGCTGGTTGAAAAAGAGTACCTGGTGACGTCCAACCAGCCCGTCCTCAACGAACACCTGGATCTCTTCCTGTCCGGAGTCTTCGTCGAGAAGACACGCATGCGGGCGAAGGAAGTGCAGCGCCTCTCCTCGCGGCGTTACCGGGTCGTCCTGGAAACGGGACTGAAGCGGCAGATCCGCATGATGTTCCAGACCTTGGGATATCAGGTGCAGAAGCTGGTGCGCATCCGTATCGGCACGCTCGAACTGGAGGATTTTCCGGTGGGTGCATGGCGGCCGCTTGAGGCGAAGGAAATCGCCCGCCTGCAGACGAATCCGAAGCCGAAACCCGCGCGTCGTCCGGCGAAGAAAGCCGCGAAGAAGGCCGCCAAAAAGTCGGCCCGCAAGTTTGCCAAACCGGGGGCACCCGAGGCTCCCTCGAAACCGATGGTTAGAGGGGCGCGCCGACCTTCCGGCGGATCCCGCCCGACTTCCGGAAGACCGATGGCAAAAAAGGCGGCAAAGAGGGCTCCAAAGCGCAAATTTTGAGTCGCCCCCTGCGAAAAGGGCCTTGTAGCTTCCCGCACGTCCGGAAACCCGACCTGCTCCGGAAACCCAAGGCACCATGAGCACCACGATCGAAAGCCATCTCGTCGAAGACCGCATCTTCAAGCCCGCGAAGGAATTCTCCGCGAAGGCCCGCATTTCCAGCCTCGCCCAGTATAAGAAGCTCTGGCAGGAGTCGGTGGAGAAACCCAACGTCTTCTGGGCGCGCGAAGCCAAGGAGCTTTCCTGGCGCCAGCCGTGGACCAAAGTGCTCGATTGGCAGGCACCGGATGCGAAGTGGTTCGTCGGCGGCAAGCTGAACGTCTGCGAGAACTGCGTGGATCGCCATGCCGCGGGGGCGCGCCGCAACAAGGCGGCCATCATCTTCGAGGGCGAACCCGGCGACAAACGGGTCATCACCTACGGCCAGCTCCAGCGCGATGTCAGCCGCTTCGCGAACGTCCTGCTGGCGAAGGGCGTGAAAGCGAAGGACCGGGTCCTGGTTTACATGCCGATGATCCCGGAGGCGGCCGTGGCGATGCTCGCCTGCGCCCGCATCGGTGCGGTTCACTCGGTCGTCTTCGGCGGCTTCTCCGCGGACTCCATCGTGGACCGCCTGGAGGACTCCGGCGCCACCCACATCGTCACCGCGGACGGCGGTTGGCGGCGGGGCAAGATCGTCCCTCTCAAAGACAACGTGGATGAAGCCCTGGAGCGTTACCATGGCATCAAGTCGGTGATCGTTTACCATCGCACCGGCCAAAAAATCTCCATGACCACCGGCCGCGACACGTGGTGGCACGACGAGATCGGTAAAGTGAGCGCGAAGCACGAGGCGAAGGCTTTCGATTCCGAGCACCCCCTTTTCATCCTCTACACCTCCGGCTCCACGGGCAAGCCGAAGGGCATCCTCCACACCAGCGGCGGCTACCTCACCGGCACCTACGCGACCTGCAAGTACGTCTTCGACATGCGGGACGACGATGTTTACTGGTGCACCGCGGATGTCGGCTGGATCACCGGTCACAGCTACATCGTTTACGGCCCGCTCGCCATGGGTGTCACCCAGGTGATGTATGAGGGCGCGCCGAACCAGCCGGACTTCGGCCGCTTCTGGCAGATCGTGGAGGAATACGGCGTGAGCATCTTTTACACCGCGCCGACGGCGATCCGCGCCTTTATCAAGGCGGGCGACCACTTCCCGGCGAAGCACGACCTCTCCTCGCTGCGCCTGCTCGGCTCTGTCGGGGAACCGATCAACCCCGAGGCCTGGATGTGGTATCACGAGAAGATCGGGGGCGGCCGCTGCCCGATCGTCGATACCTGGTGGCAGACCGAAACAGGTGCCATCATGATCACCCCCCTGCCCGGCTGCACGCCGCTGAAGCCCGGCACCGCCACGCTGCCCTTCTTCGGCGTGGATGCGGCGATCCTGGACGAGGAAGGCCACGAGTGTAAGCCGAACGAAGGCGGGCGGCTCGTCATCCGCAAACCTTGGCCAGCCATGACCCGCACCATTTACGGCGACAAGGCCCGCTACAAGAAGACCTACTGGTCCGACTACAAGGGCATGTACACCGCGGGTGACGGCGCCCGCCGCGACAAACAAGGGAATTTCTGGATCGTGGGGCGGCTGGACGACGTGCTGAACGTTTCCGGCCACCGCCTCGGCACCGCGGAAGTGGAGAGCGCGCTGGTCGGTCACCCGGCGGTCGCGGAATCCGCCGTGGTGGGTCGCCCGGACGACCTGAAGGGTCAGGCGGTTGTTGCCTTCGTCACCCTGAAGGAAGGAATCTCCGGGACTCCGGCGCTCCAAAAGGAACTCCGCGAGCACGTCGGCAAGGTGATCGGCGCGATTGCAAAGCCGGACGACTTGCATTTCGCCCCCGCCCTGCCAAAGACCCGCTCCGGCAAGATCATGCGCCGCTTGTTGAAGGAATTGGTCGCGACCGGCAATGTGACCGGAAACACCACGACGCTTGAAGATTTTGCCGTTATTGCCACTCTCCAGAAGAATCTCGGCGGCGGAAAAAACGAATGACCCCTACTCGATACATCTTCGCCCGCTTTGCCCAAGCCTTCGGCGTCAACCGGCGCCAAAGGCGAATGGCGGAGGCGGCTTCCGAAATGCACCTGCTGCGCGAGGCGGAGCAAGTCCTGGGGCAGTCCGTATGGGAGCGGGTGGAGGAAGTCGAGGAGCTGGGGGTCGAATACTGGAACCTCCGCAAGCTCATGAAAGAGCGGGACGACATCCGCGCGAAGCTGGCGGAGTGCGAGGCGATCCTTGCCGACGCCCACGAGCAGCGCTCCACGCTGCTCGGCTCGAAATCCGGCTCCCAACAGGAAATGGAAACCGAGCGCGCGGAGCTACTCGCCTCGCTGGAGAAGCTTTCCCGCGAGCGGGACATGGTGATCCAGCAGGCCCGCGAAATCCGGCGGATCTACGACGGCCTGAAGATGAAGCTGGAAGTTCTCCAGCGCGAGGGTTCCACCGATGCGATCGAGAAGACCCGCGCCCGCATGGTGGAGCTCAAGGTCCGCTTCACGGAACTGAAGCAAACGCGCGATAGCGTCGCCGCCTCCATTGCGGAAGGCGATGCAAAGGTCGATGCCATCGACTCGGAGCTTGCCGAAGAAAAACAGAAGCACCGCGCCGAGGCCTCGGAAGCCTTCCAGCAGATCGGCCAAGCCAACCGGGACATTTCCTCCCACAAGGCCCAGCTCGGCCTGATCGACACGCAGATGCGCCAGCTTTTCAGCGAGATCGGCCGCCACGTCAGCCGCAACGCCTTCGTCAACGACCAGTGCCGCAACGCCGCCAAGGGTCACATCCCGATGATCGACGTCATGCGCGCCCTGCGCCGCTCGGTGGCGATGAATCATCGCCTCGCCGGAATGTGAGCGGTCGTCCGCGGCGCAGCCGCTCCCTTGCTACGGGCCGCGGGGCGTACCCCCTTCCGGAGGCGCGCCCCTCCTTGGCGTCACTCGTGCTCCGCGAGGTAGCGCTCGGCTTCGAGAGCCGCGGCGCAGCCTTGGCCCGCGGCGGTGACAGCCTGGCGGTAGTAGTGGTCCGCGACGTCGCCGGCGGCGAATAGCCCCGGGGTTTTCGTCGTGGTGCGGCCGGGATTCTGGAGGATGTAGCCGTTCTCGTCCTTATCCACGAGATCGCCCAGGAAGCTGCTGTTCGGCACGTGGCCGATCGCGACAAAGACGCACTTCAGTTCGAGTTCGCTCTCCGCACCGGTCACCAGGTTCTTCAGCGTCACGGCACGCACTTCACCGGCTTCATCGGTGAGATATTCGCTGACGGTCGAGTTCCACACGGGCTCGATCTTGGGATTCTCCAGCGCGCGATCCGCCATGATTTTGGAAGCGCGCAGCTCCTCGCGGCGATGGATCAGATAGACCTTGCTGGCGAAGCGGGTCAGAAAAATCGCTTCCTCGCAGGCGCTGTCCCCCCCGCCGATCACGGCCACGGGGACATCGCGGTAGAAGGCACCGTCGCAGGTCGCGCAAGAAGTGAGGCCCCGGCCGATCAGGCTGGTCTCGTTCGGCAGGCCGAGGTGCTTCGGGGCGGCACCGGTCGCGATGATCACGGTGCGGGCCTCGTGGCTGCCGGAGGAAGTTTTCACCACGAAAGAGCCGTCGTCGCGCTTCTCCACGGACTCGACATTGGTGTATTCGATGCGGGCGCCGAATTTCTCCGACTGCTTCTGCATGTTCATCATCAGCTCCGGGCCCATGATGCCCTCCGGAAAGCCGGGGAAATTCTCCACTTCAGTGGTGGTGGTGAGCTGCCCTCCCGGCTGGGTGCCGGTAAGCATGAGCGGGGCGAGATTGGCGCGGCCGGTGTAGATCGCGGCGGTGTAGCCGGCGCAGCCGGTGCCGATGATGATGACGTTTTCCATGTTGAACCTTCGGGGTCGGGGCGCGGGAGTATTCCGGCGGGAATGCCGGGCCGTCAACCGCCGGAGACGGGAACTTGAAACGACGCGGCTGCTAGCGGATGCCCCGCGCTTCCTTCTGCTCCTGGATCCACACCCGGTCGGCGGCGGAGAGGGTCTTTTCCTGCGTTCGTATCTTCGTTCCGTCCGGTTCCACCAGGATCAGATCGCCGTCCTTGTAATAGCCCAGCTTCGCAAAGATGTCGTGGCCTTTACCATCAGTCCATTCCCGGTAGCCCTTGCGCTGCAAGGAGCTACGCCAGGCCTTCTGGTTCTCCACCGCGACCGAAACGCCTTGCTTCACTTGCCCGAAGATGAAGTCCTCCTTTCCCCGGCGGTAGCCGGTGTAGCGCTCGATCACTTCGCCGGAAGGCGCAACCACCACCAAAGTAGGGAAGCCCCGCGCGTTGTATTTTTTCTTTAACTGGCGGGCATAAAGCGTCTTACGCACCGCATCGTCGATGTTCGATCCCTGCGTCATGTCCACCACCAGCCGGACGGTGTTTTCTTCCGCCCAATCCTGAAATTCGCTGGTGGTCAGGAGCTTCTCGCTGAGGGTCCGGCTGGCGGGACTCTTCGCGCTGTCGGTAAACCAGATAAGAAGCGGCTTGCCGGAGCGCCGGGAGGCTCTCAGGGCCTCGCTCTCGCTCTTCATCCAGGTTTCCTGCTGCGGGCCGATGGCCATGAGTTCCTGGAGCTCGGGAAGCTCGGCGTCGGGATTATCGGGATCGGTCCACGCCAGATCCTCCTGGCTGTAGCCAGCCTCCCTGGCGGCCTTTGCCGCGGCCGCCTTGGTTTCCGCAAGGTTGTTCCCGCCTGCTTTGACCGCAGTGCCCTCACCCGCCCCGCCACGGCGCAAATGAGGCGGGATGCCGGTGGGTCCGAAGGGATTCTCCCCGATCTCGGATCCCCCGTCCTTGTTTCCCGCACACCCGGATAGAAATGCCCCCGCGACCAGCATGGGGAGATAGCGCTGCCATTGCATGGAGGGGACGCTACCGGGTTCCCCGCGCGGATGCAATCCGCCCGGTTTGCCTTGCCCGGACCTCCATGCCCACCCGAGGATGGCCGCGTTCATGAAGCTCTTCCTCCTCACGATCACGCTGCTGCTCGCCCTGATGGCTCCGGACAGTTCGCTGGCGGCCGACCTCCATGCGCTGAAAACTCCCGAGTTCGTCGGGAAGCTCGCGGAATTCCCCCGGCAGGAAGCAGCCGCGGGTATCGAGGGCATCGGCGCGAAGCTGGCCTACCGCGCCAAGGCCGAGCCCTTCCTGCTCGTGGCGACGATCATCTTCATCCTCGCGATCCTCCATACCTTCGTGGCGGTGCCGATCACGAAACTCGCCCACAGGGTCCAGCACGACCACGACGCCAGGATCCGCAAGGAGCATTCCGGCGCGAAGGCACAGGACATGGTGAGCTTCAAGGCGACGATGCTCCACTTCCCCCAGGAAGTGGAGGCGATCTTCGGCATCTGGGTGCTCGCCCTCATGGCCGCCATGCTCTATTTCTACGACCTCGCCACGGTCAAAGGCTACCTGATGGGGGTGAATTTCACGGAGCCGCTCTTCGTGGTCATCATCATGGCGCTGGCCTCCACCCGCCCGGTCCTGCGCTTCGCCGAAGGCTGCCTCGGATTCTTCGCCCGCTTCGGAAAAGAAAGCCCGGCCGCATGGTGGCTCGCCATCCTCATCATCGGCCCCCTGCTGGGCTCCTTCATCACCGAGCCGGGAGCGATGACGATTTCGGCCATGCTGCTGGCGAAGAAATTTTACCGGCTGAAGCCGACCATCCTCTTTTCCTACGCGACCCTCGGGCTCCTTTTCGTGAATATCTCGGTGGGCGGGGTCCTGACGAATTTCGCGGCTCCTCCCGTGCTGATGGTGGCCCAGTCCTGGGGCCTGAGCACTCTGGAAATGCTCCAGCATTACGGGGACAAAGCCGCGGTCGCCGTCGTCATCTCCACCCTCCTTTACTACGCTTTCTTCCGCAAGGAACTGGCGGAAATGGCGGTGCGGGCGGGCGATCACGATGACGACGGCAGAGGCGACCTGAAGGAGACGCCCCGGCCGATACCCTTCTTCGTGACGGTGACCCACTTGGCCTTCATGGGCTGGACGGTCTTCTTCGCGCACTATCCCCCGCTCTTCATCGGGGGCTTCCTGTTCTTCCTCGCCTTCTCCCACGCGACGGCGCACCACCAGCACGATATCAATCTGCGCGGCCCGATCCTGGTCGGATTTTTCCTCGCGGGGCTGGTGGTCCACGGCGGCCTGCAAGGCTGGTGGCTGGCACCCATCATCAGCAGCCTGGGGAAAGAAGCGCTCTTCGCCGGTGCCACCATCCTTACTTCTTTCAACGACAACGCCGCGATCACCTTCCTGGCCAGCCAGGTGGAGGGCTTGCCGCCGCAGCTCAAGTACGCGGTACTGGCCGGTGCGGTGACGGGCGGAGGATTGACGGTCATCGCGAACGCGCCCAATCCCGCGGGGCAGGCGCTGCTCGGCCGTTTCTTCGGTGACGGGGTTTCGCCCATGAAGCTGCTGGCGGGAGCACTGATCCCGACGCTGATCGTGGCCGCGTGCATGATGTTCTTCCCCGACCACGGGATCGACGAAATGTTTGCCCCGGAAAAGGAGCCCGGTCACGCCGCCCCAGCCGAAGCCCCCTGAACCGCCATGTTCACCGGTCTTGTCGAAACCACCGGCCGCGTACGCTCCCTGCAGCGGCTCGGCGAGCAGGCCCGCCTCTCCTTGGAGATTCCTTTTTCCGGCGAGTTGGAGATGGGCGAGTCCGTGGCGGTGAACGGCTGCTGCCTCACCGTCGCGGGGATCGATGCGGGCGGAGCCTCTTTCGACTTGCTGGCGCAGACGCTCGCCGTGACCTCGCTGGGCGATCTGGAGGCGGGCTCCCCGGTGAATCTGGAACGCGCGCTGCGGGCCGGGGACCGCTTCGGCGGCCACTTCGTGCAGGGGCACGTGGATGCCACGGGGCACGTGCTCGCGCTCGAGCCCCGCGGGCAGGATCATGTTTTGGATGTCGCCCTGCCGCCGGATATCGAGCGGCTGTGCATCGACAAGGGCTCGCTCTGCGTGGATGGCATTTCGCTGACCATCGCGGAACTATCGCGGGAACGCGCGCGTTTCTGGATCACCCCGCACACCTACGCGGCCACCCACCTGCCCGGCGTGAAAGCCGGAGCGCGGGTGAATCTGGAGGCCGATCTGTTGGCGAAGCACGTGGCGAAGCTGATGGACGGCTTCAATGCGGCACGAGAAGCGTAAAGGGCCACCACGGGAGGTTCCTCACCAGACCAAAGGCGATCACCAGACCTACGGCTCCCCAGGCAAGCCACGAGGGCAACTGGGGCAGTGCGGCAGGATAGCCCCTCCACTCCCGGGCGACGGCCGTGAAGAGCAGCACGGCCGCTCCCAATGCCAGCAAGACGACCACGGGATTCATGGCCAGTGCGCCAGGCAGATCCCCCGCCAGCAGCTCCGACGCGCAGCGGGTGCCGCCGCAGCCCGGGCAATGAAGCCCAGTCAAGCGCCGTACCTCGCAGTCCGGGAGATTGGCCCGCAAGCCGGGCCAAACGACGCGCAATAGCAGCAGCCCGAGCACCCCGGCCGCGGCCAGCCACGTCCAAGGGTGCCGGATGCGCATGATCTCTTACGGGCCCTGCGGCAGTTTCCTCTGCTCGAGCTGCTCGCGCATCTGCTGCTGCACGTCAGGCGGGAACCAGTTGATTATTTTTTCCTGCCTTTCCTGTTCGGTCAGCCCGACGAACTGCAGGGAAAAAATGGCGAAGATCAAACCTCCGATCAGCCCCATATAGCCCGTCACCAGACCGGCACGAGCCATACCCTTGCCGCCGTAACGCACGGGATCCGACTTCGCCTTCGAACGGGCGATGTGGCCGGTGACGATCGCCGCGATCGCCAGTGGCAGGGCCAAGTACCAGGCACAACAGCCGATGAAGCACAGGATACCGCAGATCATCGAGGCAATGGCCAGACCCTGCGAGGGTGGTAGCAGCGGGTTACCCGGAGCCACGGGAGAAGCTTGAGCCGGGGCGCGATAGGGCTCCGGAGAGGGCACGGGGGCTTCCGAAGCGGGCGTCTCCACCCGTGCCGGGGGCTCGTCCACCTTCAGTTCGGCGATGCTTGCCACGGGCATCCAGTCCGCCATCCCTTCCCGCCATGCCAGGTCGGTAGGCGCGATCTCACCCATGGCGATACGGGACTTCATGTCCTCCGTGGGGATGGGTCCCTTCTGGATGCCGTTCGTTGCGTAGTGCCAGTTCATGTGGTCGGAGAGAGTTAGGGCTTTCCTGTCGCGATGGCGATTCCGAAAAATATGATTAATCCCAATGTGATCGCGATGCCGAGATAGCCCAGCACGAGGCCCGCGATGGCCATGCCGCGCCCGCCCATGGGGACGGGGCTATTCTTGATCTGCGAAAGCGCCATGTGCCCGCAGATCACCGCGGGGATGCCGAGGATCGCGACAAAATAGCAGGTCAGGTAGCCAACGATCCCGCACACCATGCTGGCGATGGCCAGACCGCTGGACGGGGCCACTGGCCCTCCGTAATAGCCGGGAGCCGGCGCGTAATGCTGCGGGTAGGGCCCGCTCATCTGGCCGCCCAGCTCCGGCACAGTGCTCAGCGGCAGCCAATCCTTCATCCCATCCCGCCATACCAAGGTCTCCGGGCCGATGCTGCCGGCTGAAATCATGGCGCGGATCTCCTGATCCTCCACCGGGCCGCTTTGTCCGGCCGAAGATCCATAGTACCACTGGGACATCGCTTGTCAGGGGGCTTAAGCTTGGCTCGGGAGCGGGCGCACGGGGTCGCTATCCGCGGCGTAGTCCACGCCCTCCAGGCCGAAGCCGAAGAGACGGTAGAACTCCTTCTGATAACCTTCGAAATCGGCCACGTCGTCAATCGTGGCGGTCGTGACCTTGTCCCAGACGCGGTTCACTTCCTCCTGAACCTCCGGGCGCATTTCCCAATCGTCAATGCGGATGCGGCCCTTTTCATCGAGCGACGGCCCGCCCTCCGCACCGAAACGTTCAGCGAAGAGCCGGTGGATCTGCTCGATGCATCCTTCGTGGATGCCCTTCGCTTTCATGATCTTGTAGAGGATCGAGATATACAGCGGCACCACCGGGATGGCCGAGCTCGCCTGGGTGACCAGCGCCTTGTTCACGGAAACCACCGCGGTACCCGGGCCGAAGGCAGCGTTCATGTCCTTCGCGGTCTCCTCCAGGTGCAGCTTCGCGCGGCCGATGGTGCCATCGGTGTAGATCGCCCAGGTCAATTCGGGACCGATGTAGGAGTAAGCCACCGTCTTGAAGCCCTCGGCCAGCGCGCCGGCCCCCGCCAGCGCATCGATCCAGAGCTTCCAGTCCTCCCCGCCCATGACTTTCACGGTCTGGGCGATCTCGTCCTCGTTGGCGGGCTCGATGGTGACCTCGGTGATCTCCTTCTTGTCCGTGTTGAGATTCTTGTTGGTGTAGGTCACGCCGGTCGGCTTGAGGACGGACTTGTACACCTCGCCCGTCACGGGATCGGTGCGGCGCGGGGAGGCGAGGCTGTAGATCACCATGTCCACCTGGCCGAGGTCCGCCTTGATGGCCTCCACGACCCGCTGCTTCATCTCGGTGGAAAAGGCGTCGCCGTTGAAGCTCTTCGCGTAGAGGCCCTCCTTCGCGGCGGCTTTCTCGAAAGCCACCGAATTGTACCAGCCCGCGGTGCCGGTGCGGTTTTCCTCGCCTTCCTTCTCGAAGAATACACCGATGGTCGCCGCGCCGCCGCCGAAAGCCGGGACGATGCGGGAGGCGAGGCCGTAGCCGGTGGAAGAACCGATCACGAGCACCTTCTTCGGCGCACCGGTCAGCGCGGGCTTCGACTTCACGTAGTCGATCTGCTCCTGAACGTGCGCGGCGCAGCCCTCCGGATGGGCGGTCGTGCAGATGAATCCACGGATCTTAGGCGAAATGATCATATCGGCACCGGTTTTCTGACGGCTTTCGGGGCGGGAGGCAAGGGGCGATGTGCCGCCCCTTTGGCGGCGCTTCAGTCCCCCCACCCGCTCGGATCCATCCCGTAAAACCTCACCAGTTCCGCGAAAATCTCCGGCTCCTCCCGCTTCAGGCCCTTCGCGCGCTCGAAGAAGGTTTCGGTAGCGACGGCGAAAAACTCGGCCGGGCTCTCGGCGCCGTAGTCATCAAGGACGCTGCGCTTCCCGGCATTCACCCGCTCGCAGAAAGCATCGTAGGCCGGGAGAAACGCCTCCGACCATTTCCCGTAATCGCTCACCTCCTCCAGCTCCGGCACCCCATCGGCCGGGCCGTGGCTCTGGTCGAGCTGGTGGGCGAATTCGTGCAGCACGACGTTCAGGCCATCCTCGGGATTCAGATCCCCTTGTTTCACCGTCTGCCAGGCCAGCACCACGCTGCCGTGGCCCCAGGACTCGCCCAGGCGCACATCCTCCATCCCCCACTCGTCTTTCACGGTGAAGGCGTCCGGATATACCAGGATGCTACGAAGCCTCTCGTAATAATCCTGCGGACGGCGGGCGATGAGCAGGCAGGCGGGTGCCGCGATGGCGAGGCGCATTTCCTCGGTGACCTCCGGTAACCCGCCGCAGGGCTCAAAGTTCATCTCTGCGAGAAACACCTGCATCCAGCCTTCCGTCTCCGCGCGGATCCCGGCGGGGATCTCCTCCCAGAGCGGGAAGTGTTCGCTGACGATCGCGCGCTGGCGCTCGTCCAGACGCAGCGCCCGGAGTCGCCGCCGCTGCCGTTCCGCGCGCCCGGCGTGCCAGAAGACGAAAGCACCCACCAAGGCGAGACCGCCGAGGAGAATCCACAGCCCGGTCATGAATCTCTGCCGGTTTTCCGGCTCACCAGATAGACGAGCACCGCGCCGACCGTCAGCCCGCCGAAGAAAATCAGCCAAAACCACCCGTTCACAAAGTCCGGCAGGTCCACGTTCATCCCGAACAGGCCCCCGAAGGCAACTAGGGGCAGGAAGAAGCCGGCGAGGAGATTCAGGCGGAAGGCGATTTTGTTCAGCTTCTCCGCCGCCGCCTGCTGCTCCTCGCCCCGCTCGGCCTTCCAATATTCCAAGGTGAGACGTGCGTCCTGATTGAGCTGGTCCGCCGCCCGCTCGACTTCGCGGGCGCGGTCGCGGTAGGACTTTAACTCGCGGTTGTCCTCGTCGTGCACCAGGGTCTGCTCGATCGCGATGGCGAGGTTCCTGGAAGTGCGGGCCAGCGGTCCGGCGGCGCGGGCCAGGGCAAAGATCTCGGCGGCGGTGTCCGCTTCATCGATCACGTCTTCGTGCTCGTCGATGATCTTGGCATAGCGGTCGAGAAGTTCGCCGATCTTCCTGAGACCTTTCGCCCCGGCGGAATCCAGCCAGACCTCGTCCTGCCTCCGCCAGAAGAGCACGGGCTCGCGTTCCGGAATCCCGGGCTTCGGAACCTCGTGCACCACCAGGAGCAGCTCGTCCCTTCCCACCACGCAGCGCTGGTTGCCAGGACGGTTGCTCAATTGATCGAGAATCTCCTCCTCGGGCTCGAAATGCGCGGGGAGATAGGGAAAGTCGGAGCACTTCGACATCGCGGGTGCATTTCACGCCCGGCGGACCAAATCTAAAATCCCAAAATTCAGCGGCGGTTCCAGGCCACCAGATCCTCGTAGCGCACGCCGGTGCCCCCGAAGAGATCGAGTGCCGAGCCGACCGTGACATCGACCCGGCCGCCGGAGAGGTCCTGCACCTTTTCCAAATCCGCCATGGAGGCCGCGCCGCCCGCATAGGTCGTCGGGCGTCCGCCCCAGGCACCGAGCATCGCGACCAGATCCCCATCGATGCCGCCACAGAGGCCCTCCACGTCCGCGGCATGGATCAGGAATTCATCGCACCACGGTGCTAGGCGGTCGAGCGTCGTCGGGGTGACATCGAGATCCGTGAGCGTTTGCCAGCGGTCCATCGCCACCGTCCAGCCCTGTGCCGTGCGGCGGCAGGAAAGATCGATCACCAGCTTTCCGGCGCCGATGGTTCCGGCCAGCTCCTCGACCCTGGCTGCGGAGAAACGTCCGCTCTCGAAGAGCCAGGACGTCACGATCACATGCGAGGCCCCGGCCGCGAGCCACTCGCCCGCATTGCCGGCATGGATCCCGCCGCCGATCTGGAGGCCGCCCGGCCAGGCCGCGAGAGCTTCTTTCGCGGCCTCGTCGTTTCCCGGGCCGAGCTTGATGACGTGCCCGCCGGTCAGGCCGTCGCCGCGGAATTTCACGGCGAACTCCCCCGCCCCGGCGGTGGCCACGAAGTTTTCCCGCGGCCCCGGCCCGTCATCCCGCAGGGTTCCGCCGACGATCTGCTTCACCTTTCCCTGGTGGAGGTCGATGCACGGGCGGAAGCGGGTCATGGGCGGGAGACAGTCCGCACTGGATGCGGAGAGTCAAGCTGGCATGGCGGCCGCGATGGATCGGCGGCCGACTTTCTTGCGTATGGAACTACCCCTCCTTGGTAGCTTCGATCTTCTTCCCGTCCTCGTTCTTCCCGCGCAGCTTTTGGTGATCCCGGGACAAGGTTAGCGTATCGACGAAGAGGCCTTCATCCCATTTGAATTCATACTTCGGATCATTGGCTTTGGAATCAAGCACCCTCCAAGTCCCCTTACGATTCGTCGGCTTCGCGGTGAATGTGCCATCCGCATTGCACTCAACGATCTGTTTGTCCATCCACACCCATTTGCCGATGATCCATTCCACCTTCTGCTTATTCGGATCCTCCTTTTCATTCTCAAGCTTCTCAAATTGTCCGGATGCCGGGACACCGAGGAATAGAGCAACCAACGAAAGGATGCCCATCAATAGCTTGGGTGAGCGGGTCATATGCTGATAATCGAAGTCCGCTGCCTCGACACAAGTTTGAAAAGACGCCCATCCACCTTTACGACACCCCGCTCCGTGCCGCGGCGTGACCCCGTTTTTCATCGATGAACAGCGTGAGGATCAGCCCCACCCCGAGGAAGCCCGCCAGCAGCAGCAGCGCCTGGGGCGTGCCCACGGTGTCCTTCATCCAGGCGAAGGGAAAGGTCATGATCGCGGCTAGCTTGAACATCAGCCCCCAGATGCCGAACATCTCCGCGGCGCGAGCCGGCGGCGCGAGGTAACCGACGAAGGCGCGATTCGCCGATCCGAGGGATCCGAGACCGAAGCCCAGCAGGTTTCCGATAAGCCACAGCGGCCATTTGACGAATTTCCCGGGATTCCCGCCCCCCGCCACGAAGGCCTCGTGCAGGTGGGCGTAATAGGCGAACCCGGAAGCCGCGAGAATCCACACGAGCAGGAGCGCCACGGTCGAACGCCGGTGGCCGAGCCGGTCCTGGAATAGCATGGGCACGATGGTGCCCGCGATGCCCGAGACCGTGATGACCGCCACGAAGATCACCATTTGCTCCTGCTTGAAGCCGTACTCGCTGGCCAGCTTGCTCGCGAAGAAAACCACCACGCTCATGCCCGTGCCGTAGAACAACGAGGCAAGCATCAGCATGGCGAGATCCCGATACCCCCTCAAATGGCCGACGCTCTCCCGCAAGCGGGTCAAACCGGCCGCGAAGATATTCCGGCCGGGATGGACGCTGCGTGCCACGAGGGGCTCCTTCAGCCACAGCATGGTGGGAATGGTGAAGAGCAGGAACCACAGTCCCGCGAAGACGAAGAAGGGCCGCCACTGGTCGGGAGCCTTCAGATCCAGCGCGATCATTCCTCCCGCCGTGGCGCACAGCAAAAGCAGCGCGGCGAAGTAAGCGCAGCCCCACGAAAAACCGCTGACGCGGCCCACCTCATCCTGACGGGCGAGCGAAGGCAGGAAGCTCGCGAGGAAGTTCTCCCCGATGGCGAAGGCGAAATTCGCCGGAATGTAGAGTAGCATCGCCAGCCAGATCTGGCCCGGCTGGATGAATCCGAGCAGGCAGGTGAAAAGGCTGCAGATCAGCCCCGTCGCGATCAGGCCCCGCTTCTTCCAGGCCCTC
>CAMPGU010000076.1 GCA_946885645.1 uncultured Haloferula sp.
GGCGTGCGGGTTTCCGTCCTCGGCTACCACGATTTCTCGGAAACCGCGCCCGAAACGGAGATGATCATCCGGACATCGAAGTTCCGGAAGCAAATGGAGGCAATCCGGAACGCCGGGTTGCCGGTTATCCCGATGTCGGATTTCCAGGCATGGAAGCGCGGGGAGAAGGACATCGCGGACAAAAGCATCGTCATCACCATCGATGACGGCTGGAAAGCCGTCTATACCGACGCGTTTCCCATCCTGAAGGAGCTCGGCTACCCTTTCACCCTCTTTCTCTACAAGAACTACGTGGATGGCGGCGGCAAGGCGTTGACGTCCGAGATGGTGAAGGAAATGCAGAAAAGCGGCGCGACCGTGGGCAGCCACTCCGTGAGCCATTCGTACCCCGGCAGCCATCGCCGGAAGGGGGCGGAAGCCTATGAGAAATTCCTGCGCCTGGAGTTGGGCGAGTCCAAAAAATTCCTGGATTCAAGGTTCGACACCCGGGTCACGACCTACGCCTACCCGGGCGGCATTCACACGCCGGAAATGGATCCGCTCGCAAAAGAGTTCGGCTACGAGCACCTCTTCACCGTTCTGCCGGGCAAGATCCGCCGCTCGAATGACGATCACACCTTGCCCCGCTACATCATCCTGGGCACGCACGACCGGGTTTTCGAGCTTGCGACGGGTTTCAACGAGGTGGCGGGCGCGACGGCCTCCCATAGCCCCGTCATCGCCCCGCAATCCACGCCGCATCCGGTGATTCCGGAGCCTGGCTCGATGACCGACAGCCGCCTCCCGCTCCTGAGTGCCGACCTCTCCGCCGTGGAGGACATCGATCCCAAGACGTTGACGATGAAGGTGAGCGGTTTCGGCCAAGTGCCCGCCGTTTTCGATCCCGCGGCGAAATCCCTTTCATGGCAGGTGAACCGCCGCTTGCGCTCACCGGTCTGTCAAGTCGCCGTGTCCTGGCTGGACAGCAAGGGCAAGCCGCCCGAAGTTCCGCTGCGCTGGTCCTTCCGCATCGATCCCGAAGCAGCCTACATGCCCCGGGATTAGTCTTTCTCCGATTTCCTGATTCTCAGCCTGCCATGTTCTCCAACCTCGCCGACTCCCTCGACAAGACGTTCCGCAATCTCCGCGGCGTCGGGAAAATTTCCGAGTCGAACATTACCGATGCTCTCCGCGAGATCCGCCTCGCCCTGCTGGAGGCGGACGTTGAATTCAACGTGGCCAAGGAGTTTGTCGCCCACGTGAAGGAAAAGGCGATGGGCGCGGACGTGCTCAAGTCGATCAAACCGGGCGAGCAGATCGTCAAAATCTTCCACGACGAGCTCGCCGAACTGCTGGGCGGGGATCAGGTAGGCCTTGATCTCACCGCTCCCGCCCGGATCCTGATTTGCGGCCTGAATGGCGCCGGCAAGACGACCACCTCCGGCAAGCTGGCCCTGCGCCTGAAGAAGGAGGGCCGCCGGCCCTTGCTGGTAGCCTGCGACCTTTACCGTCCGGCCGCCATCGATCAACTCGCCGTGCTCGGCAAGCAGATCGATGTGCCCGTTTATACTCCGGATGCCTCGGAAACGGACGTGGTGAAGGTCGCGCGGGACGCCCTGAAGTGGGCGGAGACCCAGAACCACACGCTCGTCATTTTCGATACCGCCGGCCGTCAGGAAGTTGACGAGCGCCTGATCGAGGAACTCAAGCGCTTGCACGAGTTCCTCCAGCCGCGGGAGACGCTGCTCGTGGCGGACTCCGCCACCGGCCAGCAGGCCGTCTCCGTGGCCCGGCATTTCGACGAAGCGGTGGGCATCACCGGCATTATCCTCACCAAGCTGGATGGCGACGCCCGCGGCGGTGCCGCCCTTTCCATGCGCGCCGTCACCGGCAAGCCGATCAAATTCGCAGGCGAGGGCGAGAAACTCGACCAGCTTTTCGAATTCCACCCGAACCGCATGGCCGACCGGATACTCGGCATGGGCGACATCGTCGGCATGGTGGAACAGGTCGCATCCAAGATCGATGAGAAGGATGCGATGAAGTCGATCCAGCGCCTCACGGAGGGCAAGTTCGATTTCTACGACTTCCTGGACCAGATGAAAATGCTCCAGAAGCTCGGCGACATGAAAGGACTGCTGGGCCTCATGCCCGGCTTCAACAAGATCAAGAAGCAGATCCCGGACGCGGCTTTCGACCCGAAGCGGCTGAAGCGCACCGAAGCGATCGTGCTTTCGATGACCCCGGACGAGCGCCGCCGCCCGGAGATCATCAAGGCCTCCCGCCGCGAACGGATCGCCAAGGGCTCCGGTACCAAGCTGATGGAGGTGAATCAGCTCCTCAAGCAGTTCGGGGAGATGCGCAAGATGATGCGCTCGCCGAACAAGATGAAGAACATGATGAAGCAGATGGGCGGCGGCATGCCGGGGCTCGGCAACATGCCTGCCATGGGCGGCAAGGGCGGTGCCGGTGGTCCCGGGGGCCTCGGAAATCTGGACGACCTGCTGAAGAACATGAAGGGCAAATTCCCCTTCTAACAGGCAGAGCCCGGGAACGGATGCCTTGGACCTTTCTCCGAAGAGTTGGACTGCCTCAATCAATCCCGAGCATCCCCCTATTTTCCGCGTCCGGAGGATGTCGCATATCGTCCCAGCACAGGCGCTCCGATATTGGCATCACGGTTGCACGGATTTCCAATTGGCTCACCGACGGGATTTTCATTTACGCCGGCAATTCGTCCCTGATCAAGGTGGTCGGATACCGAGGGCCGGCATTGCCAAGGCCTTTGTGCCGAGCCTCTGCCGCTATCTTCCTCTCTAAAATCCGGGCCCGCGTGTAATTGCCAAGGCCGCGCCAGCCCGCTATGCAAGGGAGCATGACCCAGCTCCCTCCCTCCTTTCCGCCCCCTGCCAAAAAGCGCGGCCTGCCTCCCCTCGCTTGGGCCGGAATCGGCTGCGGTGGCCTGGTGATCGTCGCGGGGATCGCGTTCATCTGCTTCGCCGCATGGGTCGGAAAAAGCGTGGCAAAGAAGCTTTCCGAAGATCCCGGCAAGGCGGCGGCGGAAGCGGTAATCGCGACGAATCCGGATCTCGAGCAAATCTCGGACATCCCGGATCGGGGCGAGATGACGCTGCGGCTAAAGTCCACCGGAGAGGAGATCAGGACGACCTACACCGAGCTCATCTGGGGCCGCGCGACCACGGCCGCCTCCATGCCGCTTTTTGAAGGAGATCTTACGAAAATTCCTACATGGGTTCCCCGTTATCCAGGGGCAAGCGGGGAAAGTTCGACTTCCCACCGCGATCTCCCTGACAGGATTACCGGCATTCTCACCTCCACCACCACGGATTCATTGGAGAAAGTGAAAGCCCTTCTCGACGCGGAGAAAGCCAAGCTTTCCATCAGTTCTTCTTCCGAATCATCGGCAGATATCAATGGCAACCGCTTCCTGAAATACGAGTATCGGAGCGGCAAGCGGAGCATCGCGGTGAATGCCTTTGGCCAAACGGGCTCAGCACTGACGGTGCAGACGATATATGCGGAGGTGAAGTAACCGTGGATGGGGAAGTAGGCGCGAGCGGTCCTTCCGTCACTTCGCTTCCCGGGGAGAAGTCGGGAGCTCCTCATCGCGTTCTCACGAACGCGCCTACGCCAGCCAACGTCCGGCAGAGGCCGCTTACTTCCCTTGCACGGGGCATCTTCAGGAACTATTCCCGCGCATGGACTTGTCCGATTTCCGCAAGGAATACTCCAGCCACGGGCTTCGCCGCGAGGATCTGGACCCCGACCCGCTCCGGCAGTTTGAAACGTGGTTCCGGCAGGCGATCGAGGTCAATCTGCATGAGCCGAATGCCATGAGCCTCGCCACGGTGGATGCCCGCGGAATGCCACTCCTGCGGACGGTGCTGCTGAAGTACTTCGATGCGTCCGGATTCGTGTTCTTCACGAACTACCAGAGCCGGAAAGCCCGCCAGATCGAGGCGAATCCCCAGGTCTCGGTGCTCTTCCCGTGGATCCTCCTCGAGCGGCAGGTGATCGTCCAAGGCCGTGCGGAAAAAATCTCCACTTCGGAATCCCTGAGATACTTCCTGTCCCGCCCGCGGGAGTCGCAGCTCGGGGCCTGGGTCTCGGAGCAAAGTTCCGTCATCTCCTCGCGCAAGCTGCTGATGCACAAACTGGCCGAAGTGAGCGAGAAATTCGGCAAGGGGGAAATTCCCCTGCCCTCCTTCTGGGGCGGCTACCGGATAGTACCGGAGACCATCGAGTTCTGGCAGGGTGGTTCCGCGCGCCTGCATGACCGCTTTTTCTACGAACGGAAAGGCGAGGGGTGGGACCTGAGCCGCTTGTCCCCGTAAGCTTGGAATCCGCCCGTCCGGAAGGCCCGGCAAGCCGGTCCACTTCCCTGCTCTTTCCCCTTTCCGCCCGCGGGGTCTTTCCCTAAACAAGCGGCCCCGCAGGGGACCGATCCGAATCATGCGCCTGTTGTTCATCATGCTCCGCAAAGAGCTGAAAGGGTATTTCCTCAATCCCTTCGGCTGGGTGGTGTTTGCCTTTGTCACCGCCATGCAGGGGGCGGCGCTGTCCACCGCCATGAAGGGATTTCGGGATTCACCGCGCCAGGACAGCTTGGTCTGGGCGGTCTTCCATACACCGCTCTTCTGGTTCTGGTTCCTGTTCATCTTCCCGCTGATCACCATGCGGACGTTCGCGGAGGAAGAACGGAGCGGAACGCTGGAGGGGCTGCTCACCGCCCCCGTGCGGACCTGGCAGGTGGTGCTTTCTAAATACGGCGCAGCGCTGACATTTTACACGTTGCTGTGGATCCCGAGTTTTATCCAATTCCGGATGTATGAATGGGTTACGGATGTACCGCCGGCCTATTCCCCGGGGGCGATGCTCGGTGCCTACGCGATCATTTTCCTGATGGGTGCCGCCTTCACCGCCATCGGCTGCCTCGCTTCCGCCCTCACCTCCAGCCAGATCATCGCCGGTCTCCTGACCATCGGTCTGCTGGTGATCCAGTATTTCCTCGGCTACGTCACCGTGATCTGGGGGGAGAGCTTCCGCGCGGCCTCTCTCTTCCACTACATATCCAGCCAGGAGCACCTCCACTACTTCACCCGCGGCGTGCTGGATACGCGACCGGCCGTTTACTATCTAAGCGTGGCGATTTTCGTCCTCTTCATCACCTATCAGGTGGTCGATTACCGCCGCTGGCGCCGTTGAAATCATGAGCAAGGACTCCGATACTCCCCCGGAAAAGGCGGCCAAGCCGATCGGGCGCTTCGGCACCGGCACGCTGTCGATTCTCCAGATCGTCTGCTTCATCATCCTCTTCGCGGGGGTAAACTATCTCAGCTCGCAGTATTTCGCGCCGAAGGATCTCAGCGCGGACGCTGCCTTCACGCTTTCCCCCGCAACGCGGCGTTACCTGGAATCCCCGGCCATCCGCGACCGCGACGAACCGATCCGGATGCTGGTCGCCTTTCGCCGGAGCAACGGCTTCTATGAGCGCGTGCGCGCGCTCGGCGAGCAGTACCAGCAGGCGTCGGGAAAAAAGGTGAAGCTGGAACTGCTCGACCCGATCCGCTCCCCGGACCGCACCCAGCAGATCAAGGAAGCCTACCGGAAGGTCTTCGGGGAGGCCTTCGGCAAGACGATTTTTAGCTCCGACCTCGTGATTATCGATGCCCGGTCGAAGGAGGAAAAAGAACAACTGGTGAATTCCGGCGGCACAGCCACGGCCAGCCCGCACATCCGCTTCATCGAATCGGAGAACATGGCCCGCTTCGAGACCGACCTGAAAGGCCAGCGCAAGGTGACGGGCTTTCTGGGTGAAGATGCCCTAACGACCGGACTGGTCGCCGCGATCGAAGGGAAACCGCGCCAGGTCTATCTGCTGACCGACAAGAGCGGCTACAGCCTCGATGGAGCCGACTCTCCGCTCACCAATTTCGAAGGCATCCTGCTTTCCCAGAACGCGTTAACCCGGCGCGTCCAGATGGCAGGCATGGAGCGTATCCCCGACGATGCCGCGATGGTCGCCATCGTGAACCCGTCCTACGATTTCACCCCGCGCGAGCTGGAAGTTCTGGGGGAATACTGGAACCGTCCCCGTGCGAGCATTCTGGTGACGCTCGGCTCGCCGGATACCCCTCCCCGCTTGCGGGCCTTCCTGCGGAACCTGGGCATCACCCCCGGCCGCGATCGCGTCATCACGAAGAAGGGCGATCAGGTCATCTCCACCGTGCGCGGGACCTTCATCGGCGGCATGGAGTTCACCAAGGACTTCTGGGAAAAGACCGCCACCCTCGAAGGGGCGACCAGCAGCCTCGATATCCGCGACAAGGACAACGAAGATCTGCTCAACCGCCGGATCATGCCCTATACCATTCTGGAGACCGGCCAGGAATTCTGGGGTGAGACCCGGTTCGGCGCGCCCGATCCAGCCTACGATTCACGCGAGGACAACGCCGGGCCGGTGCGCTTGGCCGGAGCCGTGATCCGCGGCGCTGCCACGCGCGACGATGTGGGCGGCGACATCTCGAAGATGGTGGTGATCTCGAACTCCGACTTCCTCGCACCGAAATACCTCACCGACATCAACCGGAACTTCCTTGCCAGCTCCGCCAACTGGCTGATCGGTCGCGAGGAGCTTACCGGTTTCGGCCCCCGCACGCTGGGCACCTACAAGTTGCCGCTCCTGGACAGCCAGGTATCGATCATCAACCGGGTGAACCTCTTTTTCCTACCTGCATTCGCCTTGGTCATCGGTGCGATCATCTGGTCGTCGCGCCGAGCCTGAGTCCTGCCATGCGATCCATCGTATTCAGCTTCCTGCTCCTGCTGGTGACCGCCGGTGTCGCGGTGGTGTCGGTGATGAGCCTCCGCCAGGGCAGCCTCGATGAAATCTTCGGTTCCCGCTTCGCGGAGGTGGGTGAAAACCTTTTCAAAATCGAACCCGAGGACGTCAACCGTATCCGCCGTATTCAGGTCGCGGGTAACGGCGTGCAGGCGGATTGCGTGTTCGAGAAGGGCATCTGGAGGACGACCCGCCCTTGGCAGGACCGCATGGACCCCCGGGCCGCGCAGGATATCCTCCAATTCACTCTCGGCACCCGTGTGGTGGACATCATCCCGGAAGGGAAGCTCGATACCACGAAAATTCTCCTGAAGGAGGGTACCATCGGCATCAACATCGAGGATCAGGATGGGAAGACACTGGCGAAGTATCTCTTGGGCAGGAAGACCGAGTGGACCGACCGCAACCCGGAAACAAAGGAAGAGAACGACACCGTCTTTATCCAACCGGGAGAGAACAACAGCGGGAACTACACGTATGCCGCCACCGGGGACATCCACCCCATTTTCAAGGACGGGCTCCGGCATTTGCGGGACCACCACCCCTTTCTACTGAATCCCTTCGCCCTCAGCGCCGTGCGCATTCAGGGAAGCGAGGGCGAATTGCTGCTCTCCCGCGCGGATGCGGCGAGCCCTTGGCGCATCACCAAGCCGCTGGAGCTCCGCACGAATCCCGAGGCGGTGCGAAAGCTCATCGAGGATCTCTCGAAACTGCGGGCCTTCCGCGTTGCCAACCGCTCCGAGGTCACCCTCCCCGCCGATGGTGCCAATGGCCGCAGAAGGATCGCCATCAAGCATTTCGGACAAAAGGAGGAGGTCGTGCTGGAGATCTATCCTCCCAAGATCCCGGAGGCCGACACCCTCTTCGCCTATGCCACCGTCAGCGATCGCCCCGGCGCGGTGTTCGAGCTTCCCCTCAAGCCGCTTCCCGGGCTCACGGACCCCGTGCCGGAGGAAGCCGCCGCTCCGGAGGCCTCCCTCGTTTCCCTGGCAGGGCTCCCGGACACGGTGAACGAACTGCGGAACCCGATGCTCACCAACATCGATCCCGAGTCGCTTCAAGGCATCCTGATCACCCCTTCCACCGGGAAAGAGACCTTCCTGATGCGCGAGAAGGGAACAAGCTGGAGCTACCGTAACGAGGCCGGCCGGATGGCTCCCGCGAACGAGATCACCCTCTATCGCCTGCTGAAAGCCGTCACCGGCACGAAGGTGCTGGGCTTCGTGACGGACGCCGCGATGGATCTGACCCCGTATGGTCTGGACAGGCCCTCGCTCTCGATCCGGTTCACCTCCTTCGGCGGGGAGGGCTTCGAACTGGTATTCGGCCGCTCCCTCGATGGCATCTGGTATGCCATGCGCACGGGCGTCCCCACGGTGATGAAGCTGGACGACCAGTTCATCCGCGAAATCTCCACTCACCTCTACGAATGGCGACAGCCCCAGGTGTGGTCGATTCCCCAAGTGGACATCAAGGGGATCGAAAGGATTATGGAGGGCCGTCCCCCATTGTTCCTTGAATACGATTTCTATCAGCAAGGGTGGAAGGCGAAGGTGAACGGCATCGACCGCAGCGCGGAACTGGTGACGGAGCGCGCGAATCAACTGTTGAAGCTACTGGTCGGGCTCCAGTCGCAGGGATGGCTCGCGCCCGACGACGAAGCGGCCAACCGCGCGCTGGCAACACCCGCGATGAAATTCGCCCTCGCCGTGGCGACGGTGGACGCACAGGGGGAACGGTCCGGAGTCGCGCCGCGCCAGCTTCTGATCGCCCCTGCGAGCGATAGCCCCGAAAACCGGATCTTCTACTGCCGGGTGGACGCGGATCCCTATCCCTTCCTTCTTGGCGTGGAGACGGTGCGGCGTCTTGCCGTGGATCTTTTCGGCGACGATTGACACCGCCGGCCGCCAGGAAAATGCCTCTTGATGCAGGATTCCGGGAGGAATCCTGATTCCACGAGCTTTCCGCTTCCCCATCCCGCGCATCTGGTGTTTTCTGCGGCCCGCAACCGTTTCCCATGGAACTCGACCTCATCGACGTCCACTTCGACCTGAAGTCCATCAAGCCGCGCGAACTCGAGGAAGCCCTCGAGGATCCGTTCGGCTTGCGCCTGCTGCCTGATCACGAAACGGGCGAAAGCCGGTTCTACGCCTTGGGACGGACGGTGGCGGACCGCTACCTTTTCGTCTGCTTCTGGACCGACGGAAAGCGGACCCGGGTGATCGCCGCCCGCCCGATGTCCGAAGGCGAGCAACGGTTTTACGAGCGGAAATACGCCGAGTTCAAATGAGCCAGCCCATGCAGCCCATCTCCCGCTGGTCGGATATCCCGGCCTTTGACGACGAAGAAACCGAAGCCAAGTTCTGGGAATCCCACGAACTGGACGCCCGCCTGATGTCCGGCTCCATCCACGAGCCCGACTCCCGCGAGTCCACCACCATCACCCTGCGTTTCGATCCGCGGATGCTATCCCGCATCAAGCGCATCGCCCGCTCCCGCTTCCTCAACTACCAGTCCATGATGAAGCAGTGGCTGGCCGAGCGCCTGGAAGACGAATTGCGGAGGCAGCAGTAAGCCGGTCCGGAGGATACCGCCTGCGTTTCATGCGTCGCATCGCACGCCAACCGCTTCTTTGGTTTGCGGCATTCACCCTATGGTTCGTCACCCTGTGGTGGCTGTCCTCGCAGGTGAACCATTTCCCTCCAGCGCTGGATTTCCAGTTCAGCGACAAGTTCCTCCATTTCGGTTACTTCTTCGGAGGCGGCGTTCTCTTTTCCGCCTTCCTTTACCGGTTGAAGCCCCGGCAGCCCGATTGGAGGAAGGTCCTCATGGTCACCCTTGCGGTCGTTAGCGCCGTCGGCATGCTGGATGAATGGCACCAGAGCCATGTCCCGGGCCGCAGCGGGAATGATCCCGCGGATCTGACCGCGGACGTGCTGGGAGCGCTCTGCGGCGCCTTGTTTCTCCGCAAGGGCCACCGCATGCTTGCCTAAACGCGCGAGTCCGCGGCACTCACCGGTCTTACTCGGAGCGCAACTTCTCGATTTCCTCCCCCACTTCACCCGCTTGTTTCTTGTGCCCGGCCTTTGTCAGGGCCGTCTGCAAGCGCGTGAGGATCTCGATATCGTTCGTATGCCGCTCCTGCGCCTTGATCAGGATGTCCACCGCGGCATCCGCCTGATCCTTGGCCATGTAGTACTCGGCAAGACGCGCCTCCATCGGCAGCAGGACGGTCGGCGGCATGAGCATGGTCGGCGGATTCTGGCGGTCGAGGGCAGCGCGATACCAGTTCAGGGCGGAGCCGATGCCGTCCTTCGGCCCGGACATGGCCATCGCTCCGCGGAATTCCGCGGCATATACCTCCAAGGCATTGAACGAGCGGATCCACGCGGAGCGATCGCCCGCGGCCACGGCCGCATCGCGATTCTCCGCCATTTTCTCGCCGTGCAGGGTCACCGCGCTGCCGATCTTCACCGCTTCATCGCGATTCCCGGCTTCCATCGCCTTCCGAGCCTCCAGAAGGAAGGCCAGCCCTTGATAAAACCAAACGGAGTGGGTGAGCTTGCCGAAAGCCTTCTGCTTCTCGGGAGCCGGCAAAGCGGCAATCGCCCGGGCGGTGTCTCCGGCGGCGTTGCGGCGCATCAGCAGGCGGGTTTCAAGGGTGCGTCCCTCCCATAGAAGGAGCTGGCCACCCTCGCTTCGCGACCGCTCCGGCGAGACGTCGATGGCCGCCACCGAACGGGCCACGGCGATCGCGTTCTCGTAATCGCCTTTATACGCCAAAGCTGCCGCGCGATAGCACTCCGCCTTTACCCAGCCGGCGCAATCCGCGTAGGTGACTCCGGTCGCCTGCATCCACTGGCGGTAGGCCGCGCCCGCTTGGGAAAAGGCCTCCACCGCTTGGGCGATGTTTCCGTTCCGGAGCTCGTAGTGCCCCAGCATGTGCAGTGCCGGCGCATAGGTCGGAGCGACTTGGGAGAGGCGCCGCGCCCTCGCCAGATCCCCCCGCAGGTCCGGAGCCTCCGCCCGGATGGTCAAATAGGCATACAGATAAAGGGGATGGTCGGGTTCCCGGGTGAGCATTTCGCCCAGCAGGGCCTCGGCTTTCTCCTGTTCAGGATTGGGACGACCTTCGGGGTCATAGCCGGAGCGCCCGAAGGCGGCGGTCAGCATCTTGAGCTGGGGATCATTCGGGAATCTCTCCGCGAGGCTTGCGAAGACGTTCGCCGCGGCCGGGGCTCCTTTCTGGAAAAAGGTGGCGATAGCGAAGGCGTAGGAACGCTCGAGCTCCGTGCCGGCCTCCTTTTCCACCAGTTCCACCATACGGCTCAGAGCTGCCGAACGCTCGTCCAGGAGATCCGGCTCCGGATCGATCAGAGCGACCACTACCCCCCAATGAGCCATCAGGCACTCGGGATCGATCTTCAGGGCGGCGCAGAAATGCCGGTATGCCTCGAAATCCCAGCCGCCGTGGAGATTGGAAATGCCGTCCAGCACGTGCTTCTGCGCCTGCGGATCGGAGGCCGTGATGGCCATGGTCAGCCCTTTCGGGATCGGCACGGGAGTCGGTTCCGGCAGGGCTGCCACGCGGCTCGAGATCACGGCCTCCACCGCGGGAACGGTCTCGTCTTCCGCTGCCGCCGCCAAACCGAGTGAGGCGAAAACCGCCATGAGGTATCTCATGCGCCGACGATGTCCCCCGTTCGCAGACCCTCAAGTAAAATGACGGCGGCCCCATGATCCGGGATGCTTTTCAGTTTTTCATCCATGGCCTCCGCTCGTCCTGGAGGCGAAAAATGACGCTCGCCGCCCGCCCTTCCTCCCTCCTAGTCTGCCGCGGCATGAAACTCGGTGTGATCGGCTGCGGGAAAATGGGCAGTGCCCTGGTAGAGGGCGCCATCCGTTCCGGTGCCATTGGAGCCGGGCAGGTGAGCGGCTGCGACGCTTCGCCGGAAGCCGGAAAAGCCTTTGCCGAAGCCACCGGCGCGGCGGTGGTCGATACCATCGGTGCCCTGGAGGCAGATACCTATCTCCTCTGCACGAAGCCCCAGCACGCGGAAGCGGCGCTCGGCTGGCTGCCCGCGCGGGATTCACTGGTGATCTCCGTCGCCGCCGGTTTGACCACGGCGTGGCTGGAGGCACGGGTGCCTGCCGGGGTGCGGGTGATCCGCTGTATGCCGAATACCCCCGCACTCGTGGGCAAGGGGGCAGCCGCTTTCTGCCGTGGAAAAGACGCGAGCTCCATGGATGCCGAATCCGCACGCCTGCTGCTCGGCTCCGTGGGGCTGGCGGTCGAGCTCCCGGAATCCCTGATGGACGCCGTCACCGGACTCTCCGGCAGCGGTCCCGCCTTCGTTTACGTGATGATCGAGGCGATGGCCGATGGCGGCGTGCGGGCCGGCCTGCCCCGTGCCGAGGCTCTGAAGCTGGCGGCGCAGACCGTGCTGGGGGCTGCCGCGATGGTGCTCGACACCGGCCTGCACCCCGGGGTCCTCAAGGACATGGTGGCTTCTCCCGGCGGCACTACCATTGCAGGCTTGGCAGAGCTGGAGCGCCACGGCATGCGCTCCGCCTTCATCGAAGCCGTCCATTCCGCCGCCCGCCGCTCCGCGGAACTGGGCGCTTCCTGACCCGTGCCGCGTGGTTTTCGCTTCCCGCATCCTTTCCACCCTTCCTATTTTCCCCTTATGCGATTCCAGCGCTTCGTCCTACCCGTTTTGGCGGCCTTTCTCGCGTCCTGTGGCGACGACGCCGACCTCCCGCCGCTCGTAGGCTCCACCGCCCCCAATAACGAGCGCGCGGAGGCGGTCTATGGCCAGGCCAAGGCGGCCGAGAGTTCCGGCAACCGGAAAAAGGCGATCAAACTGTACGACACCCTCGCGGACGAGATGCCGCTTTCAACGCGCGCGCCGGAGGCCCGCTTTCGCCAGGGAGAGCTGCTGGAGCAGGAGGGCGAGGTCCGCAAGGCTTTCGACGCCTATCAGGAATTCCTGACCCGCTACAACAGCAGCGGTCTCTACGAACAAGCCCTCAGCCGGCAGGCCAGCATGGCTCAATCCGCGGCGGACGGCCACGTGAAGACCAGCTTCCTGGGCCTGAAAGCGTCGATTTCGGACGAAAAGATCACCGATATGCTGGCCAAGGTGCGGGCGAACGCCCCGCGCTCCCCCGCCGCTTCCAAGGCCCAATTCACCATCGGCGAAGTATGGGAAAGCCAAGGCAACACCAGCGGCGCTTCCAAGGCGATCGCAGCCTACAAGGAACTGGTCGTGGAATTCCCGGACAGCAAGGAGGCTCCCGAAGCGCAATTCCGCATCGGGAAGATCCTGCTCGATGAAGCCCGCCGCGGCAATCAGGACCAGGCGAACCTCGACCGCGCGCGCGAGGCGCTCCAGGACTACGTCCGCCAGTATCCCGGCCACGGCCGGAACAGCGAGGCCCGGAAGCTCATCGCCAACATCGGCGGTCAGGATATCGAGCGCTCCTTTGAAATCGCCGAATTCTACGAACGCAAGGGCGATACAGGCTCAGCCCGCTTTTACTACGAGGAAGTCGTGAACAAGGCCAAATCCGGCGCGCTTCACGACAAGGCAAAGGCCCGCATCGCCGCGCTCGGCAACTGAACCGCTTTCCCCACCGCACCTTTCATGCGCCTTGCTTGTCTCCTGCCCCTCGTCGTTCTCGCGACCGCTTCCTGCACCGGCTACCAACTGGGCGGCGCGAAGCCGGCCGTGCTGCGCGACGTGAAGAACATCACGATCCCGATGTTCCACAACGACACGCTTCATCCCCGCGCCGAAGCGCTGGCTACCAGTGCTGCCGCCGACGCAATGGTGCAGGACGGCACCTACCGCATCACCTCGCTGGACAAGGCGGACGCCGTGCTCGAAGGCACCGTCCGCACGATCGATTACATGGCGCTGCGCACCGCGCGTCTCGACACGCTCCGCCCGGAGGAGCTCCAGAATACCGTCACCCTCACGTGGACGCTGAAGGACGCCAAGAATCCCGCCAAGACGCTGGCATCCGGCATCTCGACCGGCACCAGCCGCTTCTTCGTGGACTCGAACCTCCAGACCTCCCGCACCAACGCCCTGCCGGATGCGCTCCAGCGCGCTTCCGAGTCGATGGTGTCGAAGCTCGCCAACGGGTTCTAAGGCGGTAGCAAGCGGCGAGCCGCGCTCCACCTCCCGCTGTTTTCCCGACACTCTCTTTCCATGAGCGAATCCGGCCGCTTCGTGCTCGTTCCCACGCCGATCGGCAACATGGGCGATATCACGCTGCGTGCGATCGAGGTGCTGAAGGAGGCGGACCGCATCGCCTGCGAGGATACACGCCATTCCTCGCCCCTCCTTTCAAAGCTAGGGATCTCCGGGAAGCCGCTTGTTTCACTCCACGATCACAACGAGGCCCGGCGCCTGCCGGAACTGCTGGATGCGGCGCGGGCGGGAGAAACCATCGCGGTGGTCACGGATGCCGGGATGCCTGCCGTTTCCGATCCCGGCTACCGGGTCGTGCAGGCCTGCATCGAACACGGCATTCCCTGCGAGGTCCTGCCCGGTCCGTCCGCGGTGCTCACCGCGCTGGTAGGATCCGGCTTTCCCGTCCATGCCTTCCGCTTCCTTGGCTTCCTTCCGATCAAAAAAGGCAGGCGCCTCGGCATTCTGGAGAGCTCGCTGGCGACGGAAGGAACGAGCATCTTCTTTGAATCGCCCCACCGCCTGCTTTCGACCTTGGAACTGCTGGCGGAAAAGCATCCCGCCGCGCCTTGTTGCGTGGCGCGGGAGCTGACCAAGAAATTCGAGACCTATCATCGGGGCACCGCAGAGGAGTTGCTCGCCCATTTCAAGGCGCACCCGCCGAAGGGCGAAATCGTATTCCTGATCGCAGGAGACGAGAAGAAGAAGCGGGACGAGGAGTAACGCGGCCGTCTGCCTTTGGGGCTTGGCAGCATTCGTGCGGCATCGGAGGCTTCCGCCGTGCTCGCCTTTTCCACCTGCTGGAACAACTCCCGTCATCACGACGGCGAGGCGATGATCGACGAGATCGTCGCGCTCGGCTTTTCCAACATCGAGCTCTCGCACGGTATGACCATCACGAAGCTTCCGGGCATCCGGAAAGCCTACGCCGCCGGAAAATTCACCTGCTCCGGCGTGCACAACTACTTTCCCTCTCCCGTGGAGGTGATGATCGATGCGCCGGATGCCTACGAATACACCTCCCACCGTCCATTCGAACGCCAGCGGGCGATGGAGTTGAC